>CAIPQU010000156.1 GCA_903867305.1 uncultured beta proteobacterium
CGAACGGAGTCATGTTGACAATAAAGACAGGCTGGCCTGACTTTGGGTTTACACCAAACCTCAATAATTTGACCGCGTTTTACCTGTTCGATTGAAAGATCAGGCAGACCTAGGATAGAATCTAAATGGGACATTGGTATTACCTCTATTAAAAAAGTTCGTCGAAAAAACTAGTTTAATAAATACCTTTGTCCCCCGTTTATGATGTAGAGCCATATGTTATATATTGAAGTTCATTCTTATTAAATATTGTTATATGTTTGAAATAATCTCTCAATGCCTTGATTCAGGTCTAGTCGTAGTTGCAGATAAGGCATTTGGCTTGGCTTTTAGTTTTGTTGAATCCAACTTCACGTCAGTAAGGGTGGAAGATGATTATTTCTTGGTTTTTACAAAAATAGATGGTACTACTAAAAAAGTGGACATTTTGTAAGACGAGGTTGATTTTCTAGATGATAGTGCTTCGATACATAAAATTTATTTTGATTCTACATAAATATCAGATAGTTAACTAAATATACTAATTCGTTTGATGGTCTTTTATTAATACGACTTGTTTTCAATATTAAAATCTTTAATTATTTATATAAGTAATTTATCTTTCATTAGGTCATTAAAGGCTTGATAATAATCAAATGCTTTTATATAACTGTTTAAACGTCATTCAGGATATTCAGTCCGTTAATCGAAAATACTCCATTAACGAGTTACAGGCTAACTTGTTGAATTATATTTGTAGTAAATATCTGCAAAAACAAGAATGTCGTGTCATGGAAGTTATTTATTTATCTGAAATTGGCTCTCCTGCCACGCTTCACAAAAACCTGAAAATATTAGTTGATCTTCAATTGGTTGATATTCTTACTGACAAAAACGATTTTCGTATGAAATTAGTAACCCCAACTCGTCGAGCTATAGATAGATTGAAAGAATTAGAGAGTTTTTTACATAAACCATAGCGATGACGAAATTTTCGCAAACTTTATCTTATAAATCATTAACGCTCTTTTAAGGATTGACTGAGTGTTTTTGTAATGGGTTTTAAAATATAAGACATGATCGTTCGATCTCTTGTCTTAATATCAACGGTGGTAATCATCCCAGATAGTAGTTCAATGTTATTTTTATTTTCATGGAGAGATTTTCATCTATCGTCACTTTGATTCGATAATAAGTCATGGGACCTGCTCTTGAATCTTCGTTGAGAGAGTCTGAGGTGACGTAACTAACTTCACCTTGAAGAGACCCGAAAATAGGTCAGTTGGTTTACCGGGATCGGTTACACCAAGTTGGTTGTTTGTGAACGAGTCACAGAGCTTTGGTTATAACCCAACGACGAAGACCTTTAGCGTCACGGCACAAAATGATACCGTGAATACTAGAAATACCATCACAGTACCACCGAATCAGACCGTAAATTTAGTAGGTATCTTGATGGGTGATGTGAACGGCAGTTGGGGAGCGAGTTCAGCGGCAACAACGCATGTGGACTACAACAGATCAACCAGTAGCTTAAATCCGACTTACTGGTCTACTTTAGCGACTAATCCCCATACTTTTCAAGATCAATGGGGTGTGGTTATTTAAGAAAGTAATCTTTACTATTAAGGACTATCCTTCATCTTTGCCATCGATCAAAATAAAAGCAATACGTGCAGGATAGTCTGATCGATTGGCCCAGGCGTGATTGGTGCCTCTTTGTATGAGCACATCACCAGCATGCAGAACGGTTTCACCAGTCTCCATAATAGCCGTAATTTCACCTGCAAGAACCAGTGCATAGTCAACCGTTTCAGTGATGTGCATGCCAGGATGATCACCTGTTTTTAAGTCATGACCAGCATCGGGATATAGTTTTGCAAAAGTAGCATCTTGCAGTCGTTTCACCTCATCAGGATCTTTAGGTTCTGGAGGATAGTCAATGATCCGTAGAACATTTCCATTTTTTGGGGGAAGAACACCGACATGTTCAGTAATAGAATCTGATGCCTTAACTATTACAGGTGATTGCGTTGTCCGCCAAATATTCGTTACCCGATACCCAGGGCGCTCAGGAACCTCTTTGACTGCCGGAGATGGGCCATCTTCTAAAAAATAAGATTGACCAGAAGCATCATTGGCAGTAACCACTCGACGAATTGGCGCAAGTAAATTAGAAATTGATTTCATCATTGTTTAGGTATCCCTATCTCTCGGACAACTTTTGCCCATTTATCCGTTTCTTTTCTTAAATATTGATTAAATTGCACAACACTCCCTCCAGCAGCGTCAAAACCAATTGTGGCAAGTCGCTCCTTAAAGCTAGGGTCATCCAAGATTTTTTGTATATCTTGATTTATTTTTTCAACTATTTTTTCTGGTGTCGATTTAGGTACAAAGACACCAACCCATGTATAGTCTTCAAAACCTGTAAAACCGGATTCTGCCACGGTTGGCACATCTGGTAATGTCGGTAATCTTTTTGAGCTCGTCACGGCTAAACCCATCAGGCGATTCGTCTTAATAAATTGGCTAGCAGCAGGAACTGCTACGCTACTAAACTGAACCTCTCCTGTTAAGGCAGCATTTACCGCCGGTCCAGCACCTTTGTAATGAATTGGTTCAACATAAACTTTTGCTAATACTTTAAATAAGTACTCAGCAGAAAGGTGGGGAGTAGTTCCTTCACCAGGTGATCCATAATTTAATTTACCCGTTTTTGCTTCCTCAATACCATCTTTTAAGTTTTTTGCTTGCAGACTTTTTCCAGCAACAATAATGTTGGGACTTGAAGCAATATTAGCTACTCCGATAAAGTCCTTGTCGAGGCTATAGCCTGGATTATTAAATAAAGAGGCATTGACCGTGATAGAGCTCGTGTTCAGAAGGATGGTGTAACCATCGTTGGTGGCTTTTGCAGCATAGCTCGTACCCATGTTTCCTCCCGCGCCAGGGCGATTATCGATGAGGACTGTTTGTTTCCATGATTCTGCGAGCCTTTGGCCGATCAGCCTTGCAATAATATCGGTTGGTCCACCTGGCGCATAAGGAACGACGAGATGAACTTGTTTATTCGGAAAATCACTAATCGTTTGCGCTGCACAATGCAGAGTATGTGATGTTAAAAAAAATGCTGTTATTGCGATGAGTGACCATTTTGATAAATTGTTTTTCATATCTTATTTGCAGTCTTATTTATGACAATTGAGTATGAACTGATTTGTGAATCATTTGTTAAAAACATAGTGTAAATGCTAGTCAAATGAGATGCTTTAGCGCACCTTCCCTTAATGATAAACATCATTTGATCATGCAAAGTCTTCAGTTATTTTCAGTTGCATTTGAAACCATGTCACATCAAATTCAAAGGAATATGATTGATCAAAATGAAAGTAATTTTTGACTTCACTTGGGAATGCATCAATCACCACTTTAAGAGCTTCAACTCGATTGATCGGGGTATTGATTCGTTTGATCCAAGATGCAAACTCAATCGGTAATTTCCAGCTTGTTTCATGAGTTACATTAAAACCAGCTTCACTGATCATGTTATGCCATTCTTTTAAGCTATAGTCGCGAACATGTGAAGCGTCTCGCAAAATCTCTACAGTTTGCAGTGCTGTATCACAATGCGCTAGGGATGGTGAGGTGACATCAATGATGACGATGGTGCCATTTGTTTTTAAAACACGCCTCATCTCGTGAAGAGCATCTTGAAGATTGAGCCAATGATGAGCAGAAAAACGTGTCACGATTAAATCAAAATGCTGATCAGGAAAAGGTAATTTTTCAACTGTTCCTTTTTGACAGACAATATTCTTTAGTTCTCGTTCTTCGGCGATTCTGCTCAGAACGGACAACATGGTGTCTGATAAGTCATAAGCAATGACTTCAGTTGCCTCTTTGCTGAGATTCAAGCTTACATGCCCTGGTCCGCAGCCTAAGTCGAGGACACGCCCCGGTTTTAATTGTTGAGCCAAGATAATTAAGTCGGACAGGTCTTTTCCCTGAGCGTGAACCGCACTCTGAAAGTAATTCTCAGCGGTTGAGCTAAATTGTTGTTTTACAAGGTTTTGTGAATCCATGTTTATTCCTTTGGACGCTATATTTTTCTAATGGTCTTATTTTGATGCATTTATGGATCGAAATTCACTGTATTAGACCATCATCCCCAGTTTTTATTCAAAATCGATTACTTTTGGTGATTAGTTAAAACCACTATTGCTATCCCTTTTTTTTACCTGTAGCCTCATAAAGGACGCTAAAAGATAAGTGTTAAGAAATAGTAAATGCTTCATTAGGAAGTGATAAGGCGGTTAAATTTTTATCAATGAAGGGGACGTGATGATTAAAAAGTTCGCTGTAATTTTTTTCATGTTGATCATGAGTCAACAGTCGTTTGGTCAAGGCAAAAAAGATCCGATTAAAGTCGGTTTTATCACCGATATGGGTGGGCTATATGCGGATATTGATGGTAAGGGTGGTCAAGATGCGATGCAAATGGCGATTGATGACTTTGGTGGAACTGTGTTGGGTCGTAAAGTCGAAATTCTCTCGATTGATCATCAAAATAAGCCAGATATTGCATCCGCAAAAGCCAGGGAGTGGATTGATCAACAGGGCGTTAGCGCATTATTTGGGGGAAGTAACTCTGCGGTAGGTTTAGCTATTGCCAAAGTGACTGATGAAAAAAAACGGGTCTATATTAATAATGGTGGCGCAACCTCAGCGCTTACGAATGAACAGTGTTCTCCATATACGGTTCACTACACCTACGATACCAATGCTTTATCGAATGTCACAGGAAAGTCTGTCGTTGAACAGGGTTTAAAAACTTGGTATTTTTTAACGGCTGATTATGCCTTTGGATCGCAGTTACAAAAAGATGCAACGCGTGTTATTGAATCTGGAGGAGGTAAGGTTGTCGGTGCATCAAGACACCCTTTGAGCGCAAGTGATTTTTCTTCTTTCTTGCTTCAAGCGCAGAGTTCAGGCGCACAGGTTCTGGGTCTTGCTAATGCAGGAGGAGACACGATTAATTCGATTAAAGCCGCTGCTGAATTCGGCATTAACAAGAAGATGAAAATTGCTGGTTTGTTAGTGTTTTTGACCGATATTCATAGTATTGGGATCAATAATGCTGCTGGTATGTCAGTTGCTGCCCCTTGGTATTGGAATCAAGATGAGCAATCTCGCGAGTTTGCAAGTCGTTTTATCCATAAGCAAAAACGCATGCCAACCTTTGTGCAGGCTGGTAATTATTCTTCTATGTTGACCTATCTCAAGGCTGTAAAAGCTGCTGGAACAGATGATGCTGATAAGGTTTTGGCAGAGATGAGAAATATCAAGATCAATGATATGTTTACCAAAGGTGGATATGTTCGTAAAGATGGCACGATGGTGCACGACTTTTATTTATTTGAAGTAAAAAAACCATCGGAGGTCAAGCAACCTTGGGATTACTACAAAATGGTAAAGAAAGTCCCTGGGGAGCAGGCATTTAACACCTTAGCTGAATCCAAGTGCCCATACATCAGTAATTGACATCCTCCCCGTCCTAAAGGACGGGGATTCCTACCGCTAGACGTTCATGTCCGAACGCAAGAATATTGAGAGCGCCATTGATGTCCCTGTCGTGAACAGATCCACAATGGCACTTCCAACTTCTCTTATTCAAAGCTGAAATTGGTGATTGATCTAATCGCTAATTATTCGCAGATTTTGCTTTGAATCAAGCTGATTGAACTATTCTCAGGAATCGGTGAAATTTTGGGGTATTGGAAAGTAAATGGTCGATTTTTACCTTCTAAATCCTCATCTTCATAGTCGACGATTTGATGAATCGTAAATGTTTTTTTGGCACAATTAATGGATAGATGTGTCATCGAGCTCATGCTTTCAAAACCTTTTGATAATCTTGGTTTTTTGTAGTTGGAGTAGGTCGCGACATGCAAATCCTCACCATTTTTTTTGACTCTTGCCGGATCAAAATACATCGTATCGTCATTGGCATTTTTTAATAAAGGAACCCATGCTCCAGAAGAACTGAAGGAGATGAATGCAATTCCACAAAAAAAGTAATGGCTTAATTTCATTTCGTACTAATGGTATGAAAGTGAATCATGAATTAAAAAATAGTATGAGGAGCGTCATCGAAGGATTTCTTTTAACTGTACCCGCATATTACATAGGAATTATTTTAGATAAAAACTCTTCAGCTCGGGGGCTTTTTTGATAAGTCTGACCAAAAAACTCAGCAGTGGTGCAATCTTCCACTACTCGACCTTGGTCCATAAAGATCACACGATGGCCTACTTTTTGAGCAAAACCCATTTCATGGGTAACGCATACCATTGTCATACCTTCTTGCGCTAATTGAATCATCACCTCGAGAACTTCGCCAACCATTTCTGGATCAAGCGCAGAGGTGGGCTCATCAAACAGCATCACTTTAGGATTCATACATAATGCTCGAGCGATGGCGACGCGTTGTTGTTGACCACCGGATAATTGCCCTGGAAACTTATCTTTTTGTGCTATTAAACCTACGCGCTCCAAATAATGAAGGCCATTTTTGAGTGCATCAGTTGTAGATCTTTTGAGAACTTGAATTTGCGCAATGGTGAGATTGTCAGTAATTGATAGGTGAGGAAATAACTCAAAGTTTTGGAATACCATGCCTACTTTAGATCTTAAAAGTGGCAAATTTGTTTGTGGGTCTTGAAGTGAAATACCATCAACGATAATTTCTCCAGATTGGATAGACTCTAAACCATTGATTGTTTTAATCAGCGTAGACTTACCGGAGCCAGATGGGCCACAAACCACCATTACTTCACCCGTATTAACCTCTACGGTGCAATCATTGAGCACCTGAAACTGGCCGTACCATTTGTTGACGTGATGCAGTTCGATCAGGGGCATGAGAGATTTCTTTCAGATAATTTAACGAATAATGGCAACACGAGATTGAATCTTCTTCACGATGGAAGATAAAGAAAAGCAGATCAAAAAATAAACAATGGCGGCGAGGAGGTAGCTTTCAATCGGGCGGCCATAGTTTTTCCCCGCGACCTCAAAACCTTTTAATAAATCATAAGCGCCAATCGCATAGACTAAAGACGTATCTTGAAACAAAATGATGGTTTGGGTCATGAGTACAGGGATCATATTCCGAAATGCCTGGGGCAGAATAATAAAACTCATATTTTGTGAATAGGTCATACCGAGTGCAAAAGCAGCGTTATTTTGACCTTGAGGTACTGAGTTGATACCGGCCCGAATAATTTCACAAAAGAAAGCCGCCTCAAAAGCGATAAACGTAATATAGGCAGATAGTTCAGCACCGATGGAGCGTCCAATGATGCTTGGCATTAATAGAAAGAACCATAAAATCACCATGACTAATGGGATGGATCGCATGACATTGACATACCATTTTGCTGGTGATGAGATCCATGGATTTTTTGATAGGCGCATTAAGGCTAAGACTGTACCCAAAATGATTCCGCCACAAGTAGCAATAATGGTTAGTTGAATACTAAAGATCAAACCCTTCAAGATAAAGTTTTGAAACAGTTCCCAACTATAAAAAGACAGATCAAGATTCATCAGTGAGCCCCAGAGGAGTTTGCAGATGAAATAAACCCTGGAATTTTAGTCTTCGCTTCGATATAGGCCATCACACGATTGACGGTGAATGCGGAAATAGCATAGAGCAGGGTCACGGCTAAATACATCTCGATGCCACGTGAGGTCTCTTCTTGGGTTTGCATGGCAAATAGTGTTAATTCAGAAACAGAAACGGCGAAGGCAACAGAAGAATTTTTAACAATATTCATGAATTCGGAAGTTAGTGGGGGAACTACAATTCTGAGCGCCATGGGCAGAATCACAAAGCGATAGGTTTGTAGTCGAGTCATACCCAAGGATAGGGCGGCGTAGCTTTGACCTTTAGGAAGAGAAAAGATTCCCGACTTGACCTGCTCGGCGATTCGGGCGGAGGTAAAAAATCCTAGAGCAATACTCACTAGAATATAAGAAGGAAAACTTTTCAGAGCAGGAATAAAGATCGGGATGACGTGATACCACAAAAAAACTTGAACTAAGACAGGAATATTTCTAAAAAGCTCCACCCAACTATTCGCAAGAAAGATAATGCAACGATCAAGAAGAGAGTCTTTCGGAAGTGTACGTAATGTGCCCATCACAATACCCAGAAGGATGGCAATGAAAAGAGCTAAGGCAGCAACAAGTGCCGTCCACCCCCATGCCGTTAGGAGCCAATCGAGGTAAGTCGGGTCGCTTGGCGGCGATCCAAAAGTAAAGAACTCGCCAAAGCACCGAGGGGAGTATTCCTCCCCATAAGTACTTTTACAAAAGATATGAAGATCAAGCGACATGAATCAAAGCATGTCGATCGTTATTTTTTGGCGTAATCTTCAGCGGGTTTATCGTTGGGGTTAGCCCAAGCATTTTTTGTGTTTTCCGATAATTCAAGACCTACGCGATTTCCTTTGGGAGGAATCGGTTCCAAAAACCATTGCTTGTACATTTTGGCGAGAGTACCATCTTTCATCATTTCCTTGATAGAACCATCAACAGCAGCTTTAAAGTCTGGATCATCTCTACGTATCATGATAGCAATCGGTTCCACACTTAAGATTTCTCCAACAATTTTAAAATCTTTCGGGTTTTTCGAGTTAGCAATATTACCGGCGAGGATCGAGCCATCCATCACAAAAGCATCAGCTCTGCCAGACTCTAAAAGTAAAAAACTATCTGCATGGTCTTTTCCGAATATTTCTTCGAAGTTAATGCCATTTGCACGCTCATTTTTACGGAGCAATTGGACTGAAGTGGTACCAGTCGTTGTAGCCACCTTTTTATTGGCTAATTGTGTAATTGAACTGATATTAGAGTCAGCTTTGACGGCGATTCTGACCTCTTCTATATAAGTGGATACCGCAAAGGCAACATCTTTTTGACGAGTTAAGTTATTGGTTGTTGAACCACACTCGATATCGACAGTGCCGTTTTGTACTAAAGGTAGTCGATTTTGTGATGTGACAGATTGGTAATCAATTTTAATCGGTGTCTTTAGTCGTTTTTCTAAATCTTGTATGACTTTTCGACAGATTTCGACATGAAAACCTGTATATTTGCCATCTCCCAAAGTATAGGAAAGTGCTCCAGATGAGTCTCTAACCCCCATCACAATGGTTTTTGAAGTGCTGATCTTATCTAAAGTTCCAGCCGCTTGTCCAAAACTGCAGATGCTAAAAAGAGCAAAAGAGAGTAATGATTGAGATAAATAGTGTTGATGGATTTTCATCTGAGTTTTGTACCTTTTGTAATCTTTGAACAGGGAAATATCGTAATTATCATACTCGAATTACTGGGAAGTGGCTATAAGATAGACCGTTCTTTACAAAGCCAATGGAGAATCGTTGTAGAGGAGAATCAATCAGCCTTGCACTTGATTCTCCACAGATAGTACTTATCTTTTGTTACAAAAAACGCATCAATTTCAACTCACCTCAGTATAGAAAAGTTTTTACTGAACTATATTTTAGGAAACTTTCTGGCAGCCCAGTACGTTGTTCCTTCGCTACCATAACGTTCAGAATGTGGCGTCTCAGCTTCCATCGTAAAAGTATCTCCCACTTTGAGGTGAGCCGTATGATCACCCCGGGTGAGCCACATTTCACCCTGAGCAACCAATCCATGAACAGAAAACTCATGGGTATGTAGTTCGCTAACAGTATTGGCTTGCCATTCGCGAACCGCAACCCCGTCGTAACCTTTGGCAATAGAAGCTTTGGTAAATTCATCTAGATTTAAATTGGTCATTGAATTCTCCATTAGGTAAAGAGTTTTTTCACTTTAGCAGGGGACATCGGTAAATCATAAATACGGCCATTGGTAGCGGTTGCAACAGCATTAGCAATCGCCGCTACTCCAGGACCTTGAGATCCTTCACCAACGCCTACAGCTTTTTCATTGGGGCGGTTAATCAGTTCTACATGCACTTGTGGGGCATCCTCAAAGCGAAGTATTGGATACTCTCCCCATGAACTGGTTTGTATCATCTCTTGATTAAATTGAATTTCTTCGAAAAGAGTCCAACTTGCCGTTTGAACGAGTCCACCTTCAATTTGGTTTTTAAAACCATCTGGGTTAACGATCAGGCCAGCATCAGCGGCAGACCACATCTCTGTGACTCTCACTTTACCCGTAGCATCAATTTCAACATCGGCAATCACAGCGCAATAGACCTGTAAGTTTTTATATTGAGCAAAACCTACCCCACGACTGATGAGTTTGCCATTTTTTTTGATTCTTGTTTGCTTTGGATTCCAATTTGCCATGGCGGCAACTTTAGTGATTACATCCTTGGCGCGCTGATTTTGTAGATGTTTCAAACGAAATTCAACAGGATCAGTTTTTGCCGCTTTTGCAAGAACATCCATCATGGACTCGATCGCAAATACATTGGCATAAGCGCCTAGGGTTCTCAAGGCTGAAACACGCACAGGCATTTCTTCGATCAGGTGATTGACGATTTTCTGATTAGGAAAGTTATACATCGGAATCGCATTACGATGCGAACCACCGGCAGGTAACGGAATATTTGTCACTGGTGATGGTTTTTGAGGATTCGCCATATACCAACTACTGATCAGGTTATTACCCGTTTTTTCTCCTGGGCGAGTACTATGCGTGTGACTATAGACGTCTTCATTCCAATCATTGATCATGCCGCTCTCATCGAGACTTGCACGAATTTTGACAGTCATTGCACTACCATAGGGTTCCCATTTAAATTCATCTTCACGCATCCATTGCAAACGGATCGGTTGATTTGGGAGCTCACGAGCAATCAGAGCAGCGTCCAGAGCAACGTCATCGGCACCGCTTTGGCCATACATGCCAGATCCTTCTTTATGGATACAAATGACCTTTTCTGGAGTGGTATTTAAAGCTTTAACAATATCGGTGCGAAGCGGGTACATACCTTGGGAGTGCGTATAAACTGTTGTTACACCATCACGTAAAACGGCTATTGCACAAGAGGGACCGATACTGCCATGCGCAGTAAATGGTTTTGTAAATTCAGCAGAAAAATTTCTGCCACCTTTCTTGGATGGATCTTGTTTCACAGCATGTTCAGTGTCAATACTTGGTAATTCCCGCATACTTTTAAGCCATGCTGAAGTTGAACTTGGCAGATCTTTTTTCAGGTCCCATTGGGATAGCTTTTTAGCTTCATTCCAAGCTTGAATCGCTTGTTCTTCCCGATTCGCAACGACCGCAATAAAGCTACCATTTTTGATGACTGCTACAACCCCTGGTAATGCTTTAATGGCTGCCTCATCGAGGCTCTTAAGATTAGCCCTGGGTGCTGGAGGATGAACCACTCTAGCATGCAGCATGCCTGGCAGTTTCATATCTTGAACATAAGCTACTCCACCAGAAACCTTTGCTGGAATATCAACCCGTTCAATAGATTTTCCAATATAGTGATGAGCAGTCACTGGTTTTGGCTTATATTTACCATCAGCTTTTTGTTGCAGGAGTTCATTGGAAGTCAGTTTCCAATAGTTGACAGAGTTGCCATTTGCAGCACTAATAATGCCATCTTTAATCGTTAAGTCCGACGCTGCAACACCTAGGGACTGCGACGCTTTTTCAAGGAGCGTGCCGCGCGCTTGAGCACAAGCATAACGTAACGCTAGTCCACCAAATTCAACCGATTGGCTGCCTGATGTGACGCCCTCATTGGGCGAGATGCCCGTCGTTGAGGAGAGGATATGAACACGTTTGATATCGACATCCATTTCATCGGCAACAATTTGACTCAGAGCGGTGGCGATACCTTGACCAAATTCGACCTTACCTGAAAAGATATCGATACTACCTTCTGGATTGATGTAGAGCCAACTATTGATGGCCATATTATTTTTGAGGTCAATTGGCAAATCTGGCGCAGTATTATCCGCAAATAATTCTCCACCAATACTAAATCCAACTACGAGACCAGTGCTTTGTATAAGGAACTTACGACGTGAATTTTTTATAGGGGCGTTCATGCTTGTAACTCCTTTGCTGCAGATTTGATGGCACGCAGGATTCGGATATGCGTCCCACAACGACAAAGATTGCCATTGAGCGCTTTACGAATCGCACTGTCACTTGGGTTTTTGGTGGTATCTAAAAGTGCTTTTGCACTCATCATCATGCCAGCGATGCAAAAACCACATTGAGCTGCTTGCTCGGCAATAAAGGCTTTATTCAAAGCGCTTAAAACTCGATCATTTTTATAGTTTTCTAAAGTGGTGACGTTACCTTTTACGGAGCCAATTTCAGTAATACAAGAACGAACTGGATTACCGTTGATGATGACCGTGCATGAGCCACATTGGCCTTGACCACAGCCATATTTTGCTGAGTTGATATCGCAATCATTGCGTAAGGCATAAAGAAGAGGTGTTTGTGGGGAAGTCTCAACGGATTGCATCTTACCGTTGACCTGAATGTCGATGGCCATTTTTGCTCCTATAAAGTTATATTTCTTGTGACAATATAACCGAATTCATCGATTTTATCTGCTAGGTACTACCCTAAATAAGGAAGGGGAGAAGGCATCTCCGTTAAATTCTGTCCTACTAAACCTTAGCGATTTGATTTCGAGCGACGATATCACCCCAATTGATATATTCTTTTTGGAGATATTGATTGCATTCCTCAATACTTGAACTAGTTCTAGGGATACATCCGATCGAGATGAGTTTTTGGTCAACCTCTGGGGTAGCCATGACTTTCATCAGGGCATCGTAAGTCGTGTTGATCTCAGATTTGGCGGTACCTGTTGGGTAGATGAACATGATCCAAGTCGCCGCAGTAAAGTCTTTATAGCCTTGTTCAATAAAGGTTGGCGTGTCTTTATAAACACCCCCAAGTCGCTTTGAGCTACCGACAGCAATGACGCGTAATTTACCGGATTCAATGTGTGGACGAACCGCCGAGGCGGTTTCGAGTGCCATCGTTAAATTACCTGCGATAACATCAGTCAGTCCGGCCACGCTTCCACTATAAGGAACATGTAGTGATTGGATGCCGGCGCGCCGTTTAAATTCCTCTAAGGCTAAATGTGAGACGGTACCGATTCCTGATGAAGAATTACTCAAGGAAGTGGGATTGGCCTTCGCATAATCCACAAGCTCTTTTAAATTTTTAATCGGTAGATTTGGGTTAACAGCCAATACAAAAGGTAAGTCACCGACTAAACCTGCAGCACTAAAGTCTTTTTGCGAATCATAGTTAATGCTTTTATAAATATGGGGATTGGTCGCAATGGCAGACATATGAGCGAGCATCATGACACTACCATTATTGCTAGAGTGGGCTAATTGTCCTAAGGCAATACTCCCGCCCTGACCAGGTCGATTTTCGATCACATAATTATCACCAGTGACTGCCTGCATTTTTTCTGCTAGCAAGCGTGCCACTTGATCAGTTGCCTGACCTGCTGGGAAGCCAACGATCACTTTAACAACCTTACTGGAATGATTTTGCGCCAGTATTTGTGGCGCAAAACCTAAAGCTCCAAGGCTAATAATAATTTGACGACGAAAACGATCCAACTGCTTGACGGACATGGTTGATTTATTTGAGAATAAGTTTGGCAACGATCACAATAGCAGCACCTACTCCAGCAGCAATAATGAGCCAAGAGGCGGGAACTTTGTTATCGGTATTTTGCGTTACTGTTGAGGAAGATGGTGCAGCACTCGTTGGAGAGACTAGAGTAGGTGTAGGACTCAAGCTCGGATTCACTACTTCAGAAGTGCTTACTAGAGGAGTTGGGGCTTCTGGAGCAGCTCCACCACCAAGTTCTTTGTTAAAAGCCTTGAAAAAATCATCAGACATTTTTTTCGCAACACTATCAATCAGTCGTGAACCAATTTGAGCAAGTTTTCCACCAACGTGAGCTTGAGCAGAGTAGGTGAGTTCCGTACCATTGTCGACCGTTTTTAACGTTACTGTAGAAGATCCCTTACCAAAACCAACTGCGCCACCTTGCCCTTCAAAAATGAGGACGCAAGATTGTGGAGCGTTTGCCTCAGTAACCTTGAGAGTTCCATTAAATTTTGCCTTTAGGGGGCCGATTGCCGCTGTAATAATGACTTTAAAGAGATCAGGACTTACCAGTTCGACTGATTCACAGCCAGGTAAGCATTTTTTGAGAACCTCAGGGCTGTTCAGAGCATCCCAAACGGCTTGTTGATTTGCAGGAATGATTTGTGATCCAAGAATTTCCATGATGTTTTCTCTAATGTTTTCTGGGTGGGTAGATATAAATTTTAATGTGCTTTTTTCTTCATTGCAGCGGAAGTATTTACCATCGAATGCAGACTTCTTGCGTAATCGATGGCACCTGCTTCATCCATCCTAGCTGCATGATGAGTATATTCCTTCAGGCCTAAAATAGCTGGTAAAGGTCTCGATAAAAGAGTTTTGATGAATTTTTCAACACCATCTTTAAAGCCTGAAGCTGGTAATACTTTACTGGTAAATCCAAGACGTTGCGCTTCTTCGGCATCAATAAATTCGGCAGAGTAAGCCATATATAAAACAGCATTTCGGTTAATCCGATCATATAAAGCTGACATCACCATTGTCGGCATGACATTATGCTCAATTTCGGGGATGTTGAAAGTAGCGGTTTCGCTAGCAAAAGAAACATCTGCAAGAGCGGTGATGGCAGCACCAAATCCCATCACACGACCTTCAACGGCCACAATTACGGGAACTTTACAGTCACGGATCGACTTATAGCAACCAAAGATCGAGTCATATTCAGATCGGCGCTCGTAAGCTTCTGGAGATGCGGGTGGAGCGTCAGCGTTTCGTTTGCGGCCTGTGCAGAAGTCAGGGCCAATACTTGAAATTAGGACAGCATCAGAATTCAGGTGGGCGCTATCAAGGGCTTTGCTGACGGTTAAAGCCATGGCATCGCTGACTGCATTATCTTCAGGGCGGTTAAATGTGACGCGTAAAAGGCGACCATCTTGTTGAATTATTACTTCAGTTGTCATTTTTTCTCCAGTGTTCAAGAAGTTGTTTTATGTTGTATGGCATCCCAAATTGCATTCGGCGTCATGGGTAAATAATTAATCGAAGTATCGATTGTAGCTAAAGCATCATTAATGGCATTGGCAATGGCAGCAGGGCTTCCTAAATAACCTGCTTCTCCAGAGCCTTTTTGACCGAATTCTGTTAAAGGTGAGGGGGTGCAATGATCCACAATAGAAATCGCAGGGACTTCAGATGAGCTAGGTAATAAGTAGTCCATAAAGGTTCCCGAGAGAAATTGTCCCTCATTGGAGTAGGAGAACTTCTCCATCAATGCTGCGCCAATACCGTGCGCGATACCACCATAAGTCATGCCATGGACAACGTCTGGGCTTATCATCACACCACAATCATGACCACAAACGTATTTTAGAATCGATGGTTTACCAGTTTGTGGATCAATGCTCATTAGGACAACATGTGACTCAAACGAGTGGCAAGGGTACATTTGGACTCGACCATGCTCGTCTGGCAAATCTCCACCAGTAGGAACTTCCCAGACAAACTTTTCTTGGAGTCCAGGCTCCATATCTTTTGGTAATTGATGATATTTACGGTGTGCAATGGCAACAAGTTCAGACCAACTGACTTTTTTATCTGGGGCATCTTTGACACTTACATCAGTACCGTTAAAGATGAGTTGATCAGATGGAAGATTGAGTTGTTTTGCAGCAATTTCGATTAATTTAGTACGCAATTTTTTAGCGGCACCAGCCGCTGCACCACCCAACATGATCGCCATGCGACTGCCAACAGGGCTATTGGAGGGTAAAGCATTGAGTGAATCAGCATGGAGTACGCGGATTGTTTCAGGGTTTTGTAAGAGGATTTCGGCAAGAACCGTAGAAACCAAGGTTTCATGCGCTTGTCCTGAAGTCGATGTCGCCATCAAAGCAGTTACTTGTCCGCCGAGATCGATTCTGACGACACAAGACTCCATCCATGTTGTGGTTTCATTCTTCGGATTAAATAAAGGCTCAAAAGAAGAGTTCCCGCCAGATGGTTCAAGACACGTAGAAATTCCGATACCAGCAAGTAATCCTTTGGCGCGCAGTGCATCACGTTGAGCCATTAAGTCTTGAAGATTAGCATGGTTCAAGGCTTTATCTAAAACAGCTGAATAATCACCAGAATCATAGGAAGTACCACTTGGAATGAGGTATGGGAATTCATCTTTGTTGATCAAATTACGTTTACGAAGGGTCACTGGATCCATCTTTAAGAATCTTGCCACTTGATCGATTCCAGTTTCAATGGCGTAATTGGTTGGTGCTTGACCAAAGCCTCGCACAGCTTCTTGAGGGGTTTTATTGGTTAGCACCGCTTGCGCTAAATACGCCACACTTTTGATACGATAAGGACCACAGATGGCGCCAACAGGTTTACCTAGTTGTAAAGGCGAGCGGCCTGCATAAGCACCGATATCTTCTAAGGCGCGCATTTTCATACAAGTGATTTCACCATCTTTCTGAAATCCCAATGTGACCTCAAAGAGACGATCTGGGCCTTGCATATCGCCGCCGCGCATATTTTCTAATCGATCCTCGATAAAACGCACTGGTTTACCCAGTTTTTTGGCTAAATAGCCGACTAAAATTGCGTGTTTTAATCCTCTTTTAACGCCATAACTTCCGCCAACATCAATATCAAAATGGACTCGAACTGCATTGGTTGGGAGTTTTAGTGAAGCTGCAATTTGTTCGGGATATTTTGGCATTTGAACCGAAGCCCAAACATCCAGAATTCCTGTAGCATCTGACCATTCGCAGGTCAGAGCAAAAGTTTCGATAGGAACCGTGGAACTTCTGGCCCATTTCACGCGATAACTTATTTGGTGATCAGATTTAGCCATATCTTCATCGACAGGCCCCCAGATAAATTGACGGTTAAAGATCAGATTTGTTTTTGCATCAGGATGCACAATATGCGCTTGATCTTTGATCGCCTCTTCTGGATCCATGATAAAAGGTAACTCTTCGTAATCGACTTGGATTAATTCGGCAGCGTCCTCAGCGATAGCTCTCGAAGTGGCAACAACCGCACAAACCCATTCTCCAGAATATCGAGTCACATCCTTCGCTAAGGGATAACGCTTGACTTCTGGTGCATCCACACCGGGTAATACAGGTAATACCGCCGCGTTAATCTCCTCACCAGTCACTACAGCATGGACCCCTGGCAGAGCTAAGGCTTGGCTAGCATCGATTTTCAGTATTTTTGCACTCGCATAGGGGCTAGCTACGATGGCCACATGGAGGGTACCTGGTTTGAGGACATCGCCAGCGTAATTACCCTTACCTACAACAAAGCGGCGGTGTTCCACCGCACGTCGATGTTTGCCGATATATTTGAATGCGCTGTAAGGAGATGAAGGGGAAGTATCGTTTTGGCTCATGTTGACTCCCGTGTCGCATACACCACGGCATCGACAATTTGCTGATAGCCAGTGCAACGACATAAATTGCCACTGATCGCTTCGCGAATCTCAGCTTCAGTAGGATGTGGATTTTTATTTAACAAACCTTGACAGGTGATAAGCATTCCAGGGGTGCAAAACCCGCATTGCAAACCATGCTTTTCACAAAAAGCATCTTGAATTTTAGAAAGTTGCCCACGCTCGGGCGCAAGACCCTCTACGGTCTGGATTTCAACACCGTTTGCTTGAACCGCAAACATACAACAGGATCTGATGGGGTCACCATTCATGAGAACGGTACAAGCACCGCAAATACCATGTTCACAACCTACATGGGTGCCAGTTAAGCGCAGTTCCTCACGTAAAAAATCCACTAAAGTTGTTCGTGGCTCAACGTTCGCTTTGACAGTTTGGCCATTGACAAGAAGTTCGATAGAAATAGGATTCATATGGATACTTTCTCTTCTACGAAGATAAGGTTCGTAAGGATTCAGAAGCCACCACCAAGGCTTGGCGCATCGTTCTCTTTAACAAGGTTTTTGCTAAATTACGACGGTAAGGTGCACTCGCGTGGAGGTCACTCGCGGGGTCTGTCAGTTGTATTGCGGTTTCGCAAAGGTGATTGATCAGATCATCATTCAGATCTTGACCCATTACAGATTGAGCTAAATCATCAAAGCTGAAGGGGGTTCCTCCCATACCACCAACCCCAAACACCAAACGTGCAATTTTTTGTTGTTGATCGAGTTGTAGTTGGGTTGCGGCTGAGGCCATGGCAAAATCACCTTGACGAATTGATGTTTCTTCAAAAGCGTGGCCGATTCCAGACCCAGACCAAATAGGCCAGTCAATCTGCGTTAAACACTCATGAGGCTCGATATTAGTCCACATGGGACCTAAAAATAGCTCTTTAGCAAGACAGCTGCGAGTTCCAGTATGGATACTTTGTAAGTGAATTTTTGCGCCTAAAAGGCTGGCAATTAAAGGGAGCTCAGCAGAAGGATCGGCATGGGCAAGACTACCGCCGACAGTTCCGCGATTACGGGTTTGTTGGTGACCAATCCAAGGTAGCGCAATACCGAATAAAGGAATCTGTTTGGCTAAAGGGTGTTGTTCTAAAGTGCATTGTTTGACGGTCGCCCCTGTGCGTAATAAACCATCAACCGAAGAGAGCTCTTGTAATTCTGCTAAGCGATGGATATCCACGAGATGGCCAGGCTTTGCCAAGCGCATTGCCATCATGGGAACTAGGCTTTGACCACCAGCTATCAATTTGACATCATCGCCATACTCTTTGAGGAGTTGGAGTGCGTGATTTACATTTTCTGCGAGGTGATACTCAAATGGAGCAGCTTTCATAAAGAGTTTTCCAAATCTTTCGTCTCAGTTCTTTTCATTATTCTTAAACAGATATATTATTACTGATTAATTGATAAAAAAACTCACATTATCAATAATATTTTTTAGAAGGTATTTAACGAATTTATGAGAAAACTACCGCCCTTAAACGCTGTTCGCGCTTTCGAGGCAGCCGCTAGGCATGTGAGTTTTACTAAAGCTGCACATGAATTATTGGTAACGCATGGCGCCATTAGTAAGCAGGTCGCCATATTAGAGTCCTGGTTGGGGTTAGAGTTATTCAATCGAAGTAAGTCCCAAGTAGCTTTAACGCCGGCTGGAAAAGAGTTTTTATCCTCGATAACACCAGCGCTTGATCGCATTGCAGTAAGTGCTTCACAGCTTTTAGACAAGTCTGCGGCCAATGTTTTTCAGATTAGCGCGCCCCCAACGTTTACATTACGATGGTTAATTCCCCGAATATCTTTATTTCAGCGCAAGATGAGTCATTTAGAAATCAAGCTGACAACCTCGATTGATACGGTGGATTTTCGTTCTGGGCAATATGATGTTGCCATCCGCGGAGCTTTACAAGCATTACCGAATCATGTTTCTGTTCCATTTATGACGGAAACGATTGTTCCGGTATGTCATCCCGACCTGATTGAAAAAAATCCTGTGCATCAGGTTGGGGACCTGGCTAAACATACTTTAATCAGTTATGACACTGAGCCACTTGCCTGGAAAGATTGGTTGCAGGATGCTAAAGCATCTCATTTAAAGCCAGCCAATTTACTACAATTTGAGCAAATGTATTTTGCCCTTCAAGCCGCAGCGGAGGGTTTGGGTGTTGTATTGGTCCCTTTATTTTTAGTGGCTGATGAGGTGATTGCCGGTAAATTGATTTTACCTTTAGGGCTTTTGGCGGCTAGAACAAGACGTTATTATTTGAATGCACCATTAGTCATTCCAGCAAACCCTCTGATCGAAAAATTCACAGAGTGGCTTGCCCAAGAGGGCCGAGATACTGAGAAATCGATTAAAGACTTATGTGCCAATATGAATATCTAAGATATGAGATATTTTCCGATTTGTGGTGATATGATTTTTTGAATGAAAACTAAAGCGGTTTATAAATTATGAGTCAAGTTCCAAAATATAGAGATCTTCATCAGCATATTGATGAGTTAAGAAAACAAGGTCTTCTCCAAGAAATCACACATCCCATTGATAAAGACTCTGAGATGCATCCTTTGGTCCGCTGGCAGTTTGTTGGAGGTATGGCAGAAGCTGAGCGTAAAGCATTTTTATTTACCAATATTGTCAATGCTCAAGGGAGAAAATACGATATTCCTGTTTTAGTCGGCGGACTTGCGGCGAATCGTGAGATTTATAGTGTTGGTATGGATTGTGCCGTTGAAGATATTCAAAAAAAATGGGAACAAGCGATCGCTCATCCGATTGCGCCGGTCTTTGTAGACAATCCAGTCTGTCAAGAAGTCATCTTGGAAGGCGCGGCTCTTCAGGGTGAAGGAAATGGTTTGGATAAATTATCCGTGCCGATTTCTACGCCGGGATTTGATAGTGCCCCAACACTTACTGCGACTAATGTGATTACGAAAGACGTTCAAACTGGCGGACAAAACATGGGTACCTATCGTTGTCAGTTAAAAGCGCCCGATCGTTTAGTGGTCAGGATGGCTACACGGGTCGGTGGTGCTGGTGGTTATTTACATTATTTGGCTTGGAAAAATGCCGGTCATAAAACGATGCCTTGTGCCATCGTCTTGGGTTGTCCTCCCTATGTTGCTTTTATGGGACCGCAAAAGTTACCCATTGGCGTTGACGAGTTTGATGTTGCTGGTGGCTTAGCTGGGGAGCCTATCCAAATTGCCAAGGCGCATTCTGTAGACCTCAATGTACCAGCTCAAGCAGAAATCGTGATTGAGGGATTGATTGATTTGGAATGGTTGGAGCCAGAGGCACCTTTTGGCGAGTCTCATGGTCATGTGGCTTTAGAAGAGTTTAATTTGCCGATGACAATTACGGCAATCACACATCGTCTAAAACCAGTGATACCGTCCTATATCAGTCAAGTAGCACCGAGCGAATCAAGTGTCATTAAACGTGTGGCTTACGAGCCATTATTTTTTAATTATTTAAAAAATACCTTAAGTATTAAAGGTGTTAAAAAAGTTTCTTTGCATGAACCATTGACGGGTCTGCTTCGCGTAACCATCATTACTGTCGAAAAAAATATTCCTACAACAGAAATTTGGCGAGCGCTTTATGGAGCGGCTTTTTTCAAAGGAGATTGTGGAAAAATCTGTATTGCTGTTAATGAAGATATTGACCCTGATAATGCAGATGCAATTTTATGGGCGATGGCATATCGTATGAATCCAGTGAAAGATGTGCAGACACTAGAACACCGTGGTCAAGGACACGGCCCTAAGCGCGAAAATGATGGGGAAGAAGATTCGACCATGCTGATGGATGCCACCATGAAAAGCCCAATGCCTCCTTTGGCATTGCCGACAAAGGAGTATATGGAGCATGCCAAGGATCTTTGGGAACAGCTCGGTTTGCCCAAATTAAAGCCACAAGCACCTTGGTTTGGTTATTCTTTAGGGGACTGGTCACCCGTTTGGGATGCTGCGGCCAAACGTGCTGCTCAAGGAAATTATTTAGAAAATGGCAAAATCAGTAAAACGCAAATCAGGAATGATGTCACAGCGGAAACAAAATTTAGACCTGACGAGTCTGCGTAACTAGAGAGACATTATGACAAGTCCCAAAAGATTAATTGTTGGAATCAGTGGTGCCTCTGGAATTGTTTATGGGGTAAGGATCTTACAAATTTTATCTGACACAGATATCGAGACGCATCTAGTGATGTCTGAGTCAGCACGACTCACTTTATCCTCAGAGATGGATTTGACCGTGAAAGATGTTGAGGCACTAGCTACAGAAGTCCATCACATTAAAAATATTGGTGCCACGATTTCATCAGGCTCTTTTAAAACGATGGGTATGGTGGTTGCTCCGTGTTCCATTCGCTCTTTATCTGAAATTGCTTGGGGTGGAACGACGAGTTTGCTATCAAGAGCTGCTGACGTTGTATTAAAAGAGCGTCGTCGTTTAGTGCTCATGGTTCGTGAAACGCCTTTACATGCCGGTCATTTAAAAACAATGTCACAAGCTTGCGAAAATGGAGCAATTATCATGCCTCCCGTACCCGCTTTTTATGCAAAGCCAAATACTCTTGATGAGATGGTGAATCATACGGTAGGTCGTTGTTTGGATTTGTTTGATATTGAGACGAACTTGACGAAACGCTGGGAAGGGATTGGAAAATAAAATGATTTTTATGCCCCGGAAAAACTTGAAGTGCCTTGAAATATTGTTCAGCTTTGTTGGCCTATTTGTGATGTCGCAACTTGTCCATGCGGCAGATATTTATCCCAGTAAACCGATTCGCCTCATCCTCGGTTATGCCCCTGGTGGCGTTGCTGATATTACAGCGCGTATGATTGCGCAAAAAATGTCTGACTCCATGGGGCAGCAAGTTGTTGTAGATAATCGCCCAAGCGCTGGGGGTATTGTTGCTGCTCAAGCCGTGGCTGCTTCTGATCCCGATGGTTACACGATCTTGCATTTGAATTATGGCAATGCTGTGAGTGAGGCTATCTTTAAAAAGCTTCCCTATGATATTCAAAAAGACTTTGAACCGGTCTCGATCATGGGTGCTTTTGATGTTGTTATGTTGGTTGATAAGAGCTCCGATATACAGAGTGTTTCAGACTTTATTGCCAAGGCGAAGGCTAATCCAGAAAAATATAATTTGGGTTCAGTTAGCATCGGTAGTGGACAGCATATGGCTGCAAGTTTATTTAAAAATTTAGCTGGATTGCAGGTCGAAATCGTACCGTATAAAGCAACCTCAAATTTATTTATGTCCTTAAAATCTAAGGATATCTCAGTGGCTTTTGAAATTATTTCACCGGCCATGCAAGCGCTAAAAAATGGCGATATGCGAGCTTTAGCGGTTTCTAGCACAAAGCGCTATGAGGGCTTCCCTCAGGTCCCCACTTTGGCGGAGAGTGGTGTTAAGGGCTATGATGTGGTTGCATGGAATGGTATGGCGGTACCTGCAAAAACTCCACGAGCAATTATTGATCGTATCAATAAAGAGGTCAATTTAGCGCTTAAAGATCCAGAGATTCGAGCAAAATTTCAGAGTGTTGGGATTGATCCTAAAGGTGGTTCACCAGAGGAGTTCAAAGCTCTTTTGTCCAATGAAGTTGCGAAGTGGAAAAAGCTCGTAGTACAACTGAACATGGAAAAGCTATAGTGAATCTAGGATACCTATGAACCAAGCCACTTTATTTGTTTACTATAAATTATTACCCACTGATCATCATAGATATCAACTGAGCATTGCTCGTTTACAGCAAGAAATCAGTAAGATCGATTCAGTTTTAGAGCTTGATGTCCTACAACGCCCTGAGCTAGGATCCGATGGTCAGGAGACTTGGATGGAGGTCTATCGCCATCCTGAGGGCGTATCAGCCCAAATGACTGAAAAAATTCATGAACTCGCCATTGCTAGTGGCCTTCCTCAGCAAAGAAAATCAGAACTCTTCATTCCGCTACGTTAGTATGTTGGATGATGAGAATTTACATTGGAGACCCTTATGCATATAGTTGTTTTAGACGATTTTGAAAATTCGTTATCGATTTTAAAATCAAATTCTTTGATTACTTCAAAGGCTACTTTAGAGATCCATCAAGACCGATTAGTTGGAGAGGCTTTACTTTGTGCTTTAAAACCTGCCGATATTATTGTGATGAGTCGTGATCGCACACCTTTACGTAAAGCACTGATTGATCAATTAACTCAACTGAAATATGTGGTATTCACGGGTAGTCGTAATTTATTGGTGGATTACGATGTTTTAGCACAGCGTCAGATTCCGATTAGCTTTACCGAGTTTGGACCATCTAAAGAAACGACTGTCGAGTTAACTTGGGCATTGATTTTGTCAGCTTACAAACGCATTCAAGAACAAAGCCAACTCATTGAACAGGGTTTGTGGCGCAATCAACATTCCGTATTACCAGCTTTGATTGGCGAACGCTTAGGGGTTCTTGGTTTAGGAAATATTGGGGCTAAAGTTGCCAAGGTAGGCCTTGCTTTTGGAATGGATGTTGTTACCTGGAGTCCCCACATGACTCCAGAGCGAGCGGCCGAGCATGGTGTCAAATCAGTGAGTCAAGAGGAATTGTTAAGTACCTCAAAAATTGTCACTTTACATCTAGTTCCAGGACAAACCACGCGGGGTATTATGAATGCACAAACTTTATCGCTGATGCGTCCTGATGCTTTGTTAGTCAATACTTCAAGATCTACCTTGGTTCAAACAGCCGATCTAGTAGCCGCATTAAAGCTTGGACGACCAGGGATGGCGGCGCTTGATGTCTATGACGATGAACCTTTACCAAAAGATGATCCGTTTAGACAACTTAGTAATATCCTTATGACGCCGCACTTGGGTTTCGTCTCCCAGCCTGTATATAAAAAGCTCACTCAAGGGGTAGTGAACGCTTTAGAAGCGTGGTTTAAAAATGAACCGCTCGTGAATTTGGTAAAAAATACGTGATAAACGTGCATAATATGTAATCTTTAAATGAATGACAAAAGGAACAACAACATGACAATACGATTAGGTGATCAAGCCCCCGATTTTGAACAAGACTCTTCCATTGGTAAGATTAAATTTCATGAATGGGCAGGAAACTCATGGGTGATTTTATTTTCACACCCAGCAGATTTCACACCTGTTTGCACAACAGAGTTAGGTTTAACTGCAAAATTAAAGCCCGAGTTTGATAAGCGCAATGTCAAAGCGATTGCTTTATCGGTAGATCCAGCTGACAAACACAATACTTGGATTAAGGATATTGAAGAAACTCAGCATACCGTGGTTGGTTTTCCAATCATTGCTGATGAAGACAAGACAGTATCCAATTTATACGACATGATTCATCCAAATCAATCTGCAACAGCGACGGTTCGCTCTTTGTTTGTGATTGACCCAAAGAAGATTGTTCGTTTAATGATTACGTATCCAATGAGTACTGGCCGGAATTTTGACGAAGTCTTACGTGTGGTTGATGCTTTACAGTTAACTGATGCTTATACTGTTGCCACTCCTGGGAATTGGAAAGATGGCGATGATGTGATTATTCCGATGACTGTTCAGGATCCTGAAGTGATTAAGGCCAAGTATCCCAAAGGCGTTACTTCACCAAGACCTTATTTACGTATTACGCCACAACCAAATAAGTAATGATTCTGAGTGTCACCATCAAGCCCACGTTTATCGTGGGCTTTTTTCTTTATAATCAAGTGTTAGTAAGATAAATAATGATAAAGATGACACTACCTTTGTTTTGGAGTTATTTGCGCCAATGGGTTTGCATAGCGAGTGTTTTGAGCGGTTTTTACTTGTTCTCATTCTTCCCAGCATTAGCCCAGCCCATACCGCCAAGAGTTGCTGCTGCAGCGAATTTGAATGGTGTTTTGGAGGAGATGATTGTTCGTTTTAAAGAGCAAAAAAATCAATCTATCGAAATTGTCTATGGCGCTTCTGGTAATTTTTATCAACAGATTGTTCAGGGTGCTCAGTTTGATTTATTTTTATCGGCGAACGAAGAGTTTGCTGATCGTTTGACAAGGCAGGGGCTCACGATGGAGCCTGGAGTTGTTTATGCAAGAGGACGTGTAGTGTTGTGGATTTCGCCAAGAAGCAAAGTAAGTTTTGATCCAAGCTTTTCAGATCTGAAACGTGCATTACAGGACG
The DNA here is from genome assembly GCA_903867305.1 of uncultured beta proteobacterium. Lineage (GTDB taxonomy): Bacteria > Pseudomonadota > Gammaproteobacteria > Burkholderiales > Burkholderiaceae > Polynucleobacter. The sequence goes on from CAIPQU010000156.1 coordinate 25,738, forward strand.
GTCGAATTGATAAATTTGCGATTCCTAATCCCACTTTAGCACCCTATGGATTAGCCGCAACGCAAAGTTTAAAAATTTATGGCTTAACGGAATTGGTGCAACCTCGTTTAGTGATGGGCGGTGATGTTGGACAAACGATGTTGTTTTTAAAAACGCAAGCAGCACAAGCAGGAATCGTCCCACTCTCGATGGTCATTCAGCCTGCGAATAAGATGGGGAGCACTTACGAAATTATTCCTGAAAAATTACATACCCCCATCTTGCAAAAAATGGTACTGATGAAAAATGTATCTTTAAGTGCGAAGGCGTTTTATCAATTCTTACAAACAGATGATGCTCGAAAAATTTGGCGAAAGTATGGTTATGAATAATTTTCAAGGTCAGTATTAAGATGGATTGGCAAGCTTTCATCTTATCGCTGGAGTTAGCTGCATTGACAGCGCTATTTTTAATACCCATGGGTATTTTGATGGCATATTGGCTCCAGTATCAGTCGAATATGACGAATCAATTTTTTCAAGCTGTATTTACTTTACCTTTGGTATTGCCGCCGACTGTGTTGGGCTACTACCTATTGGTCGGCCTTGGAAGGGGCAGTTGGTTAGGGAACTATTTTTATGAAATGACACAGATTTCTTTGGTATTTTCTTTTGCTGGCATATTTGTGGCTAGTTTGTTATTTAATATTCCTTTTGCGTGGTTACCCATATTGCGTGCTTTTGAAAGTATTCCACAGGATTTAAAAGACGCTTCGCAAACTTGTGGCTTAAATTCTTGGCAGGGGTTATGGAAAATTGAATTACCACTCGCATGGAAAGGTATTTTGACGGCGTTCATTATGACGTTCACACACACCTTAGGTGAATTTGGAGTGGTTCTTATGGTGGGCGGAAATATTCCCCAGCAGACGCGTACCATTTCGATAGCGATATATGATCAAATGCAGACTTTGCATATGGATGAAGCGGGTTCAATGGCACTGATTCTTTTACTAGTATCTTTCTTAACCTTATTGTTGACACAGTTCTTTTTACATCGTCCTAACCATCTTTTGCGGCAAGTGACCTAAGATGCTCAAAGCTGAACTTCGTTCTCAACATCCTGTTTATTTAGATATGTCCTTTGAGTGTCATCGAGGTGAACTCTTAGCTCTAGTTGGTCCTTCTGGAAGTGGTAAGACAAGTGCTCTAAGATCGCTTGCTGGCTTATTACCCCTTCAGGAGGGAAAGATTCAGATTGAGGATCAAGTTTGGTTTGATGCAAAACAAAAGATATTTGTGCCGGCCTCTCAACGAAGTGTAGGGATGGTGTTTCAGAACTATGCATTATTTCCCCATCTGACAACCTATGAAAATATTTGCTTAGCACTTCCTTCTCAACAAAGCCTAGAAATGGTCGAGGATTTAATGCGCGATATGGGGCTACTGGATTTACGCAAGAGATTTCCTCACGAATTATCTGGTGGGCAGCGTCAGCGTGTAGCTTTAGCTAGAGCATTTGCTCGAAATCCTAAATTACTGTTACTTGATGAAGCATTTTCAGCAGTCGATCATCCGACCCGCAAAATTTTGTATGAAGAGCTGATTAAGCTAAGGCAACGTATCGATATTCCGATGGTCATGGTGACGCACGATTTAAAAGAAGCCCGACTGCTATGTGATCGTATGTGTATCTTGGATCAGGGTAAAACATGGCAACAAGCAACTCCAGCACATATTTTTTCTAGCCCACGTAACGCACGCGTAGCACAATTAGTTGGTTTAACAGATATCTATTCTGGGACGTTTTTTAAGGAAGAAAAATCTAAAGCGGAATTGCAATGGGGGCAGGGAGTCAACTCCATCAAATTACAAATTGAGGATAAAGGACGTTTACCTCACAATACTGAAGTTAAATGGGTAATTTCAGGTGAATTTGTTGAGTTATCCAGAGAATCAGAAGCTCGTTTGAATTGTATCCGTGCAAAAGTGACTCAAATACTGCAGCTGGGTGACATCTCCAGTGTGACATTAGATTTAGATTTACCGTTTAAAGAAAAGATGCATCTTGAGTTAAGCACTCGAATGGTAAAAGATTTTCAATTGCAAAATACGGATAGTCTCTATGTGAGTCTTGATCCCGCTGGCATCCATATCATGCCAGTCTATTCAGATCCAAGTGTCAAAATGGCCCAAAAATTAAAGCGTGAAAAGAAGGTTCATATTGGTGCTGTGGTATTGGTTGCAGGTCAGGGCTTACGTTTGGGTTCGATACCAAAGTCGTTGATGAAGATTGGTGGTAAAACTTTATTGGAAAGACATATCGATGCTTTGAGTCAATTTGTAACCTCACCCGTCGTCTTAGTTACTGGATATTATGAAGATCAAATAAGGTCCTCGCTCAAGATGTCAAATGTCCATATGGTCACCAATCCTGATCCAGCAAGAGGCCAGTCCAGTTCAGTTCGCTTAGGCCTAGAAACTTTGTATCAAGAAATAAAGAATTTAGATATCGTATTGATGATGTTGGGTGATCAACCCTATCTAGACGGATCAGATATTCGACAGCTCATTGAACAATTTAAAGTGATGTCTTCGGGGGATTTTTTATTACCCATGGTAAGTGGTCAGCGGGGTAATCCGGTCTTGTTATCCGGCAAAGTTTTACAGGAAATCATTCAGATGAATGATCAAATGACTGTTAGAGAGTTTATGGATCTACACCCTGATCGAGTTACTCAGTGGGAGTCGAGTAATCATCACTTTACGTTTGATATTGATTCGGTAGAGGACCTGATTGATTTCCAAAACAAAACTGGGCTTCAAATCGAGTTACCATATCAACATCCTCAATAAAGGAAGATTCATCTTACATGGAAAATATTGATATTACGGTCTTGCGTCAATTGTTGGCATGGCGTATTGAGAATAAAAAGGCTTTACTCGTGACGGTGGTCAGAACTTGGGGATCTTCGCCCAGACCAATAGGGTCGATCATGGCGATGTGTGAGGATAGTCGGGTCACTGGTAGCGTTTCTGGCGGATGTATTGAAGATGACTTAATTCGTCAAAATACGCAGGCACAAGCTCTTGCTGATCAAGCACCAAGATTTGTACGTTATGGTATTTCGGCGGATGAAGCGCACCGCTTTGGACTACCTTGTGGTGGAACTCTAGAATTATTATTAGAGTACAACCCAGATGCCCAAAAATTAAAAGAACTGATTGATCAACTTGGTCAGGGGCACTTAGTCTCTCGACAGGTCGAATTAGCAACCGGTCAAGTGACATTAATTCCAACGGATAAACCCGCTGAATTAAGCCTAGGCCCAGCTCACCTCATTAACACTTTTGGCCCTGAATACCGGATGTTGATCATTGGCGCTGGCCAAATGAGTGAATATTTAGCAACGATGGCTTTGTTTAATGGCTTTTCTGTCACAGTTTGTGATCCAAGAGATGAATACCGAAGCTCCTGGTCGGTTCCGGGTGTGACGATTGATCATGGATCTCCAGACGATATGGTGACAAAATTAAAGCCTGATTCGAGGACTTGTATTGTTGCTTTGACTCACGATCCCAAGTTAGATGATTTAGCCTTACTTGAGGCTTTGCAGACAGAGGCATTTTACGTTGGCGCAATTGGGTCACGCCGTAATAATGAATCTCGTAAACAACGGATGATTGAGCATTTTGACCACACCGAACAATCGTTGGCAAAGTTACGGGGACCTATAGGCATATATATAGGAAGTAAAACTCCCTCAGAAATTGCGGTGAGCGTGATGGCAGAAATTCTGGCAGTAAAAAATGGCGTTCAGTTATCTAAACAAATGTCTGTAGGGCAAGCAAAAACAGAATTGAATATATGAAAATTAATCAAGGAGATGAAATCATGGATCAGCAAGATAAAAACATACTGAATATTAGTCGAAGAGATTTAATCAAAGGGACGGTTGCTTCGGGTTTACTGATTGGAAGTCAAGTTCAATCACAAACCCAGGATGCTTCTCCTTTCAGTCCTATTGCCGTTCCAGTACCAATGGCAAAACCGGGTTTGCGTTTAGTGACTTTTGTTCCAAGTACTAAAGAAAAATCTCGGGTTGGTGTGGTTCTCAATGATGGTCAAGTCGTTGATATTGCGATTGAGGGAAATGGCTCGAAATTAGGTTTTGACCCTTATTCCATGCTGTCTCTAATCCATGCTGGTGAAAATGGTCTTGCACAAGTACAGAAAATTGTTTCGCAAGCAATGAAAAAGCGCATGATGCGCCCACTCATGAATCAAGTGAAACTTCTTTCACCTATTCCACGTCCACAGAGTAATATTTACGCCGTAGGTTGGAATTACTTAGATCATTTTGAAGAAGGTCGTGAGGCTAGAGTGGATAACAGTGTTAAAGAGTATCCCAAAAATCCAGTCTTTTTTACTAAGGGTGTTTATACGATGAATGGTCCTTTTGATCCAATTCCGTATGATGCCTCGAATTCTCCGCAAGCGGACTGGGAAGTTGAGCTTGCACTCATCATTGGTAAGACAGGAAAAAATATTTCAGAAGATAAAGCCATGGATTATGTCTATGGTTATTCAGTCTATAACGACACGACTTTGCGTGATGTTCAGCAAAAGCGCCATAGTGGCCAATGGTTTAAAGGAAAAAGTATTGATGGATATGGCCCTATGGGCCCGTGGATTATGACTGCTAATGCGGTTGATTTAGTTAGTTTACGCTTGATTTGCCGTGTCAATGGGGTTGAAAAACAAAATGGCTCCTACAAACAGATGTTCTTTAAGATACCGAGCATTATTGCTGAGTTATCCCGTGGGTTGACGCTTGAAGCAGGAGATATCATTGCCACAGGAACGCCCCCTGGCGTTGGATTTAGCCGTAAACCTCCAGAGTTTTTAAAACCAGGCGATGTGCTGGAGTCTGAAGTCACTGGAATTGGACTCATTCGTAACCCGATTAAGAATGAATTTTCGTAATATACATATTTCTTTTGATTCTAGATGAATGATGAAACTGCCTATAAAATAGGACTATAGTTTGAATGTAAAGGTTGATATGAACCAGCAGCGCAGAAAATTACTCAAGTACTCCGCCATCTTTGGATTAATGGCATCCGTTGGTTTGATTACTGAGTCCCAAGCCGCAGAGTGGAATAAGTCAGCCTTTGAAGGCAAAAGCTTAGAGGATGTCTTCAAAGTATTGAATACCGCTACCCCCGAAAAATCTGCCGCTATTACCTTTAACACTCCTGATATCGCTGAAAATGGTGCCGTTGTCCCTATCAGTATTTCCTCGAGCTTGAAGGTAGAGCAGATGGCTGTTTTAGTTGATAAAAATCCAAACACTTTAGCGGCCCACTTTTTTTTCCCAACGGGGACTGAGCCATTTGTTACTTCGCGTATCAAAATGGCACAAACTTCCAATGTTTATGCTTTAGTCAAAGCTGAAGGTAAATGGTTGATGGTTGTTAAAGAGATTAAAGTCACTTTAGGTGGTTGTGGTGGTTAATTCACCATCATATTGTTAGAAACTTTTATAAGGATTCAATATGGCAGATCCCATGCGTTTAAGAGCCACTGAAAAAGATGGGGTGGTTGACGTAAAAATACTTATGCGTCATGACATGGAGACGGGGCTGCGCAAAGATGCGAATGGAAAAGTCATTCCTGCTTGGTTTATTACGCTACTGAATATTCAAGCACAAGGCAAGGATGTTTTTAATGCACAATTTGGCTCTGCGGTATCCAAAGATCCTTTTTTGAACTTTAAATATAAGGGTGCAAAAGGTGATCGATTAGTGGTGAGTTGGGTCGATTCAAAAGGTGATAAACGTACCGATGAATTGCTTGTTTCTTAATTGTTCAAGCATAAGATCATGAATCAATCATCCTCCTTATTTTTTCGGTTGATGGTTTTTGTGCTGATGCTCAGTAGTTCTTGTTCATCGTTTTCGCAGAGCACGGCGGATGATATTGCAAGGTATCGCGAGATGATTGCTGATGGCAATCCTTCTGAGCTCTATGAAATGGCTGGCGAAGAATTATGGAAAAAGCCTACAGGCCCTCTCAATGGCACTCTAGAGAAATGCGACTTGGGTTTAGGGCCTGGAGTGGTGGACGCTGCTGCATCGCAGTTGCCCAAATATTTTAAAGATACCAACCGAGTTCAAGATCTAGAGTCCCGACTCATGACCTGTATAGAAAAATATCATGGAGTATTGACCAAAGATATTGTTGATGCCAAGTTTGGTGTAGGGCCCAAAAAGGATATGGACGCTTTAGTAGCTTATGTCGTGACACATTCTAAAGGTCAAAAAGTTAAAGTGAGTATTGCTCATCCTAAAGAAAAAGCGATGTATGAGATGGGTAAAAAAGCTTTTTATTATCAAGCTGGGCCGTTTGATTTTTCTTGTGCTTCTTGTCATGGGGTTGGTAATCGTCGGATTCGTTTACAAGATTTACCGAATTTAACAACGCGTGAAGGCGCAATTGCTGGTTGGGGAAGTTGGCCGGCTTACCGAGTTTCGAGTGGTCAGTTTTGGACCATGCAACAACGTCTCAATGATTGCTTTAGGCAGCAACGTTTACCTTTTCCGATTTATGGCTCTGAGGTCACCATTGCGCTATCCATGTATATGGCCTTCAATGCAAATGGCGGTGAGATACAGACGCCGGGCTTAAAAAGATGATCATTACTAAAATCTATCGCTATGCGATATTCATCATTTGTACTTTTTCCGTATTGAGTTCGGCGCAAGCACAAAAAAAATCTGATTCTTCTTTTCAGCAGATGATGCAGGATAGTTTTCGCACGGAAGGAAGTGCAAGCATTGATCGTATTCAGCAAGATATTACCCAACAATTTTGTTCTGATCCTGCACTCATCAAAAGTAAAACGGGTGAGCGCAAGGCTGTAGAGATTCAAAAATGGAATTTGGCAACGATACAAGCCCCTATGGATGGAAAATATCTTGGGGATTGGAAGAGTGGAGAGGCGATTGCCCAAAGTGGTCGAGGTGTTACTTGGTCAGATACGAGCGCTACAGCGAATGGTGGAGGTTGTTATAACTGTCATCAGATTGATCAAAAAGAAATTTCTTATGGGACCATTGGACCATCTCTTTGGAACTACGGAAAAATTCGTGGAAATTCTCAAGAGATGCTTCAATATACATGGAATCGTATTAATAATTCCAAGGCTTATAACGCCTGCAGCAATATGCCTCGCTTTGGACACTTCAAAGTTTTGTCAGAAAAACAAATTCAAGACCTCATGGCTTTACTTTTGGACCCTCAGTCCCCGGTCAATCAATAGGTACATTCATGACTCTTCCTCGCCGTGAGTTTTTAAAAACTTTGGCAATAGCATCTGCTGGTGGGCTTGGGTTGCATACTGATTTTTCATTAGCCCAGAAATCAGCTACTGCATTTTATGATTTACCTGCTTATGGTAATGTCCATCTATTGCACTTTACCGATTGTCATGCGCAATTGCTCCCTATCTATTTTCGTGAGCCTAGCGTTAATATTGGTGCTGGCCCATCATTTGGTAAGACACCACACTTAGTTGGCGAGGCATTTTTAAAAGCAAATGGGGTTACTCCGCACTCTAGAGATGCTTACGCATTTACGCATCTGAACTTTACGCAAGCAGCTAAAACTTACGGCCAACTTGGTGGTTTTGCTCATCTCTCCACGCTGATTCAACAATTAAAAGTGACTCGTCCAGGGGCTCTTCTTTTAGATGGGGGAGACACATGGCAGGGGTCAGCGACTGCATTGTGGACCAAAGGGCAAGATATGGTCCAAGCTTCTTTAGCCTTGGGTGTGGATATCATGACAGCACATTGGGAGATGACGCTGGGTGAACAGCGCGTCATGGAAATTATCCAAAAGGATTTCAAAAATAAGCTTGAGTTTTTAGCGCAAAATATTAAAACCTCAGACTTTGGAGATGAGGTTTTTCCTGCCTATAGCTTACGTTACATGAATGGTGTCTGCGTTGCTATTATTGGTCAAGCATTTCCTTATACACCGATTGCTAATCCTGGATATTTAATTCCTCATTGGACCTTTGGCATTCAGGAAGAACATTTACAAAAAACGATCGATGAAGTAAAAGCTAAAGGCGCCAAACTCGTCGTGCTTTTATCGCATAACGGAATGGATGTTGATTTAAAGTTAGCTTCTAGGGTTCGAGGTTTGCATGCAATTTTGGGCGGACATACTCATGACGGTGTGCCTGTTCCTGTTCATGTGAAAAACCCAGGAGGTCTCACACTTGTTACGAATGCTGGCTCCAATGGAAAGTATTTAGGTGTATTAGATGTAGAAGTTAAGAGTTCTGAGCCGACGGGATTTCGTTATAAATTGTTACCGATTTTTTCAAACTTGATTGCTCCTGATCCATCGATGGCCACTCTCATCCAGAAAATCAGGCAGCCGTATGCGAAACAATTACAAGAAAAACTCGCTGTTACGAATGATCTCTTATACCGTAGAGGTAACTTTAATGGTAGTTTTGACCAAGTGATCTTAGATAGTTTAATGGCACAGAAAAATACTCAAATTGCTTTTTCACCAGGTTTTCGGTGGGGGACGACGGTATTACCAGGGCAGGCAATTACCATGGAAAACCTCATGGATCAAACGGCGATTACTTACCCAAATACGACAGTCAATGATCTAACAGGGCAAACGATTAAAGAGATCTTAGAAGACGTTGCTGATAATCTATTTCATCCAGACCCCTATTATCAACAAGGCGGAGATATGGTTCGCGTCGGTGGTTTGCAATATACGATAGAGCCAACTGCACGCATGGGGCAGCGTATATCTGAGATGCGCTTGAATGGTCAATTGATTGATGCCCATAAAACCTATAAAGTCGCCGGTTGGGCTGGCGTGAGTGAAGCCGCCAGAGATCAAGGTGGTGAGCCGATTTGGGATCTTGTGGCGAGGCATTTGCGAGAGGTGAAGACGATATCAAGCCTCAAACCACTTCAGCCAATCATTAAGGGTAGATCCTGAATTTCTGAATTGCTTTTTAAAAACTACTTGGAAGGGTATTTTTATGAAAATGTTTAAAAAATGCATAGGTATGACTTGTATCGTTTTGTGTACATTTTTTCATTACCAAGTTCTTGCTCAAACACAAGTAACTCAAGTGGTTTATCACATTGATGATACTCAAGTACAGGGCTTAAAAGGATTGCGTAATCTTCGAAACCATTTAGATGCTTCTCCGAGTACCAAGATCATTGTGGTGACACATGCCAATGGCGTTGATCTTTTGATGGAAGGTGCAAAAGATCAAAAAAATCAGATTGAGTATGCACCTTTGATTGCAGATCTCAAATCCCGTGGTATTCGATTTGAAGTCTGCGAAATTACTTTAAAAAATCGTGGGCTTAAAAAAGAAGCATTTATTTTAGATGCTGACTATACGCCATCGGGCGTTGTTCGAATCGCTGATTTACAAGCGAGAGAACATTATGCATATATTAAACCTTGATTAACGCATACCTAATTGATAGAGGATGAGCCCTATGAGGGCACAGCCGAAAATAATACGCAGGATACTTTGCTTATAACGAATCAAAGCAAAGCTTGAAGCAATCATGAGGGTGGCTGCCACGATCATATGTTGCCAAAACAAGCCGCTAACAAGATTTTCAGGGAATAGGGTATGTAAGGCAAAAAATAGAGCTAGGCTTGCAATGACACCGACTACAGCGCAAGTAATACCATTAAGGATCGGTAAGAGACGTAATTCTTGACGGGTAGATTCGATGAGTGGTCCACCTAAAAAAATCAAGCTAAAGGACGGTAAAAAGATAAACCAACTAACGACAATACCTCCAAAAATGCCAGACCATATTTTTGAGTTCAACAATAATTCATGGGTGAAGGAAGCCACAAACCCCACAAAAGTTACAACAATAATTAAGGGACCTGGGGTGGTTTCCCCAAGTGCTAAACCATCCATCATTTGCGCTGTAGTGAGCCAATGAAAATGCCCCACAGTTTCCTGAAAGACATAGGGTAAAACTGCATAGGCACCACCAAATGTAAGCAAAGCTGCTTTTGTAAAAAACCAAGCTAGTTGTGTAAAGACCGAGGATTTACCAAAGTAATACATCAATAATCCGAAGGGGATTCCCCAAGCTAGTAGGGAAAAAAATAATACCTTGAGAATTTGTTTTGTACTGAAATAGGTATGTGCTAACTGCATTGAATCATCATCGATGATGGCAGGAAGGTGTTCCAATTTTTTGTTTGAAGATCCATGTGTATTTGATGGAGTCTCCATCAGAGCTGGATTTTTTCGGTGGGCCAAAAAGCCAATGAGTCCAGCCCCAATAATAATGACTGGGAAGGGGGCATGTATCAAGATTGCGCCAAATGCACCAAATGCCAAAGCAAAATGAAGTGGTTTTTTCAGAATTCGTTGACTAATTCGATAACCTGCGGCGATCACTATCGCCGTCACTGCAGGTTTTATCCCTAAAAAAATACCTTCGATGACTGGAGTATGTCCAAATGTGACATATATCAGGGATAAAAAAATTAGTAATAAAATCGCTGGAAAGACAAATAAAAAACCTGCGATGATTCCGCCAATAGTCCGGTGTAACAGCCATCCCATATAAATGACTAATTGCAATGCTTCTGGTCCTGGCAAAAGCATGCAATAGTTCAATGCATGTAAAAAACGTTTTTCTGAGATCCATTGTTTATTTTCGACAAGTTCTTGGTGAACTGTTGCAATTTGTCCCGCAGGTCCGCCAAAACTAATAAATCCAAGCTTGAACCAAAATAAAACTGCCTCCCGAAAGGAGGCATTAGGTACTATATTGTTTGTCATTGATTTATTGAACGATCATGCCACCTACAACTTGGCTAAACCCAGCATCCACATAAGTGATTTCACCGGTAATCCCACCCGCCAAATCAGACATAAAAAAAGCTGCAGCGTTACCGACGTCATCGATGGTGACATTTCGGCGAAGGGGAGCATTTTTTTCGACGCTTTCCAAAATTTTGCCAAAGTCTTTGATTCCACTTGCCGCTAATGTCTTAATTGGACCAGCAGAAATGCCATTTACACGAATTCCTTTGCCACCTAAAGACTGCGCTAAGTAACGAACACTAGCTTCTAAGGATGCTTTGGCTAAACCCATCGTATTGTAGTTTGGCACGACACGGATTGATCCTAAATACGTTAGGGTCAACAGAGCGGCCTGAGGAGAGAGCATTGGTAGTGCAGCTTTAGCCATGGCGGGGAAGCTATAAGCAGATATATCATGAGCAATATGGAAGGCTTCACGGCTCAATCCTTCGATAAAATCGCCCATAATGGCCTCTTTGGGCGCAAACCCAATAGAATGAACAAAACCATCAAATTGTGGCCATGTTTTACCTAAATCAGTAAAAAGTTGGCTAATCTGTTCATCGCTACTCACATCACAGTCAAAGATGAGTTGACTGTTAAATTCAGCAGCAAAATCCGTAATACGCTCTTTAAAACGCTCACTTACATAAGTAAAAGCTAGTTCAGCGCCTTCTCTATGGCAAGCCTTCGCAATACCATAAGCGATGGATCGATTGGATAAAACTCCTGTAATAAGAATTTTTTTACCGGTTAAAAAACCCATTTTTATTTCCTTATGAAAATGAAGAGTAATGTAATTATTACAAAATCTTGGATGCAAACTACAATTGTGTCATACCTAATGTGAATGACTAGAAGTAAGATAAACTCTCAGCAATGAAACGGATTATTTTTTTACTCAGTATTTTTTTTCTGCCGCAATCGGGTTGGGCGGCACATGCTTACGCCCAATATGGTGAACCCAAGTATCCCAAAGACTTTTCTTACTTTGAATTTGTCAATCCACAAGCCCCACAAGGGGGTACGCTTACCTTAGCGAATCCTGATCGTCGCACCAGTTTTGATAAATTTAATCCCTACACCCTAAGGGGAGTATCAGCGCCAGGCATTGCCGCTTTAATGTTTGAATCCCTTGCCATTGGCAGTGCCGATGAAACTTCAACAATGTACGGTTTGATTGCCGATGATATGGCGATGTCTGCGGATCATTTATCGATGACATTTCATCTTCGCCCAGAAGCAAAATTTAGTGACGGTAATGCGATTACTGCTAGTGATGTTAAATATAGTTTTGACACATTAATGAGTAAATTAGCTCATCCGAGCTATCGCACCGTATTTGCTGATATTAAGCAAGCGATCGTGGTTTCAGATCGAGTGATTCGTTTTGATTTTCGTGCACGAACTGGTGAGGCGCCATTACTTGTGGGGACTATGCCCATATTTTCTCCGCGTTGGGGTCAAAAAAAGGATGGTACAAAGATTGCATTTAACGAGTTAGCCTTTGATACTCCTATTGGCAGCGGACCTTACATTATTGAGTCTTTTCAAACAGGCCGAAATATTATTTTTAAAAAGAACCCTGATTATTGGGGTAAAAATTTGAATGTGCGGATTGGTAGTTACAACTTTGATCGCATCGTTTACAAATTATTTAGTGACGACACAGTCCGATTAGAAGCATTTAAGGCTGGTGAGTTTGATGCGATTGTGGAGTACCGTGCCAAGTTATGGGCCAAAAGTTATGTTGGCGCTAAATTTAAGAATGGTCAGCTTGCCAAAGAGGATTTTGTGCATCATAACGGCGCAGGGATGCAAGGTTTTGCGATGAATTCTCGTAAAGAAATTTTTAAAGATCCTAGGGTGCGCCAAGCACTGGGTTTGGCACTAGATTTTGAATGGCTCAATCGGCAGATCTTTTTTAGTCAATATAAACGTTTAGATAGTTATTTTTCTAATTCCTTGTTAGGAGCTTCTAACGTTCCGAATAGTATTCCAGAGGGTGATGAGTTGCGCTTACTAAAAAGTTTGCAACAAAAATATCCAAAAGAGGTTCCTGCCGATGTTTTTGGCCCAATGCCATCCCCAGTCAATACGAATGAACCGCACTCTTTAAGAGAGAATTTGCTCAAGGCGCGTGATCTTTTAGCGCAAGCAGGTTGGACGTATCGCGATGGCGCGCTTCGCAACAAAGCTGGTCAACCATTTGTTTTTGAAATGCTAGAAGATAGTCCATTTTTATTACGAATCTTGACAGCTTATGTACGTAATTTAGAAAAGCTCGGAATTCAGGCAAATGTTCGTACGACCGATAATGCTTTATATCAACAACGTTTAGATGAGCATGATTTTGATATGACAACGATTCGTTATCAAGATACACAAAGTCCTGGTAATGAATTATGGGATCGTTTTGGGAGTGAAGCTGCCGGACAAAAGGGCTCAGATAATCAACTTGGGGTTCAGTTACATGCAGTAGATGATTTAATTGGAATGATTACGCGAGCTGAAACTCGTGAAAAATTATATGTGGCTACTCGCGCACTTGATCGTATTTTGATTCATCATTATTTTGTTGTCCCACATTGGTATAACCCAACGCATCGGGTGGCATATAGTACGCAGTTAGGGTTTCCTAAACCTCCTTTGTATTACACCGCTGAAGGGTGGGTTTTGAGTAACTGGTGGCGCGAAAATAAAGCTCCGAAGAAAGATTAAACATGAGACATGGTTTAGCTCCTTACATTGTCAAACGCTTATTGCTGATGATTCCAACCTTGATTGGGGTTTTAACTTTAACCTTCGCAGTCGTGCAATTTGTTCCTGGTGGGCCAGTTGAGCAAATGGTTCTTGAATTAAAAGGGCGAGGTGGCGCTGGTGTAGGCGCAGGAGAAGCCACCGGCGGCGGTAGTACCTATCGTGGTAGACAAGGTATTGACGAAAAGAATTTAGCGGAGATTAAAGCTTTATATGGTTTTGATAAGCCACCCATTGAACGTTATTTCAGTATGTTGGGGAAGTTTGCCACATTTGATTTAGGGAAAAGTTACTACCAACACCAAAGTGTCTGGCAATTAATTGTTTCGAAGCTACCTGTTTCAATCAGTATAGGGCTATGGACTTTTTTTATTACGTATTTAATATCGGTGCCTTTGGGAATATCAAAGGCGATTCGTGACGGGTCACGCTTTGATACCATTTCGAGTTTATTAGTTTTAGTTGGTTATGCGATACCAGGGTTTGTGATGGGGGTTTTATTATTAGTCGTCTTTGGTGGGGGATCTTTTTTACAAATATTCCCATTGCGAGGACTAGTTTCTGATAATTTCGAATCACTATCTCCGCTCTCAAAAATATTTGATTATTTATGGCATTTAGTATTACCCATTACGGCATCGGTATTAGGAAGTTTTGCCGTGATTACGATGTTGACGAAAAACTCCTTCATTGAAGAGATTCGTAAACAGTATGTGACGACGGCTAGGGCTAAGGGTTTACCTGAAAATTTGGTCATGTGGCGTCATATTTTTCGGAATGCCATGATTCCTCTTGTAACGGGTTTTCCTGCCGCTTTTATTGGTGCTTTTTTTGCGGGATCCTTATTGATTGAAACTTTATTTTCTCTTGATGGCTTAGGACTCATGTCGTTTGAGGCAGTGATGCGTCGAGATTATCCTGTGGTGTTTGGTACCCTGTACGTATTTACTTTAATTGGATTATTTACGAAGTTAATTTCTGATATCGGTTACGTCTTAGTTGATCCAAGGATTCAGTTTGGTGGAGAAGGATCTTAATGTCGACCATCAAGAAAAAAAATTCAGCTTGGCAACGATTTAAAAATAATCGATTAGGGTATTGCAGTTTGTGGATATTTTTGATTTTATTTGGAATTAGTTTGTGCGCTGAGTTCGTTGCTAATGATCGGCCATTAATTGCTAGGTATGAAGGCCAGTTTTATTTTCCGATTGTCAAAGACTATCCAGAAACTGTGTTTGGTGGTGATTTTGAAACGCCGACGGATTTTCATGACCCTTTGATTCGGAGTCATCTTCGCAGTGAGGGTAACTGGGCAATTTTCCCTCCTATTGGATATAGTTATTTAACACTCAACTACTTTTCAAAAGAGCCTAATCCGGCATCTCCCTCTAAAGATAATTGGGTCGGAACTGACGATCGAGGGAGAGATGTGTTGGCGCGTTTGATTTATGGATTTCGGATTTCTGTATTGTTTGGTCTAGCTTTGACGGTTGTGGGTGTCATTATTGGTGTACTTCTTGGTGGCCTCATGGGCTATTTAGGTGGTCGGTTTGATTTAATTACCCAACGTGTGATTGATGTATGGCGTTCCTTGCCAGAACTGTATTTGCTGATTATTTTTGCTTCCGTGTTTAGCCCGAGTATTTGGTTACTAGTGATCTTGTTATCACTTTTTAGTTGGATTAACTTATCTGATTATGTCCGCGTCGAGTTTTATCGAAACCGTGGTTTGGAGTACGTCAAAGCTGCAAAAGCCCTTGGCTTATCGAATTGGCAAATTATGTACCGACATATATTGCCCAATAGTTTGATACCAGTAATCACTTTTCTACCATTTCAGATGAGTGCAGCAATTTTATCTCTGACGAGTTTAGATTTTTTAGGATTAGGCGTACCACCTGATACTCCAAGTTTAGGAGAGTTGTTATCACAGGGAAAATCCAATTTAGATGCTTGGTGGATCTCGCTGGCTACATTTATTGTATTGGTAGGTACCTTGTTACTGTTGACATTCATGGGTGAAGCATTAAGAAATGCTTTTGATCCACGGCGTAGGAGCAATGCATGACGCCGCACTTAAAAATACAGGGTTTAAATATATCTTTTGGTCAAGGTCGTAAAGAGCGTAAGGTCGTTGATAGTCTTAATCTAGATATACCGCCTGGATCACGGATGGCAATTGTTGGTGAGTCTGGTTCGGGTAAATCCTTGACGGCCTTATCAATTTTAGGTTTGCTGCCCGATGGTGCTGATGTAAAAGGGCATATTCATTGGGGAGATAAGAATCTCTTAAGAGTTCCTATTGAGGAATTAAGGACCATACGTGGTCGAGAGATTGCAATGATTTTTCAGGAACCAATGACGGCACTCAATCCGTTGTTCACGATTGGTTATCAAATTATTGAAGCTGTGACGATTCATGAGCCATTGATTCCTAAGGATGAGGCCAACCGTCGTGCGATGGAAATGTTGGAGCGTGTTGGGTTACCTGATGTCAAAAATAAAATGTATGCCTATCCACATCAGTTATCTGGAGGACAGCGCCAACGAGCGATGATTGCGATGGCATTATCTACAAAGCCCAAATTGTTAATTGCCGATGAACCTACTACGGCGCTTGACGTCAATCTTCGAAAACAAATTTTAGAGTTGTTAAAAGATTTACAAAAACACTCTGAAAATCAAGGGATGTCTATTTTGTTGATCACTCATGATCTCAATCTAGTAAAAAAGTTTGCTCAGCAGGTTGTTGTAATGCATCAAGGTAAAGTTGTTGAAAGTGGAACGACGCAAGATATATTTGATACTCCTAAGTCCCCGTATACCCAGTCGTTAGTGAATAGCCGACCTGAAAAAAATCTTTTACCCGTCATTCCTTTGGCTACAAATTTGCTAGAAGCAAAAGGAATAGGCGTGGGTTATCCAGCGGAACAATCTGGTTGGGGCCAGTTATTGAACTTCTATAAAAAAACGCCATATACCTCCGTCTTGCGTGGTGTTGATTTAGATTTGCGTCAAGGTGAGACGCTGGGCGTTATTGGTGAATCTGGGTCTGGTAAAACCACATTAGGTATGGCGCTTTTAGATTTACTGGGTGGAACATCCGCAAAAGTTGATGGACAGGTAGACTTGTTAGGCCATTCATGGAAAAAGTTAAGTACTTCGGAGCAGCGGTCGATGCGGGCAAAGTTTCAGGTTATCTTTCAGGACCCTTTTGGATCTTTATCACCCCGTATGTCAGTTGGGCAGATTATTGCTGAGGGTTTGGATGTTCATCAACCGAATCTTAGCCGTGATCAAAAATTTGCCCGGGTAGGTGATGTGCTTGCCGAAGTTGGCTTAGAGAAGTCAGCGATTGAACGCTATCCACATGAGTTCTCTGGTGGACAGCGTCAAAGGATTGCTATCGCTAGAGCTTTAATCTTGAAACCAGAAATCTTGATTTTGGATGAGCCGACTTCAGCTCTAGATGTGACAATTCAAAAACAAGTTCTATCGTTATTGACCGATTTACAGCAAAAATATAATCTTGCTTATATATTTATTAGTCATGATATAGCTGTAGTTAGAGCGATGTCCCACCGAGTCATGGTTTTACAGCATGGGGATATAGTAGAGTTTGGCGAGACAGAGGAGATCATTCGTTCGCCGAAAAGCCCATATACGCAGCAATTAATTTACGAAGCTTTCTAATATATATTTGTTCCAAACCATTGAAATTTGGAACAAAGTTGTTTAGACTATAGAAAATGTATTAACATAAATTATTAAAGCATGAAAAATCAACAACTTACAAAAAAATTCGTCTTCGTTACATTAGCCTTGGTAGTTTCTGCTGCGCCAACGGTTTTTGCACAATCCACTGAGGAGGCTTCTGCACAGGTTGCGCCGAAGCAAAGCTTTTTTAAAAATGTTGCTGGATCGGTGTCAGATAGTACAGCTACTTTGATTAATAATGCGATGCAATTGATTGGTGTTCGTTATCGTTGGGATGACAAAGTCCAAACTGGTTTTGATGCTAGTGCTTTTGTTAAATATGTGCTTAAAGATAATCTAGGTTTCTTGTTTCCAGGAAAAACCAATGAAATGAGTAAAGTAGGTTTACAAATTTCCCGAGACAACTTAAAACCTGGTGATTTAGTATTTTTTAATACCTTACAACGTGAAAATTCTCACGTCGGTATCTATGTTGGTGAGAATAAGTTTATTCACTCTCCTGCCCGTGGATCTGGTGTTCGTGTCGATGATATGACAACTGTCTATTGGGATCAGCGTTTTGATGGTGCGCGTCGCGTAGATCCTGTGATCAAAGATAATTTGCAAATGGATATGGTTACTAAGTAATCATAATTCGCGATTTGAAATAAAGGGTAGCGCTGCTACCCTTTATTGTTTTTTGAACTCCTCAATGATGTTTTTGAGTTGTGCTATTTGTTCTTGCATGGCAATTTCACCAGCAAGGATCGCTGAATTTCTGGATTTAAAGTCAGTTCCTTTCATTTGCGATAGCTGGGGAACCACCATCACATCGGCCATTGGCAATTCTAGATTTGTAATGGCTCGCCCCATAATTCTTGTCGTTTGGAGCAGAGTGCCCAAAATGCCAGAGAAGTTTTGACTAGATGGGTCAGAGGAGATGTTGACAGCAATGACGATATCAGCGCCTAAGTTTTTAGTATATTTAATCGGAACAGGAGATGAAAGTCCTCCATCGACATACTCTTTGCCAGATATAAGCGTGGGCATAAAAATACCTGGAACGCTACTTGATGCCCGTGCTGCTTGACCGGTATCGCCACGTTGAAACAAGATTGGGTTACCTGTTTGTAAATCAGTAGCCACAATCGCTAAACGAATTTTCATTTGTTCGATACGGTTATTTTTAACAAGTTGATTAACGGTTGACTGTAGTGCATCACCCTTGATCATGCCACCTAATTTACTGGAGAAAGGGTTCATCCAATCGGTAATCGTAGCCTCGTCAAGATTGATTGCTAGGCGTTGCAATTCATTCGCAGAAATGCCTGTGGCATAAACTGCACCTATCACGCTACCAGCACTTGTACCAACAATAATGTCAGGTTTGATACCATTTGCCTCTAATATTTTGATGACACCAATATGCGCAAATCCACGAGCAGCACCTCCGCCAAGTGCTAGCCCAATGATTGGGTTTCTGGGGAAAGAGGGGGGTGATGGAGGAACAGCAACAGGAGCTGGAGCAGTACTAACGACGTTCTCAGGTTCAGTTGGGGCAACTTTTTTGGCAGGCATTATCGAGCAAGCCGACAATAAATAAATGCTCAGGTATAAGTACGAGGTAACTTTAAGTACTTGAAACTTTGGGGATTTTATAGCCAATTTCATGAGCTTTTTCAGAAGGGGGTACAATTCGGTGATAAATACAAGTTTTTACCTTGGGTCAGGATTTCGATATAATAGCTTATTCGCTTAAAACTTATTTCATCATATAGATAACAACGATCAATAAGCAATGAATGTCCCTTTGGGCAAACATACAATACAAATTTCTAGTTGAGAGCATCAAGTTATAACATCCAATTAGAAACATTGAGTTTCATAACTCTTGAGAGAGTAAATAGAAAGTAAAGATTGAAAGTAATTTCACATCTCATTAAAACATGATTGAAAATCACTATAAGTTAGTTTTAGAGACTGCGCTTTTATGCAGCGCTGAGCCTTTATCCCTTAATGAATTGACTCGCCTTTATGGTGACGAAGTAAGCCCTGAGAACATTATTACTTGGCTGAATGAGTTACAAAAAGACTGGTCAGAAAAAGGGATGGAGCTTGTTAATATTGCTACTGGATGGCGATTTCAAAGTCGTTTGTCGATGCGTGAGTATTTAGATCGATTGACGGTTGAAAAGCCTCCGAAGTATTCTCGAGCAGTGATGGAGACATTAGCCATTATTGCCTATCGTCAACCGGTGACGCGTGGGGAGATTGAAGAGATTCGTGGCGTGACGGTCAGCACTCAGATTATTCGACAGTTAGAAGATCGTTCTTGGGTGGAGGTCATTGGTCATAAAGATACTATTGGAAGACCTGCTTTATACGCGACGACAAAACAGTTTTTAGATGACATGAGTATTCCCAACTTACAGTCATTACCCTCACTTGAAGATGGTGTGATCGTTGATCAAATCGCCCAACAAGTCATTAATTTTGAAGCCACTTTATTGGAAATACCAACCGAACAAGAAGTGGATCAAGAGGCATTGGAATATACAACAATCCAGGATCATTCCGATCCATCCGAATCACCCCCAGAATTGTCGATAGACGAAAAGAATCATAATAATGACTGAATTAGAAAGACCTGATGAAACTCCTAAAGATATCAAAGTGGAGCCATCAGAAAATAAAGGTATTTCTACAGACCAAGGAGCCTCTCAGACAAATGAAGGCTCAGAAGTAAAACGTCCCAGAAATCCACGTTATGGTCGTAAAGGAGGGCGGTTTGGTAATAAGCGTCCTCGTAATGAGGCTGCTTCTACTGCCGAACATGCAGAAGGTGGTTTACCCCAAGAGGGAACCGAGGGGGGTAACCGTCCAAGACCTGGTGGGAGACATCCACATCAACGTCCACAACAAAATAAGCCCAATCCATTAAAGGAGCAAAGCGAACAGTTGTTTGCGCAAGTTGTTTCCGGTGAGTTCGATGCGATGTTAGATAGTCCCGAGTTATCCGAGGCAACAACTACCCCCATGACTGACGAAGAAAATTCGCAGATGACTTTGGTTGATCCGAGTTTAAAAGCTTTGCAAGAAGCAAGATCTTCAGAGTTGGATGAGTCTGGGGAGAGTGGCGAGCAAACCGAAAATGATGAGTCCATCAATCAATATCAATTTGCCAGCGTACATGATTTACCAATGTCCTTACGAGATGAGGTTTGGTCAGACTTAGATGGTTTAGATGACGATATTGAAGACGAAGATACTGTCAAGCTGCATAAAGTATTGGCTGACGCCGGCATGGGATCTCGCCGTGAGATGGAAGAGTTAATTATTCAAGGCCGAGTTTCTGTAAACAGTATGCCATCGCACATTGGACAAAGGATTGGACCCACTGATCAAGTGCGCATTAATGGCAAGATGGTTCACCGGAAAATACAGACCAAACCACCTCGAGTGTTGATGTATCACAAGCCTGCCGGAGAAATTGTTAGTCAATCCGATCCTGAAGGTCGTCCTACCGTATTTGATCGCTTACCGAAAGCTAAAAATGGTCGTTGGATTGCTGTCGGTCGATTGGACTTTAATACAGAAGGTTTATTATTATTTACCACCTCTGGAGAGTTGGCTAATCGTTTGATGCATCCTAGGTATGGTATTGAGCGAGAATACGCCGTCCGCATTTTAGGAGAGCTTGAGCATGATCAGGCACAGCTGTTAAAAACAGGTATTACCTTAGAGGATGGGGTTGCTAAATTCCTACGTCTAGCTGATGGGGGTGGTGACGGTGCAAATCGTTGGTATCAAGTAGCCCTTACCGAAGGAAAAAATCGTGAAGTTCGCCGGATGTTTGAAGCTGTTGGCCATATGGTTTCTCGATTGATCCGAACGAGGTATGGCATATTTGTATTGCCCCCAAGATTAAGAAGAGGTCGTATCGAAGAAGTGCCAACAGATCAGGTCATTCAGCTCATGAAAATGGCTGGACTTAAGGCGCCTGTAAATTCTGGCCCAAGTTCCAATAAATCATCCCACAGAGGTAATGATCGCCATTCGGATCCGCAGGGGCAACCTGATCCGATGCAAACTTCGGTCTCTTATTGGGGCTCGAGAGAGGCATTAAAAATGGCGGATAACCATTTAGGCCTTACTCAACATAAAAATGTTCAGACGCACAATCAAAATGGCAATGCTGGTGGACAATCTAAAAAAGGTGGGCGTCATCAGCGGCCTGGTGGGGCAAAAGTAACTCATGAGCATGGTTTTGTGGGGGCGGCAGGCAGTGGTGCTGGTCAAAGAAGTGGTCGACCTACGAATCGGGGGCCTAAAAGTCGGCCAAAATCTGGTTTTAAGGGCCCAAGACCAAAGAAACCTAGTGGAATGGACTAAATTAGTTTATAATCCTATTTTGCTGAAATTCAAAGAGTTTTAGTAAGAAATGGGCATTTGCCCATTTTTTTTTGCATGAAATCGTTTTTAGAAGTTTGACATAAATGTATGGTCGATCAAAACCAAGTAATTGCGAATGTTGTTGAAAATTTAGGCTACCACCTTATAGATATTGAGCGTGAAGGTAGGGGCTTGCTTCGGGTTACGATTGAGAATCAAGATTTTAATGTGTTGATTACGGTTGGTGATTGTGAAAAAGTAAGTCATCAGTTGACCTATATATTGCCTGTAGAGAACATACCATTCGAAAGATTGGAGGTTTCATCTCCAGGAGTCGATCGAATTTTGAAAACGGCGCAAGATTTTGAGCGGTTTAAAGGATTAGAAATTACCCTAAAGTTACATGTTGCAATGGGTAATAGGAAGAATTTTTCTGGGATATTACAAGGTCTAGTTTCAGGTGACCTTCAATCTCGGGATGCAGTTTGGGGATTGTTCATTGAGCCAAAGCCTGGTGAAGAAGCAATGCTTGAGTTTTCATTAGCCGATGTCGATAAGGCACGGTTGGTTCCAGTACTAGATTTCAAAGGAAAAAAATCATGAGTCGTGAAGTTCTCATTTTAGTAGACGCACTTGCACACGAAAAAAACGTTGACCGAAGCGTTGTTTTTGAAGCTTTAGAAATGGCGCTTGCTTCCGCCACGAAAAAACGTTACGACCTAGATGTCGATATTCGTGTAGCGATTGATCGTCAATCTGGTGAATACGAGTCATTTCGTCGTTGGTTAGTCGTGCCTAGTGAATCTGGACTACAAGAACCTGATAAAGAGATTTTATTATTTGAAGCGCAAGATGACATCCCTGATATTGAAACAGGTGAGTTTATTGAAGAGCAGATTGAGTCAGTTGCCTTTGGTCGCATTGGCGCGCAAGCGGCGAAACAAGTCATTTTGCAACGCATCCGGGATGCAGAGCGTGAGCAGATTTTGAATGACTTTTTGGAACGTGGCGAAAAAGTCATGAATGGAACTGTCAAACGTGCTGATAAAAATGGTTTGATTATTGAATCTGGTCGGGTTGAGGCATTGTTACGTCGAGATCAAATGATTCCGAAAGAGAATTTACGAAGTGGTGACCGTGTTCGTGCCTATATTTTAAAAGTTGATCGAGAAGCTCGTGGGCCACAAATCGAATTATCGAGAACTTGTCCAGAGTTTTTACTCAAGTTGTTTGAAAATGAAGTTCCTGAAATTGAGCAAGGCCTTTTAGAGCTAAAGGGTGCTGCGCGCGATCCTGGTATTCGGGCAAAAATTGCTGTAGTGACTCATGATAAAAGAATTGATCCGATTGGAACCTGTGTTGGTGTTCGAGGCACACGTGTAACGGCAGTTCGTAATGAAGTCGCTGGCGAAGCGGTTGATATTGTTTTATGGTCGGAAGATCCGGCGCAATTTGTGATTGGTGCCTTGGCTCCTGCGCAAGTTTCATCCATTGTTGTGGATGAAGAAAAGCATGTCATGGACGTTGTGGTTGATGAAGAGAACTTAGCGATTGCTATTGGTAGAAGTGGGCAAAACGTTCGTTTAGCGAGTGAACTCACTGGTTGGCAAATTAACATCATGACACCTGAAGAGTCTGCTAAGAAATTAGAAGATGAAATGCATAAGGTACGTGAGATCTTTATGGCCAAGTTAGACGTAGATGCTGAAGTGGCAGATATTTTGATTGAAGAAGGGTTTAATAGCCTTGAAGAAGTTGCCTATGTTCCATTGAGTGAAATGCTTGAAATTGAAGCTTTTGATGAAGATACTGTCAATGAGTTAAGAGCGCGTGCTCGGGATTCTCTTAAAGAAATAGAAGAAGCTCAACGCTCTTCTTCTAAAGAAGTTTCACAGGAGTTGATTTCTGTATCAGGTATTTCAGGAGAAATGATTGCCAAGCTACAAGCTCATCAGATTAATACTCGTGACGACTTAGCTGAATTGGCGGTAGATGAGTTAGTCGATATGACTCAAATTGATGAGGAAAGTGCTAAGGCTCTCATTATGACTGCACGGGCACACTGGTTTAACTGAGGATGAAGATATTGCATGGCAACAACGACTGTAAAGATATTGGCTGAAGAGTTAAAGTGCTCGACTGATCAAGTTTTGCAAAACTTGGGGTCGATTGGTATACATAAAGAAGCTGGAACAGATACGGTGACAGATAAAGAGAAGAAGGAACTATTGGATCATATTGAAAAAACACCTCCGCCTACAGATGCTGGTGGACGCAAAAAAATTACTCTAACGAAACGTGAAACGAGTGAAATTCGTCAGTCCGATTCTGCGGGAAGAACTCGTACTGTTCAAGTAGAAGTTCGTAAAAAAAGAGTATTGGTAAAGGGTGGTGATGAAGCAAATGATGTGGCGCCAACTGCTGAAATAGAAACGGCACCGGTTGAGTTTGTAAAGCCAGTATCGATTATCGACGATGCTGAACTTGCTAAACGAGAAGCTGAAGCGAGTCGGCAAGCTGAGTTGTTAGCTCGTCAAGAAGCTGAGTTACAGGCTGCGACTGAAGCGCGTAAACAAAAAATTCAAGCTGCTAAAGATGCTGAATTGGCGAAAGAGGCTAAGGAATCTCCAATAGAACCCTCAGCGAATGTAATGACTTCTGAGGGGGATGCTGAGTCCAAGGAAGTAAAGGGTGTCCAAAAAGCTGTAGCTCCAGTTGTTGAAGAAAAAGATACCTCAGAAGAAGATCTTAAATCTATTCGTGCCAGAAGAGCTGTTGCAGAAGCTGAGGCATTAGCAATTCGAGAGATGATGAGTGCCCCTTCGCGCATTCTGAAAGCAGCTCCTCCTCCAGCACCAGTTGCACCCGTGGCAGAGGATAAAAAGGGCACTTTACATAAGCCTGTAAAAGCTGAAGGTGCTGAAGAAAAGAAAAAGGCGCTGATTAAGCCTACTGGTAAATTAATCAAAACAACAGAGACATCTTCCACGTGGCAAGAAGAGGGTGCAAAGAAAAAGACTCTAAAAACTCGTGGCGATTCAACGGGTGGACTTGGTGGTGGTTGGCGAACTGGTGGTGGTAGAAAGAAATCTCACTCCTCCTCAAATGCTGATACCCAGACAAACTTTGTGGCGCCTACTGAGCCAGTTATTCGTGATGTTCATATTCCTGAGACCATCACTGTTGCTGATTTATCCCACAAGATGTCAGTAAAAGCAGCTGAAGTCATCAAGCTACTGATGGGAATGGGACAAATGGTAACCATTAATCAGGTACTTGATCAAGATACAGCGATGATTATTGTGCAAGAGATGGGACATACTCCACATGCTGCCAAGATTGATGATCCTGAATCTGATTTGGGTGAACAAGAAGTTCATGTCGATATCGTGAAACTTCCTCGTCCGCCAGTAGTTACTGTCATGGGTCACGTCGACCATGGTAAGACTTCATTACTTGATAAGATTCGATTATCCAAAGTGGCTTCTGGTGAAGCAGGTGGTATTACGCAGCATATTGGTGCTTATCACGTTGAAACTCCAAGAGGTATGATTACCTTCCTAGATACCCCTGGTCACGAAGCTTTTACAGCGATGCGTGCCCGTGGAGCGCAAGCAACTGACATTGTTATCTTGGTGGTTGCTGCTGATGATGGTGTGATGCCACAAACTAAAGAAGCGATTGCTCATGCAAAAGCAGCGGGTGTACCGATTGTTGTTGCTGTCAACAAAATTGATAAACCTGAAGCTAATCCTGATCGTGTTAAACAAGAGTTGGTAGCAGAGCAGGTTGTACCGGAAGAGTATGGCGGTGATTCTCCGTTTATTGAAGTATCAGCTAAGACAGGTCAAGGTATTGACGAATTATTAGAGAATGTTTTATTACAAGCCGAAGTTTTAGAACTCAAAGCTGCGGCAGATGCTCCAGCAAAAGGTTTGGTCATTGAGGCGCGATTAGATAAGGGTAAAGGACCAGTTGCGACGATATTGGTTCAATCTGGAACATTAAAACGCGGTGATATGTTGCTTGTTGGTCAATCATTTGGACGTGTTCGTGCCATGTTGGATGAAAATGGCAAAGCATGCCAAGAGGCTGGTCCTTCGATCCCTGTTGAGATTCAAGGTTTATCGGAAGTCCCTGCCGCAGGTGAAGAGGTATTGGCAGTATCAGATGAGCGGAAGGCTCGTGAGATTGCTTTATTCCGTCAAGGAAAGTTCAGAGATGTCAAATTAGCTAAACAGCAAGCTGTGAAGTTAGAGAACATGTTTGAAAATGTAGGTGAGGGAAGTGTAGAAACGAAGTACTTGCCGATTATTATTAAGGCAGATGTACAAGGATCACAAGAAGCTTTATCACAGTCATTAACGAAACTCTCAACACCTGAAGTCAAGGTTCAGATTGTGCATGCCGCTGTCGGTGGAATTACAGAAACTGATATTAACTTGGCCGTTGCGTCTAAAGCTGTTGTCATCGGATTTAATTCACGAGCTGATGCATTAGCTCGTAAATTAGCAGAGTCGAATGGCGTTGATATTCGTTACTACAACATTATTTATGATGCTGTTGATGAGATTAAAGCTGCCTTAAGTGGTATGTTGACTCCAGACAAGAAAGAAGAAATTACTGGACTAGTTGAAATTAGGCAAGTATTTTCTGTTTCGAAAATTGGTTCAATCGCCGGTTGTTTGGTGGTCGATGGTGTTGTCAAACGTACCTCAAAAGCACGCTTACTCAGAGATAACGTCGTCATTTGGACAGGTGAATTAGACTCGCTTAAGCGCTTTAAAGATGATGCTAAAGAAGTCAGAGCTGGTCTTGAGTGTGGTTTATCTCTCAAAAACTACAATGATATTAAAGAGGGTGATCAGTTAGAGATCTTTGAAGTTACTGAAGTTGCAAGAACCCTTTAAGAACGATGGCAAAAGCACCTAAACATCGTAACCAGCGTGTTGCGGATCAAATTCAGCGTGATCTTGCAGAGATCATACCGCAGGAGATCCGTGATTCGTCAATGGGTTTAGTGACCTTACAATCTGTAGAACTCTCCCCGGATCTCGCGCATGCTAAGGTCTATTACTCGGTGTTGGGAGCTGATCCAGAGATTGCAGCTAGGATATTGAAAGAAAAAGCGGGTTACTTACACTCGATCTTATTTAAGCGACTTCATATTCATACCGTTCCCACGCTACATTTTTTACATGATCAATCGATTGAACATGGTATTGCCATGTCACGTTTGATTGATCAGGCCTTGCAAACTTCAGTTCCAGAAAACCCCAAAGAGGAAAATTAATGCGCAGTGAAGCATTGCGCTGGACCGACGGGGTAGTATTAATTGATAAGCCTCGCGGAATCAGCTCTCAAAAAGCCGTGACCTTGGTCAAACATGCTATGCATGCTGATAAGGCTGGCCATACAGGGACTCTTGATCCAATTGCGACAGGATTACTAGCCGTTTGCTTAGGTGAGGCAACTAAGTATTCGCAGGATCTGTTTAATGCAGACAAGACCTATATTGCGACCATGTTATTCGGTGTTAAAACCGACTCTGGTGATTCTGAGGGTAAAGTCATTGCTCGCAATGAATCGACATCACCCTTACTCATTGATCATTTGGCGGTTCAATTACAAAATATCGTGCCTCGTTTTTTAGGGCAGATTTCTCAAATACCACCGATGTATTCAGCGATCAAGCGCGATGGAAGGCCTCTTTATGCATACGCGCGTGAAGGTGAGATGTTTGATTTAGAGGCGAGGCAAGTAAATATTACGCATCTTGAGATTTTGTCTGCAGCATGGCCGGTTGCGGTGATTAAAGTGAGTTGCAGCAAAGGCACTTATATTCGAAGTTTAATCAGCGATATTGGTGATGCTTTGGGCTGCGGTGCCCATATGACAGAACTGCGACGTACTCAAATTGGTCATTTAAGAATAGAGGATGCATTTTCTATTGATCAAGTCGCTGCGCAACCTGAGATGATGGAAGTCGACTCTTTAATTATGCATATTCCTGCATTGGTGCTTGAGCACCATTTAGCCTTACGTTTAAAGATGGGGCAACGGATTCATTTACGAGATGCTGCTCATGAACCAAAGAGTGATATTTCAAATGCCCCTATTTTACGAATTTATCATTTGCAACAAAACTCCAAACAATTTATGGGATTAGTCGATGTTAAGCAGGAAGTCCTGCATCCTAAACGTTTATTAGCCACGGATCGTTTGGAAAATGTTCTAGAACAAAGTTTTACTCCCCATTCTTTAATGGCTGACATATCCATCAAGCATCATTTACAGAATTCCTATTTTTAGTTTTTTATTTTGAAAGTATTACGATGACCAAGCGCGCTATCCGAAACATTGCCATTATTGCCCACGTTGACCACGGTAAAACGACACTCGTTGACCAGTTATTACGTCAGTCTGGAACCTTCCGATCGAATCAGGCTGTTACTGAGCGAGTTATGGACTCTAACGACCTTGAAAAAGAGCGTGGCATTACTATTTTGGCCAAAAACTGTGCAGTAGAGTACGAAGGTACTCACATTAATATTGTTGACACCCCTGGTCACGCAGACTTTGGTGGTGAGGTTGAGCGTGTCTTGTCCATGGTCGATGGCGTCTTGTTATTGGTTGATGCTGTTGAAGGACCAATGCCTCAAACACGTTTTGTAACGAAAAAAGCTCTCGCCTTAGGACTCCGCCCGATTGTCGTGATTAATAAAGTTGATCGTCCAGGAGCGCGGATTGAGTATGTTGAAAACGCTACTTTTGAACTATTTGATAAGTTGGGCGCAACTGAAGAGCAATTAGATTTTCCGATTGTTTATGCATCCGGCCTCAATGGTTTTTCAGGAATGACTCCGGATGTACGAGAAGGTGATATGCGGGCTTTATTTGAGACTCTGATAGAGCATGTTCCCGTGCGTGATGACGATATTGTTGGTCCCTTACAGTTACAAATTTCCTCGATCGATTACAACAGTTATGTTGGAAAAATTGGTGTAGGACGTATTTCACGTGGGACCATTAAGCCAGGAATGGATGTGATTTGCATGAATGGCCCTGATGGAGTGCCTTTTAAGGGGCGTGTCAATCAATGCTTGAAATTTAAAGGTCTTGAGCGTGAGATCGTTGCTGAAGCCATCGCCGGTGATATCGTTTTAATTAATGGTATTGAAGAAATCGCCATTGGAACGACTCTTTGTGCGGTCGATCATCCAGATCCATTACCGATGCTCAAAGTTGATGAACCAACTTTAACGATGAATTTTATGGTCAATACCAGCCCTCTAGCCGGTCGAGAAGGTAAGTTTGTGACGAGTCGTCAGTTGCGTGATCGCTTAGATCGTGAACTTAAATCGAATATGGCTTTACGCGTAAAAGAAACCGATGACGATACGATTTTTGAGGTGTCAGGTCGTGGTGAATTACATTTAACGATCTTGATTGAGAATATGCGTCGCGAAGGATATGAGTTAGCAGTATCTCGTCCGCGAGTGGTTTTCCATGAGGATGAGAATGGTAATAAATTAGAGCCATATGAAAACTTAACGGTCGACGTTGAAGACACCACACAAGGTTCTGTGATGGAGGAGTTAGGTAAGCGTAAAGGTGAATTACAGGATATGGTGAGTGATGGTAAAGGGCGGACGCGTCTTGAGTACCGTATTCCAGCCCGTGGTTTGATTGGCTTTCAGGGGGACTTCTTGACGATGACTCGTGGTACAGGACTTTTGAGTCATACCTTTGATACCTATGACGTAGTCAGAGAAGGTATTCTCGGGGAAAGACATAATGGCGTATTGATCAGCCAAGATAATGGTGAAGCCGTCGCCTATGCATTATGGAAATTACAAGATCGTGGCCGCATGTTTGTGGTGCCCGGTGATCCGCTCTATGAAGGGATGATCATTGGTATCCACTCACGCGATAATGATTTAGTCGTTAACCCGATTAAAGGTAAGCAGCTCACCAACGTGCGCGCTTCTGGAACTGACGAAGCAGTTCGATTAGTGCCAGCCATTCAGATGTCTTTGGAATATGCCGTAGAATTTATTGCTGATGATGAGCTTGTTGAAGTTACACCAAAAAGTATTCGTTTAAGAAAACGTTACTTAAAAGAACATGAGCGTAAAAAAGCATCACGTGAGTAATGAATTTTGAGAAGAGTATTTCTTGATGATGCATAAGAATCTTCTCAATATCAATGGTGTTGGTCCAAGTAAGGTCTTTCTTCCAGAAGGGCCTTATTTGTTGGTGCTCGACTTTCTCGAAAAGAGGTTCCCCAGAGGGACGCGAGTTGGGTGGGAAAGCCGTATGCTAGCAGGTAGGGTCTTTGATGACCTCGGGCAGCCAATAGCCCCTGATACACCTTATTTACCCAAAAGAATGGTTTACTACTATCGTGAAGCTCAAGAAAATTTTGTGATTCCATTTCAGGAGTCCATTATTTATCAAGATGAGTTCTTGCTCGTCGCGGATAAGCCACACTTTTTACCAGTCACACCTGTTGGACCTTACATACAAGAAACCTTATTAGTCCGTTTAAGAAATTTAACTGGCATTGATCATCTGAGTGCTGTGCATCGTCTTGATCTTGAAACGGCTGGCTTAGTGATTTTTACGAAACAAGCTCAGACGAGAGATCTTTATGCTTCTTTGTTTAGAAAGCAACTGATACAAAAGACCTATTTGGCAGTAGCCAACTTCACTGACCGATATATTTGGCCTCATACTCATCAAAGTCAGATTGATAAAGGCTCGCGTTTTATGCAAATGCAAGAGTATCAAGGAACTGCTAATGCCATCACGACAATAAAAATGCTCCAACATGACAACCAATACGCACTGTATCAACTCACCCCCCAAACTGGAAAGAAACATCAGTTACGCCTGCATATGAGTTCATTAGGGATACCTATCCGCCACGATCAGATTTATCCTCAGATGAAGTCTTATACAGCCCCAGCGGATCGTCATTATGACCATCCGCTTCAGCTCTTGGCAAAAGACCTACGATTTACTGATCCGATGACTGGTAAGCTTCATCATTTCATGTCTCAACAGAGATTAGAGTGGCCGATTCAAGGTTAATCTTGAAGTTTTGGCTAATTGATCACAAAATACTATTTTATTTTTACGGGCATGTGGTTTTTATTTTGATCATTCGAAAAAATATTTGTTTGCTTATTGAGAAAAATTATCTATATATATAAGCACGTTAAAAACTTGTGGAACTGTTTTTCTAGAGTTTTGGATTGAAAAAAATTTGATATTTATAGTACTTTAAGGGTTTTCCATAGATAGCAATTCACTAGAAATAGATTAGCATTTGATCATTAGTAAAAATTGGAGATTTATTTATGTTTCGTTTCACTTTACGCCGTCGTTTTTTAATGTTGTCTTTAGTGGTATTGAGTTCTTTTGGATTTGGTTCTACAGTCTTTGCTCAAAATAAACCACCTTTAAAAATTGGTTTTAGTATGGCTTTGACAGGACCGTTAGCTGCGAATGGTAAAGCTGCTCTGTTATCGATGGAAATTTGGCGTGAAGAGACGAATAAAAAAGGTGGCTTAATTGGGCGTCAAGTTGAATACGTTTACTATGACGACCAAGGTAATCCTTCTTTAGTTCCTGGTTTATATACAAAATTATTAGACTCCGATAAAGTTGATATGGTGGTTTCTCCCTATGGAACCAACCTCATTGCTCCTGCAATGCCAACCATCATGCAACGTAATTTAGTCTTTATTACGTTGTTTGGAACGAACGTTAACGCGAAGTTTAATTATCCTGGTTACTTCCAAATGATGCCGAATGGTAAAGATCCAGCGGTTGGATTGGCTGGCGGGTTCTTTGATGCTGCAATGACAGCTAAAGAAAAGCCCAAAACGGTTGCCTTTATTGGTGGCGATGCAGAATTCCCAGCGATGACGATTGAGGGAGCGAGAGAGGTTGTCAAGAAATACAACTTAAAAGTTGTGTATGACAAGACTTATCCACCAAACACGACGGATTACACACCTGTATTACGAGCCATACAAGCAGCAAATCCTGATATTGTTTACGTCGCTTCTTACCCCGGTGAAACTCCAGGAATTATTCGTGCAGCCCGTGAAATTGGGCTAAAAACCACGGTGTTTGGTGGAACGATGATTGGATGTGGTTCTGCCTCAGTGAAGAAACAATTAGGTCCATTGTTGAATGGTTTACTTTGCTATGAACTTTACGTTCCTGAGAAGACTGTTAAGTTCCCTGGTGTTGAAGCTTTCTTGAAGACATATCAATCACGCGCTGAAAAAGAAGGGGTCGATCCATTAGGATATTATTTACCTCCTTATGCCTATGCTGAGATGCAAATCTTAGGTCAAGCGGTTGAAAAAGTTGGCAGTATTGATAATAAAAAACTGATTGACTACATCCATGCAACAAAATTTAATACTGTTGTTGGTGATGTGAAGTTTGCTTCAAACGGTGAATGGGAAGTAGGTCGTCCTTTGTATGTTCAGTACAAAGATGTCAAGGGTAATGACATTGATCAGTTCCGTAAACCAGGGCCAGCACCCATCATCTCTCCAAGTGATATGAAGTCTGGCGAGCTCATTACTCCTTATCAAGAGGCAAGTAAGTAATTGATCCTTCTCCATCTCTGGCCCATGTCAGAGATGGAATTTTAAGAGTGAGTAATGGATATATCTTTCGATTTACTATTTAATGCAATTATTTCTGGGCTTTTGCTTGGAGGCTTTTATGCCGCCATGAGTCTGGGTATTTCAATTTCATTTGGCATGTTAGACATTGTCAATATTGCCCATCCAGTGGTCATTATGTTGGGTGCTTATGTTGCCTGGTGGCTCAATGAAAGCTTTGGAATTGATCCGATCTTGTCAGCATTATTGATGGCACCATTTTTCTTTATTTTGGGGCTCGTTATTTATCGCGTTTATTATGATCGATTTGAAAAAACTGCAGGCGGCGACTCTCTCAGAGGTTTGGCTTTTTTCTTCGGTATTTTGTTTATTCTAGAAATGGTCTTGTTGTTGTTATTTGGCGTTGATTACCGTAACGTGAATACCATCTATACAGATGCTACCTTGAATCTAGGTATTGTGAATTTGCCATATCGTTTATTGATTCCTTGTGTTTTATCGATAGTTTTACTCTTGTTAATTCGTCAGTTTTTCAAATCGACCTATTTTGGACGCGCAGTTAGTGCTGTAGCTCAAGATCCCTTGGCCCTGCAATTAATGGGCGTTAATCCAGTCAAAATTAAAGGTTATGCATTTGGTTTATCGCTCTTAATCGCAGGGTTTAGTGGTGCGATGTTAATTATTATCCAGAGTGTTCAGCCTGCTGCTGGAAGAGACTATATTGGTTTGGTTTTTGCTGTATGCGTTTTAGGTGGGATGGGTAATCTCATGGGGACTTTATTTGCAGCAATGATTTTGGGAGTGGCGGAGAGTATGACGGCTACTTTTGCTGGTCCTTCATGGTCGCCAGCAGTATCTTTTGGTTTATTACTATTAACTTTAGCATTTCGACCACAAGGTATATTCGGAAAATGAAATCCAATCGCGCTTTTTATATTGGTGTGGTACTCATTACCATCCTGATGGGATCCTTACCTTTTTGGGTGACATCTGAATATTTCTTCTTCGCTGCATATACCGTTTTACAATTCGTGATTTTAGCTACTGCCTGGAATATTTTGGGTGGTTATGCTGGTTACGTCAATTTTGGTACGGCTGCTTTTTTTGCGATTGGTGCTTATTCGACAGTTGTTGGATATAAATTAGGTTGGCATCAAGGTTTTAATATTATTTTTGGCACCTTCATGGCTGGCTTGATTGGGCTAGGAATGGGATATCTGACCTTAAGGTTAAAGGGTGTTTTCTTTTCTATTGCAACTTTAGCCTTATCGGTTGTTCTTAATACCATCGTGACAAATACACCATTTTTAGGTGGTGCTCGAGGTGTTTACGTGATTGTTCCGCGAGAATCACCAATTGGTGTTGGCCAATATATTCACTGGTTATTTTTCTTGATTTTAGCAATGGCGATATTTTCAGTCGTGGTTGCCCGAGCGGTTGAAAAATCGTCACTAGGTCAGGGGTTGATGGCGATCCGTGATGATGAATTAGCTGCAGAAGGTTTAGGTGTTCCGACCTTGAGGCTCAAGCTCATTGCTACAACGATTAGTGGTGCGTTGATGGGTTTAGCTGGTACAACTTTCCCATATTTAATTACCTATATGGAACCGACCGCGACATTTAATTTGTCGTTCGCAGTCAATAGTATTGCAATGCCCATTGTGGGAGGTTTAGGGTCTTGGTTAGGTCCATTGATTGGCGCATTACTGTTAGGTACTATCCAGCAAGTAGCTTCGGTTACACTTTCGGCAACATGGAATTTATTGATTGTTGGTGCCGTATTGGTTTTCTTTGTAACTCTTGCACCTAATGGTTTGTTGGGTATTTTTAAGAAGAAATAACTTATGGATCAACATCAAGAACCTCTCGTGAAAGCTTCTGGTATCGTCAAGAAATTTGGTGGTTTTACGGCATTAAATCAAGTAGATTTAGTGATTCATCCAGGTGAGCGTTTAGGTCTAATTGGTCCAAATGGATCGGGTAAAAGTACGCTCGTTAATTGTATTTCTGGCATGCTTAAAATTGATGGTGGAGCGGTCTATTTGCAAGGTAAAGATATCTCACAATTAGCTCCTCATGCGCGTGTGCATGCCGGTATTGCTAGAAGCTTTCAAATTCCTAAGCCATTTAAATCGATGACTGTCATTGAAAATATTAAGGTGGTCATTAATTTTTCAGGTACGATGCGTGCAGAAATCACTGAACAAAGATCCCATGATGAACAAGCTTTGAAAATTATTCAAAGTGTTGGTCTTATGAATAAAGCAGATGCAATTTCGTCGAGTTTGACTCAAGTTGAATTACGCAAATTAGAGCTGGCTAGAGCGATGTCCGCGAACCCACAGCTCTTAATTGCAGACGAGGCCCTAGCAGGACTTTCTGGAGCCGAAGTTGATGAAATTTTAGAGTTAATCATGGGCATGAAAGAAAAAGGTATTTCGGTGCTGATGATTGAACATATCATGAGTGCGGTGATGCAATTTTCCGAGCGTTTAATGGTCTTGGTAGCGGGGACCAAAGTAGCAGATGGTGATCCGCAAGAAGTTATTAGTAATCCAGAAGTGATTAAGGCATATCTTGGCGAATAAAATTATTCTTAAAGACATTCAAGCTGCATACGGTTCTGTGCAGGTTCTTCATGGTATCTCTATGGAGGTGGGGAATGGCGAAACGGTTGCTTTGCTTGGTACTAATGGCAATGGGAAGTCTACGCTAATTAAGTGCGTTGCTGGTCTTGTGAAAACAACCTCAGGTATTGCCCAGGTTGTCATTGATGATCAGGTCCATGACTTAAGTAAGCTTACGCCAGAAGCGATTGTGAACCTTGGCGTGGCGATGGTGCCCGAGGGAAGAAGACTATTTCCACTACTCACGGTAAAAGAAAATCTCTTACTTGGTGCTTCTAGGCCCTTAGCGCGCGCTCATGTGGAAAGTAATTTAGATTATTGCTTTGGTGTATTTCCAAAACTCAAAGAACGTGCTAATCAACGTGCTGGAAGTATGAGTGGGGGGGAACAGCAGATGGTCGCTTTGGCTCGCGCCTTAATGACGATGCCCAAAATCTTACTCATTGATGAACCTTCTGTTGGTCTAGCGCCAATTATTGTGAAACAAATGATTGAAAAAATTGCTGAGTTAAAAACAGAAAAAGGTTTAACGGTTTTAATGGCGGAACAAAATTTCACACAAGCAATGAGAATTGCAGATCGCGGATATGTTATTGTCCATGGAGAAATTAAGATTGAAGGAAGTGCTGCAGAGCTTGCAAGTAATGATGTTGTGCGTCAGTTATATATGGGTGTTTAATTGAAGGATTTATTGTGAAATATTCTTTGCCAAGTGATCGTGTTCCGTTTGAGCCCATTGTGGATCGTCCAATGTGGCATTTGCCCAATGGTAATAACTTATTAGTTTGGATTATTGTGAACGTTGAGCACTGGTCGATGGCCAATGCGATGCCACGGATGGTGCTTAGCCCTCCAATGGGGCAACCTTTATTGCCTGACGTCCCTAATTGGTCTTGGCATGAATATGGGATGCGAGTTGGATTTTGGCGCATTTTTGATGCATTAGTCAATCGCAATATTGTGCCGACTTTGGCGACCAACGGAATTGTTTGTGAGTCCTACCCGCGGGTAGTTGAATCTACACTCAAGTATGGTTGGGAAATGATGGGGCATTCCTATGTTCAGGGACCAATGCATAAACTCCCTGATCAATTGGAGGCTATTGAAAAGACAATCTATACGATTAAAAACTTCACTGGCCAGGATCCCATTGGTTGGGAAAGCCCCGGCCTTACAGAATCAGAAGTGACGATCGATCATTTGTCTAAAGCAGGGATTCAGTATGTAGCTGATTGGCCCTTAGATGATCAACCGACATGGATTGAAGCATCGCCAAAGCCGGTCTTATCCGTACCTTATACCGTAGAAACAAACGATATTCCGATGATGCTTTTGCAACAACATCGTGGTGAAGAGATGTTGCTGCGTGGTAAGGAGCAATTTGACCGACTATTATTTGATAGTCATACGATTCCGCGTGTGATGGCAATCAGCGTGCACCCGTATATTACTGGAGCCCCCCATCGGATTGGTTATTTTGAGCAATTATTGGATTATATTCAATCGAAAAAAGGTGTTTCGATACGAACGGGTGAACAGATTAATGATTTGTATCGTGCGCAATTTCCTGCGCCAATCAGCAAGAAATAATAACAATAAATAAAAAAAGCAGTCGCTACATCGCTGTGGACCGCATCATTGATGCGGTTTTTTTTTAGATATTTTCAGGAATGAGGGCGTCACTCATAATGATGTCAGAAATATCAACAGCCGTTTCGCGCATCACCCGCTGTGCTATCCCTGTATGGTTATTTTTCAGCTCTTCCTGACCTTGCGCAGTCATATATTTACCAAGGTATTGGGCTCTTGCAATGACACGTTGTCCAGGAATCAGCCGTTCATCTTGATAGTGTTCTAAAGCTGTGGCAGTTGCTCCAAACTTAATGATATTACTCAGAATTGATAGGGCATCTTCTGCCGCTTTGGATACTCCCATCCCCACGTGGGGGCGGGCAACAAAACTAGCGTCTCCCATGAGTGCGACACGTCCAAAAGCTACTCTTTCTGAAAATACATCATAGATAGGTTGAAAAAATACCATTCCGGTTTTTTCAAGCACCTCAGCAAATTGTGGAGCCAAGTTTCTTTTTGATGCTTCACGAACTGCAGCAATATGGCGCCAATTTACCTGGACTGGTGATATACCTTGTGGGTGAAATACCCCATCAGCATCCGTTAGTAGATCTTTTAGGACCGTGTTTTCCGGAGCTTGGCGATACCAAACAAAGTTATAGCGACGTTGCCCAACTTGCAAATTATTATTATTTCCAGCGACTGGATAACCCAGCATTTGTTCGCCTTCAGGCAATCCAAAGCCAAAGTAATTGAACAGAGTGTCACGCATGTGCTGACTTAAAGCACTTTCTTCACATACACCTCGCCAAGCAACATAGCCAGTGTATTCAGGCTTAATTTCTGGCGCCACAACATGACGGATTGCTGATCTAAGTCCATCTGAGGCGATCAATAATTCAGCTTGGTAACTACTGCCATCATCGCAATGAACTAAAACCTCATTTTGATCTTGACTAAATGAGACAACATTTTTACCAGAATGATAGTTTTGAACAGGAAAGTTTTCTTTTAAGAGATGGTAGAGCTTTCCCCATGAGGTAAAGAGTTGCGGTAACTCCATATCGGCGATGAGATGACCATTTTTGTCGAGTGTCACACGTCGATCGACCTGAATACCCAGATTTTGGTCAATCACAATTCCGACCATCTTCAGTGCTTTGATCAGAACGGGATGGGGAACAATGCCAGCACCCCGACCCTCCAAAGATCCAGAGACTTTTTCTAAAATATCTACTTCATGACCTTGACTACGTAATAAATTTGCAACGAGAAGGCCTCCAAGAGAACCTCCAACAACTAAAATCTTTGACATGTATTCAATCTAAAAAATAGGAAAATTAAAACTAGGCAACTTGCTTCATTTTTTCATCAAGATCCGTGCGCTCATGGGCCGGGTAATTCAGTTCAACCACAATTCCATTAGGGTCTTCTAAAAATACCTGATGAAGTCCAATGGTCGGCACGAGGCGTTCACGAACGGGAACAGATAGTTTGGCTAAATGTTCCAGCATAGCTTCTAAACCAGTGGCAAAAAAGGCAATATGGTCAATTGCTCCAGTACCATGCAGGGTCGGCAGTTCACGATCTCCCAAGTATTGGATAAGGCCTTCTTTATCATTTGGGTCAATGCCCACAATATGGACCACGGCATTTAAGTAGACGGAGTGGTCTGAATCTGATTTATATAGCCAGTAGCCTGGAAATGGAAAGTTTGGACGTGGTCCAGGGACTAAATCAAGTGTTTTCATAAAAAAATCCCGGGTTTTTTCAGCATCAGGACTACGAATGGCTAAATGATTAATTACAAGTTCGCCCATTTCTTACTCTCCAAAAATTATTCTATGAATATCAAGTTTGATAACTACATAGTTTAAATAATAGCAGTATTATTGAGTAAAATAAAATTCATTAAAAATAGATAAATGGCGATTAAAGCCAATCAATGAAACAAGGAGACGCGCATGAAAGCGGCTGAGTTTAATTATCAAAGAGCTAGATCTATTCAAGAGGTCATTGAACTCTTGGATCAATATGGTGACAATGCCAAATTGATGGCCGGTGGTCAAAGTTTATTGCCATCCCTCAATATGCGCTTGTCTAATCCAGAAATATTGATTGATTTACAAAGTGTTACCGAATTAAAAGGTATTTCGCAAGTCGGTCAGGTCATCAAAATTGGTGCGATGACGACTCATACTGAGATTGAAAATTCAGCATTGATTCAGGAGCACCTTCCCATTCTGTCTGAGGCGGTACCACATATTGCACATCGCGCTATTCGTAATTTAGGTACTTGGGGTGGTTCCTGTGTCTATGGTGATCCTGCTGCGGAATGGCCAGCCTGCGCAGTCGCATTAAATGGCGTTATGGTTCTTCAGGGACCTAAAGGAGAGCGCCGCGTACTTGCCAAAGATTTTTTCTTGGATTTATATACAACGGCTCTAGAAACAAATGAAATATTAGTCGCCACCGAGTTTGATGTAAGTAAAACAACGCGCAAACATTATTTTGAAGAGCTCTCACGTCGTCATGGAGATTATGCTGTGACAGGGATAGTTGCGCAGGTCATCATCGATCAAGATGTGATTGTGGATAGTCGGATTGTTTATTTTTCTGTCGCTTCAACACCTGCCATGGCTAGTGGTGTTCAAGCCTTAATAAAAGGTAAAAATATTCACTCAATCGCCACTCCTGAAATCATCGCTCAAGCGACCCAATTGGTGAGATCCGAGATAGCGACATTAGCCGATTTAACCAATACTGCGCAAATGAAAACTCATTTAGTTGGAGTTTTACTTGAGCGCGCGTTAAAGCACATCGCCAATTCATCAAGAAGGTAGACATTATGAATACAACATCAATTTCGATGACCCTCAATGGGCAATTGATCCATGCTGAGGTTGAGCCAAGACAACATTTGGTGGACTTTATTCGCGAAGATCAACATCTGACAGGATCTCATTTGGGATGTGAGCAGGGTGCTTGCGGAGCTTGTACTGTCAAACTCAATGGTCAAATTGTCAGGGGTTGTTTAGTTTTAGCTGTACAAGCCAATGGCGCAGAGGTACAGACAATTGAAGGATTAACTGCGGATGGAGTTTACAAAGATTTACAACAAGCTTTTTTACAGTTCAATGCTTTGCAATGTGGTTTTTGTACTTCTGGAATGTTGCTCGCTGCAGCTGAACTGATAGAAAACAAGCCACATGCCACTCGCTCAGAAATCAGAGAATGGATTTCTGGTAATTATTGTCGTTGCACTGGTTATCATGCCATCGTCGATGCCATTGCTCACGTTCTTGAAGAACGTCAATCTCACGCCAAATAAGGAGTCAATCATGAATAAACCTAATGAACTTCCTGTATTAGCTCCAGTCACGAATGAGCAACGCTATATTGGCATGAGTGAGCCTCGCCATGGGGCCAAGCGCCTCACCGAGGGGCAAGGTAAATATATTGATGATCTGCAATTGCCTCGTATGGTTCATGTCGTGTATTGGCGCTCCCCCGTTGCGCATATGCGGATTAAAAAGATTCATAAAGATAGTGTCTTAAAAATGCCTGGTGTCGTGGCGGTGATTGACGGGAAGGAGCTCTCTCAAGTTTGTAAGCCTTGGGTAGCTACTCTGAGCCATTTGGTGGGTATGAAATCTGCACCGCAACACGCTTTAGCGGTCGATCGTGCCTGTTGGCAGGGTGAGCCGGTAGTTGCTGTAGTTGCAAAGACGAGAGCGCAAGCAGAAGATGCTTTGCCACATTTACAAGTTGAGTGGGAAGAGTTGCCAGCGCTACTTGATATGCACGCAGCTTTGGATCCTGCGCAAATGGTGATTCATCCAGATCTTGGGGACAATATATGCTTTAAGCGTTCTTTGGATACGGGTGATGTTGATGCGCAATTTGCCAAAGCAGCGGTAGTTGCAGAAGCGAGTTTTAAATTTGGTCGTCATACCGGTGTAACCCTAGAGCCCCGCTCACAAATTGCACACTATTCGCCAGATGGACGCTTGACCGTCTATCACTCTCAACAAGCACCACACATGATGCAGGATTTGTATTGTCGTCAATTTGACCTCGTCGAATCAGATGTGCGGGTGGTCTGTTATGACGTTGGTGGATCATTTGGGATTAAGGTACATGCTTATCCAGACGATTTTGCTACTGTAGGTATCTCGATCATCTTAAAACGACCTGTCAAGTTTGTGGCTGATCGTTTGGAGTCTTATTTGAGTGATATTCATGCGCGTGAACATGTCATAAAAGGACGTATTGCTGCCTCGCAAGATGGTGAGATCTTAGCCTTTGAAATCGATGA
Source organism: uncultured beta proteobacterium (assembly GCA_903867305.1). Taxonomy (GTDB): domain Bacteria; phylum Pseudomonadota; class Gammaproteobacteria; order Burkholderiales; family Burkholderiaceae; genus Polynucleobacter. The sequence goes on from CAIPQU010000156.1 coordinate 66,634, forward strand.
CCTCACGGGGATTGGCCCTTATTCGATGTTTCCGCGAACGAGTGCGATTGAAGGTAATCAAGTGGTCAATTTGGTTGGTGGCCCTTATAAACATAAACAATATCGTGCAAATCTCAATGTTGTTTTTCAAAACAAAACACCCACGTGTCAATATCGTGGAGTAGGTCATCCCATTGCTTGTGCAGTAACTGAGGGCTTAGTTGATCTTGCTGCTAGAAAATTAGGGATGGATCCATTAGAGTTTCGTAAACGTAATGTGATTCCGGATAATGCTTATCCTTACACAGGGGCATCTGGAATTAAATTAGAAGTTTTATCTCATGAAGAGTGTTTAGCCAAAATTGAAGAGTTGATGGATTATTCAAGTTTGTTGGCAGAGCAAAAAGCATTACGTGAGCAAGGTATTTATCGTGGTATAGGATTTGCTGCATTAATTGAACTGACGAATCCGAGTCCTGCATTTTATGGTGTTGGAGGAGCTCGGATAGCTTCTCAGGATGGTGCAACAATTCGGATGGATCCAACCGGTGTGATTACTGTTGCCGTGAGTGTCGGTGAGCAAGGGCAGGGTGCGGAAGGTATTTTTGCGCAGATTGCAGCTGATGCAGTTGGGGTTCCTATTGAGCATGTTCGAGTTCGGACTGGTGATACGGATACCATTCCTTATGGTGGTGGTACGTGGGCCTCTAGAGGTGCAGGTATAGGTGGAGAAGCAGTATTACTTGCAGGCATGGCATTACGTGAAAATATTCTTAAGATTGCGGGAGCAATATTACAGATCGACCCTAGTCATCTAAATGTGAAGAATGGCAAGGTCGTGGATCGATTAACTCAACAAGAAAAAATTCCGCTCAGTGAAGTCGGGCGTGTTGGGTATTACCGTACTGATACATTGCCGCGTGATTTACCCGCTGAGCTCACGGTAACTCGTCATTATTCTCAAAAAGATTTCCCATTTATTTTTACGAATGGAGTACAGGCTTCCTATGTAGAAGTGGATATTCATACAGGTTTTGTGAAATTACTCAAACATTGGGCAGTAGAAGATTGTGGCCGAGTGATTAATCCCATGTTAGTGGATGAACAAATGCGTGGAGCAATTGTGCAAGGGATTGGAGGGGCTTTATTTGAAGAGTGCTTATATGACTCCATGGGGCAAATGACGAATGGCAATATGGCAGATTATTTAGTGCCGATGGCTGCTGAAATGCCTGACATTGAAGTTGCTCACGTACAAACGCCAACGAAATCCTCATTGTTAGGTGCCAAAGGTGCCGGTGAGGCAGGAACAGCTGGTGCACCAGGGGCAGTAGTGAATGCGATCAATGATGCCATTGCACCTTTTGGGGTACATAACTTTGATCAGCCTATCACCCCAGAAAAGATCATGAGGACACTAGGTAAGATTGCTTGATAGCTTAGGCTAGATTCATTTGTTCGAGAGTTGCCTTACCGAGAATACCGTAGGGGTTCGCATAGGTCTCAGGCATTTCAAAGTGGTTGTATCCTTCACCTAGGATGTATTCCACAGGTTTGCCTACCGCTTTGACTGCTTTTACAAAATCTCGGGATTGTCTCTGGAACTCAGGTGTTTCTAGGTCACCATGTGCCACGATGATCGGTGTATTTAAATATTCAAGATGACGTTGTGAGCTCAGTACATTCTCTACTTCATCAGTAAATTTGACATAGTTACTTCTCGCCGACAAGCGAACCGGTTGAAGGTCATACATACCACTGCATAAGACTCCACCTTTAATGATGCTTTTGGGTAAACCAGCCTTTACCCAGTCTGTTGTAAGAGTAACCCCTGCTAAATGGGCGCCAGAAGAGTGTGATGAGAGAAAGATACGATTTGGGTCGCCGTTAAAGGTGTGAGCATTTTTATAGACCCAAGCAATTGAACGACGCACCTGATCGATCATTGGCATCAGATCGCCATTGGATTCGATCACATTGATAAAGTCAGGTACCACGAAATGCGCTCCTGCATTGACAAAAGTTTCAGCTTTGAATCCAAAATTTTTCGCTAAACCAGCTCGCCAAGCACCCCCATGAATAAAGATTTGTATTGGAGCTTTAGGCTTTTTACATAAATAAACATCCATCGCTTCAATTGCTGTAGGGCCATAAGAAAATCGTTGAGGATTACCTAATCTTTTTCTCGTAATCTCGCTATTAGAGGCGTATCGACTTTGTACTTGTTTTATATTTGGTGCATAGACACTCTGATCATAAGAAGCGTCTAGGGTAATTTGATCCATTGATCCCCAAACTAAAGGCCCTCTTGAGGCAGATGGAGTAGAAGTCGTGTTTTGTGCAAAGGTGGTCGAACTAACCGTTGCCCCGATTGCCATTAATAGATTTCTGCGTTGATTCATTTTCAGCATCTCCAGGTTATTTTCACAACGTTAACATAAGACGAATTGAAAAAAATTAATTCGTGTTGATTGGACGAACCGTAACTGAAACTTGAAGATCATGATTTGCTCCCCCCTTGATGACTCCCCGAATTGGAGAGACATCTGCATAATCTCTTCCTTGAGCTAAATAGATATAGTCTTCACCTGGGCTACCAAAGCCCCAACGATTATTCGTTGGATCGAAATCACACCAAACGCCTGTGGATAAATTATTGTATAAATCATAACTAGGAATGTACACGGAACTCCACGCGTGTGAAGCATCAGTACCAATGAGTCGAACCTTGCCTGGAGGGGGATTGGTTAATAAATAGCCACTGATATATTTTGCTGGAAGTCCAAGACTGCGCATACAGCAAATGAATATATGGGCAAAATCTTGACAGACACCGGTTCTTTGATGAAATGCCGTAAGAGTCGGAGTATTAATATTCGTGGATTCTGCCTTATATTCAAATTCATCATAGATTTGCTTCATTAAAGCTATCGCACTTTTTAAAATAGAGCGATTCGGTAAAAATGATTTTTTAGCAAATTCAGCATAAAGTGCATCATATTGAATCAATGTAGAGTTAAATAAAAATTCAGAGGCACTATCCCATTTTTGTAGAGTTGAATATTTAAAGTATTCCCGGACTTCCTCCCACTGAGGAATTTTTTCTGACGGAAAAGGACTTGCAGTATCAGCGAATGTTTCAACTTGACTTCGAGACTTAATAATGAGTGTTGGATGTCTTTCTTGGATAGAAAAGTAAGACGCATTATTGCCAAAGATATCTTGGGTTTCGTAATAAACATCTGGGGATGGTTCCACTTGAATATTGGATTGCAAAATATTTTGATTTGTATTTGAGCGAGGCTTTAGATGTGCAAGATGCCTCACAGTCTCTACTTGACCAGCATATGTATAGATCGAATCATGAAGAATTTCAAGTTGCATATTAAAGGCGATAGTTATTTTTATAAATATGACTGAAGTAGGTTGCATTAATATCATCTGCAACCGTTGTTATTATATTTTTTAGACTTTGGACATATTGAGATAAATTGAGTAACTTGTTTTCATGATTCGTTTCACATAATGCTTGTATCAAAGCACTTTCTGAATTCATGGATTGATAATTAAATTGAATAGCTTGGCTTGGGTTAATACTATTTAATTTTTTAATTCTATTTTCTAAGTGCCTCATAATCCAGGCAAGTGAGCGTGGATTCTCATGATCAATCAGTATGAGATCAATTAAAGATTTTAGATTTCTATTTTGTTGATGTTGACTATGGTAGGTGATCGTACTATCGAAAACGTATAAAAGCCCATCAAATCCTGAAACATCCTGTTGAATGTTATCAAAAAGATCAAGCGCAACCGCTTCTATGATGACATCTGAAAGAAATACAACGCGTTCTAAATATCGCCCAATACTCAGTAGTTGCCAGCCATCATCTCGTGTCATCCGATCGGTTTGACCACCAGTGATCGCTGCCAATGATTTGCTTGCTTGTCCAAGAGCTTCCATGGCAAGATTGGTTGAATACTCCTTATAGAGGGTCGACTGATGTATATCTCGTCTAAACTGATCTGCACAGTCATGAATGATTGCCCATTGTTCAGTGGCTAGTCTTTCTCTAACAGATGATGCTGCGCGTTGCATCGCTAACAAATTAAATCCGACGCTCGGTAAAGAAGACTCGTCATGTAATGACTCGATTAATTCTTTTTCAAATTGCCGGTTACGAACGCCTTCTATGTTGTACGTTGGTTGTACATCTAAAGGAACTAATGATTCTCCCTTACAGAGATTTTCCAGCCAAGGCCAAATGGAACTCGTCGAGTAATATTCGTTATTGAGACTTTTTAAATAGAGGCGAGCTAATCGGATCGTATTTTCACTTCTTTCTGAATAGCGTCCAAACCAGAATAAATTTTCAGCAGCACGGCTTGTTACAACTCTCTTTTTATGAAAGTTGGTTTCCTGTTGATGAAGGTTACTAAATCCAGAACTTTGTAATTGAAGATTAGTTTGTACCCAGACATCAGCACTGCTTCCGCCGCGTTGCATGGATGCTATACCATCATTTTTTGAGGCTATTCTGACTAGACCTCCCGTGAGAACATTCCACGAATTTTCTCCATTACTCAGAGCAAATACTCTTAATACATAGGACTTTTGAATAATGCTGGAGTCTTGCCAGGTTGGCATTTGTGCAAGCGGAAGATAATTTTGGACTGTGTATTCATTCGGTTGTAAATGAATTTTATCAATCCATTTCTGAAGTTCTATAGGACTGAGATCTTTTGTCAATATTGCTGGGAAACTAATGTGGCCATCAGCATTGGGATAGGTGGGTTTAATTGCGGTGTTATGAATATTCGCCATCGCTGATTGAATGGCTGCTGACTCGCCACACCACCAGGTATCGAAGGCTGGTAACTCAAGGTGTTGCCCTAATAATTTTTCACTGACCGTTGGTAAAAATCCTAATAAAGCAGGTGATTCTAAGAACGCCGATCCTGGGGCATTAGCAATTAACACATTACCCAATCGGATCGCTTGAAGAATACCTGGGATACCAAGAGTAGAGTCTGGCCTTAGCTCTAGTGGATCCAAAAAGCTATCATCCAAACGTTTTAAAATAATATGTACTTGCTCCAACCCACTCAAGGTTCTTAAATAAACTCGTTGGTTACGAACTGTTAGGTCAGTCCCTTCAACAAGGGTAAGTCCCAAGAATCGTGCTAAATAGGCTTGTTCAAAATAAGTTTCGTTATAGGGCCCTGGAGTGAGAAGAACAATATTGGAATTAATACCTGCGGGACTTGATAATTTAAGAGCGTCAATCAATTCTCGATAAGTATCCGCTAGGGGTTCAATATTCATTTTTTCAAAGGCATTTGGAAATTGCCTAGAAATTAGATTACGATTTTCTAAAAGATAACCAAGACCAGAAGGTGCTTGCGTTCTCTGCGCGATGACACTCCATTCTCCGGAGGGGTTTTTAGCTAAGTCAAAGGCAAGAATATGAAGATGTTTTTTTCCTGATAAGTTGGCCCCATACATGGATCTTAAATAACCAGGATGACCTTGAATGAGAGCAGGTGGAATAAGACCCTCTTTAATAAGGTTTTGGGGCCCATAAATATCTTTCATCATTAATTCAAGTAATTGCGCCCTTTGAGACACTCCAGAAGTAATTTTTTGCCAATTAATAGAGTCAATGATGAGGGGGAATATATCGAGTGCCCATGGTCTTTGCGGACCATCCTCATCGGCATAAACGTTATACGTAATGCCATTTTCTTTTACAGAATTACGTAAATCTTGTTCTTTGAAGTTAAGGTTTTCAATACCTTGTGAACCAATTGTTGAGAAAAATGTTTCCCAATTCGACGACATCGACTGAGTTCTATTGGTCGATGTGACCACGCTATTTAATTCGTTAAAATGGCCCTCAGATCCAGGCTCGATCAGCAGTTCTGCAAGTTTTAATGCGGTAAGCGAATTTGCAGACTCATATGAGTTTTTTAAATATTTCACAATATAAAAATATAACGACGTAAGCTTAGAGTATACGGAAATTCTTTATTTTTGTGTATTTTCAAGCTTATAGCGTATTTAATCATTGATTTGGCTAGCTTTAAGAGTGTGGGACTTGATTAAGTAACTTTTCATTTGTGTGAGTCTTAAGGTGCCCACTCTATGTATTTGACTTTCTCATTCTTTAAGAAACGCACAAAGATAGTGCGAGGAATATTTTTTCAAATCTCTTCCAAATGGTGCATGGGTATTTAAATTGCACGTATCTTGTGCTGATAAAAAAATAGACTGATGAAATAGGCGTAGATTGGAATTAAATTCATTTAATAAGTGTTTTTATTTATGCCATTTAAAAAAACAACTTTGACGATTAGTAGTAAAAATTACTCATCATGGTCTCTTCGTGGTTGGTTGATGGTCAAATTTGCTGGGATAGAGTTTGAAGAAGTCATTATTAATTCTGATAGTGCAGAGAATCGTGCTGAGCTGTTATTACTTTCACCATCCATTCTCGTACCAAGGTTAGAACATGCAGGGGCTAAGGTATGGGACACATTAGCCATTGGTGAATACTTAAATGAGATAGCCCCCAAAGCAAAGTTACTGCCTTCGAATGCAATTCACCGCGCTCATTGTCGATCTATTTGTGGAGAGATGCATTCTGGTTTTGCTTCTTTACGCGGATCATTACCCATGAATCTCAAAGCTACATTTAAAAATTTCAAAGTATGGTCAAAAGCGCAACTAGATATTGATCGAGTACTCATCATTTGGGAAGAGTGCTTAACTACTTATAAGGGACCTTATCTCTTTGGTAAGAGTCTTACTTTAGCCGATGCTATGTTTGCGCCAGTGGTAACAAGATTCCGGACCTATAACGTACCTGTTAGTGGCCTATGTCAGCGATATTGCGATCAAATTATGGCTCTACCGCAGATGAAGGAATGGGTGATGGGCGCCCTTCAAGAACCCGATGATATTGAAGAACTTGACGTGGAGTTTTAAACATGAATACTGCAACAGATTTCAAAATGACTACAGATTTCTCACATATTAAACCAAGCGATACTCAGTATCTTAAAGGTGGACTTAGAGATTTCTTTTTATATAGAGACTTAGGAGTTGCCCAGGCGACTAAAGGGAAGGTGATTGCTCATTTAGTGAAAGCTAATTTACCACCTGAAAACGGTACAGGGTGGCATTATCATGTGGCTGAATTTCAGCTTGTCATCATGATGAAAGGGTGGGCGAGATTTATGTATGAAAATAAGCCTACTTTAGTATCTGCTGGCGATTGTGTTCATCAGGCGCCAGGAATAGTCCATTATTTATTCGATTATTCACCTGATATGGAATATTTAGAAATTGTAGGTCCAGCTGATTTTGGCACAGTTGATGCTGTTGGTCCTTGTGCAATCCCACCTGTGACACCTTGGAAGTAATTTTACTTAATTAACATGATGTATTCAGCTTATCAACAGGCAAGTCATTGGATGAATCCGCTGCGTTTTTCAGCGGGTTCATTATTTACTTTACTTAACAAAGATGATACAAAGCCTGGGTATGTTTATCGTTATATGAAGGCAATGAATGAGCAAATTGCCTTAATGGGATTTACACATGTCAGACCTAAATTTGGAATAGGTGAAGTTCAAGATGATTTAGGTCATCGATTTGAAGTGATGGAAGAAGTGAATGTTAAAACCTCTTTTTGTCACTTACTACATTTCAAAAAGATCGGTGTAGGTCCTCAACCAAAGATTTTATTAGTAGCTCCTATGTCGGGTCATTTTGCTACCCTGTTATCAGGAACGGTGAAGACACTATTAAAAGATCATGATGTTTACATTACGGATTGGCTTAACGTCAGAGACATACCATTAAACAAAGGTAAATTCGATTTTGATAGCTATGTTCGTCATGTGATTGATTTTTTAGAGTATCTCGGACCTCATTCCCATCTCATGGCAGTTTGTCAGCCTACAGTGGCTTGCCTTGTTGCTACTGCAGTCATGTCAGAGGATCAACATGATTGTGTGCCAATGAGTTTGACATTAATGGCGGGTCCAATAGATGTTCGAAATAACCCTACCAAAGTGAATGACTTGGCAAATCAAAAACCTTTAAGTTGGTTTAAGCAAAAATTAATTGATACAGTCCCTAGTCAATATCATGGAAGAGGAAGAAAAGTTTATCCCGGTTTTGTACAACTCAATGCTTTCATGAGTATGAATTTAGAGAGACATAAAGAGTCTTTTAAAAAACTCTATGAATATCGTATCGCTGGCGAAGATGAAAAGGCTCAAGTGATTCATGATTTTTATGATGAATACTTTGCCATTATGGATTTATCTGCTGATTTTTATATTGAAACGATTCAAAAGATATTCCAGGATTGCGACTTACCTAATGGATGTTTAACTTTTGAAGGACGTTTAGTCAATCCTCAAAAAATAAGAAAAACATTTTTATTAACTGTAGAGGGAGAGCGTGATGATATTTGTGGCATTGGACAAACTCTTGCAGCTCAGGATCTCTGCTCAGCATTGCCTCCATTCATGAAATCGCATCATTTACAACCTGGTGTTGGTCATTATGGAGTATTCAATGGCAAACGTTGGGAGACTCAAGTGTATCCAGTGGTGAGGAATTTAATTCAATCTTGTCAATAAAAGAAGGGGTCTGTATGTTTAGTCTTTATGTGAAAAAGAAAATTGCAGCAAGAATTCGCGACCGAGACGGAACGGATAGGGGCTTTACTTATTTAATTGCAGGAAATTATCTTGCAAAAGACACACCTGATGGTTATGTTGAAATAGTGCGCCCACATGAGCAGCCTTTGTATCTTATGTCCATTATTTTTTGGGACAAAATTAGAACAGGCACCATCTCAGTAATTAGCGGACCAAGTACAACTAGCTTACACTAAATTGCTGATGAGATGAGTGGCTCTTGCCAAGCGTCATATCCGTAAACCCAGTCAGAATCTGTACGAGTACTCATCCATTGATTTTTATGGGATGTTAGTTGGACTTTCGATGTTCGAGGTTTACGAGTTGCTTCAAATGTTTTAAAAGCATCTGTGAAGTTATCTGTTTTGCACATAACTCTTGTTAAAACTGCGGCATCTTCAATAGCCATCGAAGCGCCTTGAGCCATATACGGAACCATCGGGTGACAGGCATCTCCCATGAGCGTCACTTGTTGATCATTCCACTTTTCGAGTGGGTCACGCTCATATAAAGACCATTTATGAACGTCTGGGCATGCGTGCAAGACATGTTGAACTTGATCATGAAATCCAAGGAAGGCTTGGCGTAACTCATGGAGATCACCTTTTGCCGACCAAGATTCATTGTCCCATTCAGGTTCAGGAACACTGGTCACAAAATAGAGTTCATCTTTTTGTGGTGTGACGTAATACATCACAATATGACGATCTATCCCCCACCATTTCGTACAGTCATCAATCATTTTTCCTTCTAGTAGGTCTGCTGGAAAAGTTGTTCGATACGCCACACGTCCTGTAAATCGTGGTTTTTCTGTTCCCAGCATTTGCTCCCGAACATAGGAGTGAATACCGTCAGCTCCGATTAAGGCATCTACTTCATCTGTAGTTCCATCCTCAAATTGCAGAACTACTTTGTTATTGTGGTGTTGGTATTTTTTAAATTTTTTGTGCAAATGGACAGAATTAGGTTTCACTTTAGACAGAATTGCTGAATGTAAATCACCACGGTGTAAAAGGAGGTAGGGTGCACCATATTTATTTTCGTAATGCGCTCCAAGGGGAAGTTCATATTTCACTTCACCACTGTCCCATTCGCGATTATTCCAACTTTGGGGACAAAAAGCGATATTTCTTATGGAAGATTCGAGGCCTAATTCACGTAAAACTTTAATTGAATTTGCGCTTTGCTGAATTCCCGCACCAACGCGAGCAAATTGTTTTGCCTGTTCAAAAACGATGACGTCAAACCCATTTTTTTGGAGTAGAGCTGCTAAAGTTAGTCCACCAATTCCTGCACCAATAATACCTATTCTTTTCAAAAGAGATTTCCTAATCGATTTTAATTTGACCTTGCTTAACAACATCAGACCATTTCAGTATTTCAGAATGAATAAATGCAGCGTATTGATTGGAAGAACTGGGTTGGGGTTCAGCGCCAATTTGTGTAAAGCGTTCTTTAATATTGGGGTCGTTCAAAAGCTTCACCATATCTTGATTGAGTTTGACCACAATGTCCTTAGGAGTTCCATTTTTCACTGAAATACCACCCCAGGAATAGGCATTGTAATTCGGCAAACCAACTTCCGTGAAATTAGGAACCGAGGGTAAAGTTCCTAATCGACCAGAAGTTGAAATTGCTAAAGGACGGAGCTTTCCAGCTAGGATATGTTGCATAGCAGTGGGAGCGTCGCTAAACATCATATCCACATGTCCCCCAAGTAAATCAGCCATCGCAGGTGCGCTTCCTTTGTAAGGAACATCTCGTACTTTTACTTTGGCTTGCATATTAAAAAGAACACCAGCTAAATGTGTTCCGCCACCGTAACCAGAGTGACCAAAAGTTAGCTTATCTGGATTTGCTTGCGCGTATTGAATTAACTCTGGAACAGATTTTGCTGGAAAGTTGTTATTCACCACCAGGATGATCGGGTAAATAGCTACAGAGCTAATTGGAATAAAGTCTTTCTCGATGTCATAACTTAAGTTTGATTTGAGGCTAGGCATCACGCTATGATGAATCACAGAAAATAGCAATGTATAGCCGTCTGCAGGAGCATTAAATGCATATTCAGCAGAAATAATTCCATTGGCTCCCGTCCTGTTTTCAACAATGACAGATTGACCCCACATATCACTCATTTTTTGAGAGATTATTCGCGCCGTTTGATCGATGGGGCCGCCAGGTGCAAAAGGCACAATCAGTTTGACCGGCTTCGAAGGGTACGATTGAGCAGAAGATATTTGCGAAAACAATAACCCAACGATGGATACAACCAGAAAAATAAAATGTCTCATTTTTAATTTATGAATAAATATAAGTTTTTATTTTAACGGCTAAATCAAAGACGAGAAATAGCTGATGAATATTTCAATTGGAGGAGTTAAAAATGTGACCTTTGGAGGAGTGGACTTACGCGATAACGTTCACCACGGTAGAATTTATCTAAGGCATTCAAAATCTCGATAACTCTTGTGGGGTGGAGTTGAGCAAGCCACTCAAAAGGACCACTCGGGTAACTAACACCTAATTTCATCGCTTGGTTGGTTGCCTCCACCGAGCAGACACCTTGTGTTACAGCATCACACGCTTCATTAATTAACATCGCAATTGTTCTACCAACAATGAGACCTGGACTATCTTTTACTTGCAAAGGTTTTAAGCCTAAATGAGCCAACCAATTTGGAATAGATTTGAGCCATTCCTCGGTAGACTCTTCTGAAGCTGCCCAAGCAATAAATGGTTGATGATCAGGAAGTAAACAAATATCAAAGACCGCTACTGATGATCCTTGGCTCGTTGCTGTCTGTCCATTCGTTTGTTGTAATTGATGTCCATTGACCTCAATACCCATCCACTGGCTTTCATGTTGCTCTTGATAGTGGATTTGATATTTTTTTAATTGAGTTGCAAAGTGATCAATCAAATGACCACTGCCATGCAATATCACTTCAGTTGAATTGTGTATTGGGGTCATCTCAAAAGATGGCAAGTTATTTACAGTAGCATTAGCAGAATAATCATAAAAACCATGCCCAGTTTTACGACCTAAAAGGCCACCATCGACAAGTTCTTTTTGGACAATGGAAGGACGAAAGCGGCTATCGTAAAAAAATGCTTCGTAGACCGATGAAGTAACGGCAAAGTTAGTGTCGTGACCAATTAAGTCCATGAGTTCAAACGGGCCCATCTTGAATCCTACTGATTTAATACAAGCATCGATGATGTTGATTGAAGACGTTTGTTCTTGAAGCATTGCTAGAGCTTCTGCATAAAAAGGGCGTGCAATCCGGTTGACGATGAATCCTGGAGTGGATTTAGCATGAACTGGTGTTTTATTCCATAACAAGGATAAATCAAAAATAGCGCTACGAACTTCTTCGGAGGTTTGTAAACCAGAAATAACTTCTACCAATTTCATTAAAGGAACAGGGTTAAAGAAATGCATCCCAACAAGACGCTGTGGGTATTTAAGACCATTTGCAATAGCTGTAATAGAGAGTGAGGATGTATTTGAGGCGAGAATACAACTTGGCTTGACGATCGTTTCTAGTTGGGTAAACAGTGTGCGCTTGATAGCAAGATTTTCGATAATAGCTTCAACGACTAAATCGACATCTTTTGCCGCTTCAAGGCTTGAAATCACTTGGATACGGCTGAGTGTTGCTTCAGCTTGCTCTTGAGTTAACTTTTCTTTTTTAATCAAGTTTGTGAAGGTTTGAGTCAATTTTTGGATAGCTTGCACAGCTGCACCATCTTTTTGATCAAATAAGAAAACAGGATGACCAGATTGCGCCGCTACTTGAGCGATACCAGCACCCATAATACCTGCACCAATGACCAACATTGGTTGATTTTTTAAATGAGTCATAGTTTGGTCTTCCATTTGCTCGCGCTGAGGTAACTTCAAGCGCTAATTATTTTTTAATACGTTTCTAAATGTAAGCGACCTTCAATTTTTAAGGTCTCAGACAACGATTCCCATGATAAACCAGCCTGAATGGTAATCGCTTGCAGAGATTCAACGACGCCGAGTTCCATTTGCTTCAACCCACAGACGTAGATATACGTATTTGAATCTTTTAAAAGCTCACCGATATCTTTGGCTCGCTCTAACATGATATCTTGGACATATTTTTTGGCTTGGTTGGGTGTTCTTGAAAAAGCAAAATTCGTATCGATGAAGTCTTTGGGAAGGTTTTGTAAAGGACCGAAGTAGGGGAGTTCCTCTTGGGTTCTGGCTCCAAAAAATAACATTAACTTACCACCATCAAGTTTGCCTAATTTTGATAGGCGACGTCGCCACTCGGTCATCGCTCGCATTGGAGCGCTACCTGTTCCCGTGCAGATCATGATGATATTACTATTCGCATGGTTAGGCATTAAGAAGCTGGTACCAAATGGCCCAATGACTTCAACGCAGTCTCCTACTTTGAGATCACACATAAAATTGGAGGCAACGCCTTTAACTGGATGACCTTCCCGATCTTCTAAAACGCGTTTAATGGTGAGAGAGACATTGTTATATCCTGAACGCTCTCCATCTCTAGGGCTTGCAATTGAGTACATTCTTGCAAAATGAGGTTTTCCATGTTGATCAAGACCAGGCGGGATAACTCCCAATGATTGTCCTTCGAGGACAGGAAAAAATGATTTTCCTAAATCTAAAACAATATGATGCGTATCGTTTTCTTTACCGACTGCTGTCACTCGTACGTTTCCTGAGACCGTTGCCGTGATGGTTTTTTTCAGTGATTTTGGGCCGTATAGATTAATGTATGGGTGTGCTGCAGACCAAGGTGGTGAAACTGAGCCATATTGGATGTTCTGTGAAGGAGTAATCAATTCATTTGGAATTGGTGTTATCTCAGAGTTGGCTTTTAGAGTTGAAGTCTCTTGAACGATCACAACCACTTGATCATCAGCTAGTTCGATTGGTAATTCATCCCAAGATAATTGTTCTTCTAAACTATAGGTTTTTGAGAGAGGAACTTTTCTCCAGTTATCAATCGATCCAGTAGGGCAAGGGGAGATACATGCCATACATAAATTACATTTTTCAACATCGACTACATAATTACGATCGTCATGCGTAATAGCACCAATTGGGCATGTGGCTTCACACGTATTGCAACGAATGCACACCTCTGGATCTATCAGATGTTGTTGAATTACTGCAGTGGGTGCATTCATGCCATTAGCTCATTCGGTAAAAAAGACGGATTCAAAAAGAAGGTAATGAATTAGTTTAATGGAGTTTAGTTAAACCGAATATATTCAAAATCAACTGCTTGACGGTTGATTCCAATCATCGGGGGAGCAATCCAGTTGGCAAATTTACCAGGTTCAACGACACGACCCATCAGACTAGCAACATACATCCGATCATCCAAAGTTGGTAACCATTCATTCTTTTTGGCTAACCACTCATTGTCACTTACGATCTGTCCTAGTGGAGATACTTTTATACCCGATAGAGCGCCAATATTCCTATTGAAAGCCTTATGGGGGACTTTTAAGCGATAGGCGATACCCGCTTTTTCAATCACTTTATTCCAACGCTCGATTCCACCGACACTATCTTTAATATAGTCATCTCGCAAGACTTCATTTAATGCATTGAGCATTGGAACTTCCTTCTCGACTAAGGAACCATCCTTCGCATTTAATACCTTATAGACGTCATTTTTTAAAGAGTGATCATCTTGACGTTTAGTTTCTTCATAGCGACCTTTGAGTCCACTTGAGTAAAAGATTGCTGCATTTGACGATTCATCGGCACCAAATAAATCAATTGTGACGGAAAAGTGAAAGTTTAAATAACGTTGTAAAGTTGGTAGATCGATCACGCCTGCTGCACGAAGTTTTACAGGGTCATCTGTTTTTAGCTCATTCATCACTTGGCAGGTACGTTGAATAATACGAGATACGCCACTTTCTCCAACAAACATATGATGAGCTTCTTCAGTCAACATAAATTTTGTAGTTCGGGCAAGTGGATCGAAGCTAGATTCTGCAAGTGCGCACAACTGGAATTTACCATCACGATCAGTAAAGTAGGTGAACATAAAAAAGCTTAACCAATCTGGAGTTTCTTCATTAAAGGCTTGCAGTATTCTGGGATTATCTTCTTGACCGCTGCGACGATCTAAAAGTGCCTCACCCTCTTCACGACCATCCCTTCCGAAGTATTTATGGAGTAGGTATACCATTGCCCAAAGATGGCGACCTTCTTCTACGTTGACTTGGAAGAGATTACGCAAATCATATTGGCTTGGTGCTGTAAGACCAAGATGACGTTGTTGTTCTACGGATGCTGGTTCGGTATCACCTTGCGTGACGATGATACGGCGAAGATTAGCACGGTGTTCACCGGGAACATCTTGCCAAACATCTTCACCTTTGTGATCGCCAAAATGGATCTTACGGTCTTTTTCCGCTTGATTCAAAAAGATACCCCAACGATAGTCCGGCATTTTTACGTGATCGAATTGTGCCCAACCAGAAGGATCAACACTGACAGCTGTTCTAAGATAGACATCAAAATTATGTGAATGATCAGGTCCCATATCATTCCACCAATTGATGTAATTTGGCTGCCACTGTTCAAGCGCACGTTGAAGAGTGCGGTCTTCGCTTAAATTCACATTGTTTGGTATCTTATCGCTGTAATTCATTGTAGACATCTGTATCTCCAAGGTGGGGTATATAAAATTTAAACTCTGTGCCAATCAAACTGTGCTTTATCGCCTTTACCGTAGACTTTTAAGGCGCCTTTATCACCGACCGCGTTCGGGCGTTGAAAAATCCAATTTTGCCAAGCGGTTAGGCGACCAAAGATTCTGGTAAACATATTTTCAGGGCCGTTGAATCGAAGATTTGCCTCCATGCCAGTTAATGCATCTGGTGACATCGATATTCTTTCTTCGATAGCTATACGAACTTCGTCACTCCAGTCAATATCATCAGGATTCGAAGTGTTCAATCCGATAGCGAAGGCTTGGTCCGCGTTCAGGAGTTTTCCAGCTTGCGCGCGGACGGCGTGTAGTGCATCTGCTTCATCATAGAATCTACGGCCTAATCGACTTTGCCCTGTGATCATAGGATAGGTTCCAAAGTTCACATCGCTAACCATTAATTTCGGTGCTCGTACTTCCTCATCTGGAAGAGCTAAGTGATAAATTCGGTCACACGTTAGAGCGAGTTCTAAGAAGGTACCGTTAAAACAAGAGCCTTCTTCAACGAGTGCAAATAAGCTTCTTGAAGAAACATCAAAGCGACTTAAAGTACGGCGCAGTAGACCAGTAGTTTGGCGAACAAACCAGTGATGTTGGTTTGTCATCAAGGTTTCATCCATTGCCATGACGGCACTGTGTGCACCTTCAGTTTTTAAAATCCATATCCCAATATCTAACTCGTTGGTCCGCATATTCAAAATAGCGTCTTCAAGCTCTCTTGCCATTTCAAATGGGTACCAATGTGAACCAGCAGCTTCAATCTGTTCTATAGATTCCTTGTTCGAATGAGGGGGGGCTTTAATGGTAAAGCTTGCAAGCCTTTTTACTCGATCTATTCTGACTTCCACATATTGATAAATCAGTGCATCATTTTCAATTCTTCGGTTCAAAGGAGTTAATTGCACTCCTTTTGCATCATCCGGTCGATCACTTTTCTGAGCAAGACCCATGGCACGGTCGAGGACAGTTTGTTTAAAGACTGCTGGTTTAGCAATTTCATCGACTAAGCGCCAATCTTTTGCCTTTTGACCCCGAACACCTTCACTCGTGGTACAGAAGATATCCGCCAAATCATGGCGAACATGTCTTTTATCCGTAACACGAGTCAAGCCACCAGTTCCAGGTAAAACGCCTAATAAAGGCACTTCAGGAAGACTTACCGCACTTGATCGATCATCAATCAGGACAATTTCATCACAGGCCAAGGCTAGTTCGTATCCACCGCCAGCGCAAGCACCATTGATGGCAGCTAAAAATTTCAAACCATCATATTTAGAGGAGTCTTCAAGACCATTTCGCGTTTCATTCGTGAATTTACAAAAATTGACTTTCCAAGAATGGCTTGAAACTCCCAGCATAAAAATATTAGCTCCAGAGCAAAACACTTTATCTTTACCGCTTGTTACAACGACTGTTTTAACTTCGGGGTGCTCGAACCGAATACGGTTGATTGCGTCGTTAAGCTCAATATCCACGCCAAGATCATAGCTGTTTAACTTCAATTTATAACCAGGTCGAAGCCCACCATTCTCATCAAAATCTGCCGTCAGCGTCGCAATTGAACCAGAAAAATCTAGTTTCCAATGCCTATACTGAGTCGGGTTTGTTTGATACTCAACACGATTAAGCGGTTCCATAAATTGATATCTCTCTAGAGTAATTTTTTAGAATTAATTTGAATTATAATTCATATTTATAAATATGTAAAGCACATTAATGCATATTTTTCATAGCTTGGAATTAAATGTCGAGTTTTAAGGAATCTCGAACCGCTGATCTTAGATGCGAAAAAGTGCTTTCAAGGTCTGCGTCGCTTGTGTTAATTTTTAAGTTGGCTTGAGAGTAGAAAGCGGCTCTACCAGACAAGATTTTTTTGAGATCTTCCATCGCTTCTTTACTATCAGCCATGGGCCTTAAATCTCCTTGATCGAGTACACGTTGCATATGATCCTCAGGTTTGGCTTGTAGCCACACTGTTGTACAGTGTCCCAAAACTAAGTTAAAACTGGCTGGATCAGAAACAATACCGCCAGGGGTTGCAATCACCACTTCTGGATATATTTGAATCGCTTCTTCAATTGCTCGGCGCTCATATCTTCGGTAGGCATTCATCCCATAAAGACCTTGTATTTCTGGAACAGAGCAGCCAGCAAACTTTTCAATTTCACGACTCAGTTCAATAAATTGAAAGCCTAAATCTTCAGCTAACATATGGCCTAGCGTTGATTTACCTGCTCCTCGTAAGCCTATTAGAGCAATTCGCGAATGATTTTTTGAGGTGGTTGATGCACTTTGTAATTCCTCGGTAATTTTCATTCTGATTTGGCGAATTTTTTGGTGATCCTGAGGAATTAATAATTCTCGTATCATCAACCATTCTGGAGTTAAAGTTGTGGGATCTCCAACCAGCTCCGCCAAACTACACTGCAAAGCATTCGCTATTTGTGACAATACTAAGAAAGATGCATTTCCTTTACCGTATTCCAGATTAGCTAGATGACGCTCAGAGACATTTGCAATCTGAGCGACGGTTTTACGAGTCATGCCTCTGCGTGATCGTATCGAACTTACTCGTTCACCTAATTTTTTTAAGTCCTCGTTTTCTGCTTCAATCATGTTTAAATCTTCCAAAAATCGTGCGGTAAAAATATTAGGAATAACCCTCGTATATGAATTATAGTGCTTGACAACAAGATTTTATCAATTTAAAGTTAAAGTTGCACAATAATTCATATATAGGAGTTTTGCAAGATGCCTGAAACACCTAAAAGCGATCAAGTTTCTTCTCATCAAATCCGATATCGGCAATTGATTTCCAGTGTCACGTCAAAAATACAGGGGCGTGACCTTAACGAAACTCTAGATATTTGGTTAAATCAAGAGTTTCCTGTTGGCAGTCCACTTTATGAAGAGTTAAAACAAATGACCTTAACGGGTGTAGATGAGGGGTGGTTATGTCAACGGGAGGGAGCTGGCATTAAATATGGTCGGATTTTTAAACCATCGGATGATTTACATGGATTTTCAGTAGATGTTGTTGATATGGAAAATATCGCAGGTCCTCGTCATATTCATCCAATGGGTGAGATTGATTTAATTATGCCTATTGAAGGAGATGCTCTTTTTGATGGCCGCCCTGCTGGTTGGATGGTAACTGCAGCGCATAGTGAGCACGCTCCCACAGTTTCAAATGGTCGAGCCTACATACTTTATTTATTGCCTCAAGGGCAAATTCAATTTACAGGATAATAGGGCGCGGAATGACATTTATTCATCGAGATCTTGGTCAGTCATTTAATTTTGCACAGTATTTAATCGAGTTCAATCAAACTCGTTCTGAAAAATTGGCCTACATCGATGATGATGGCTCGATGACCTATGGAGTTTTGGCCAGTCGAATTGCCCAGTTTGGTACATCCTTGCTCAAGAGTGGTATCAAACGTGAAGAGCGTATTTTTCTACTGATGCACGACAATAATGATTGGCCGGTAAGTTTTTTAGGCAGCATGTATGTTGGCATTGTGCCGGTAGCTGTGAATACCCTCCTTACTGCCGAAGACTATGCTTACATGCTAGCCCATAGTAGGGCTCAGATCGTAGTGATCTCTTCGGCAATGATTCCTACACTAGTTAA
>CAIPQU010000157.1 GCA_903867305.1 uncultured beta proteobacterium
ATATAAAGTATTAATAGTTTCAATCTGATGAAATTTATTTATTATTAATACTTTGCAAAGGCTATATATGTCAAATTATGACGACTTACTCAAACAACGTGATCTATTAGATCGTCAAATTCTTGAGTTGCAACAAAAAGAAAAATCACATGCAATTGAACAAGTTAAAGTGCTGATTGAAAAACATCATATCTTGGTTGGGGAAGTTTTTTCCAAGAAACCGGGAGTTACTTCCTCTAGTAAAAAAGTGCCTACGAAATATCGCAATCCAACAACGGGACAAACCTGGACCGGCAGAGGTAAGGCACCATTATGGATTGCTGGTCTTCATCGAGATGACTTTCTGATTAAATAAATATTAAAGTTACTTTTAAATTTAAAGTAACTTTTTTAATAGCGCTGTTTTAATTAAATTCTCAAGAGTTTCTAGACCATCATTATAGAAATATATATTTTGATGTGGGTGAGGGCTTTCTATATTAGAGGCACTATTGGGTAATAAAGATTCGGTTGATTGATTGGTTAATTGCTCAAATACATTTTGGTGAATAAATACCGGTATATTTTTGGTCATTGAGTTTTTATTCAAATGATGAATTAAATGATATTGATCAATTGAATTTAGTTGATGGTCTAAGTAAATAATTTCCGGCTTTAATTCGACAGCTGCCATTAATGCCTCACTCATATCGGTAAATGCATCGATTTGTATTTTTGATTCAAACTGTTGGCAATGATGACTAAATGGTTCGACCTCTTTCAAATCTCTAAAGACCCCTAAGATACCAAAATTCTTGCTACAAAAATGCTTGAGTAGCTCTTGGCGCTTTGCTAATTGCCGTTCAATGGATAAATCGAGAATTCGACGATGCCCACCACGGGTTTTCCAGGCAATTAACTCACCGGTTTCTACCATTTTTTGAATTGTTCCTAATGAGACTTGTAGAATATGAGCTGTTTCGCGCGTACTTTTATAGGACAGTTCCTGAATTTTTTCACTATTTGACATCGATTTATCTCCTTTAAGCATTGAAAGTCCCATCTTAAAAGTGGTAAATCGTTTTAAATATCAGAAATATCGGAATTAAATGTAGGAAAAGTCCTGATTGCACCAATTTTTCTTCAATTACAACAAATTCGGTGCGAAAAACAGACGACCTTGCCTTAATTGTCATAAAATTGAAGAATAAATTATCTTATTATGTTGAAATAATTCATTAAGTAATGAAAATTTCTTGAAGTAATTTACGTATTACGCAATTCACTAATCGGTTTGGCCGTGTCGTGAATGGTTGATTAACCCACTTACATATCGGGATACCCGAAGAAAAGGTGAGCAATATGATGCAGTCTTATCAGGGTACGTCGTACCTATTTGGGGGCAATGCTCCTTATGTAGAAGAACTCTACGAATCCTATCTCAACGATCCTTCATCTGTTCCAGAAAACTGGCGACATTACTTTGATGGAGTTCAAAATCTTCCAGCGGTAGACGGTTCTGCCACAAAAGATATTGCGCATGCCCCGATTGTGGCCTCATTTTCACAACGAGCTAGAGTGGCGCCGATACGTCATATTGAAGATTCTGCTGATTCCAGCATGGGACGCAAGCGAGTTGCTGTTCAACAATTAATCGCAACCTACCGTAATGTCGGTACAAGGTGGG
Organism: uncultured beta proteobacterium; assembly: GCA_903867305.1. Taxonomy (GTDB): domain Bacteria; phylum Pseudomonadota; class Gammaproteobacteria; order Burkholderiales; family Burkholderiaceae; genus Polynucleobacter. The sequence continues at coordinate 1,667 of CAIPQU010000157.1, forward strand.
CTGATCTTGATCCATTAAAGAGGACTGAGCGCCCCAATATTCCGGAATTAGATCCGGCTTATTATGGATTTACCGATGCCGATATGGATATTGTTTTTAATACGAGCAATACCTTCTTTGGCAAAGACAAAATGAAATTACGTGAGTTGTTACAAAACTTACGTCAAACATATTGCGGCACCATCGGTGCTGAGTACATGTATATTACGGATCAAAATATAAAAAAATGGTGGCAAGAAAAATTAGAGTCGATTCGTTCAACACCAAATTTTGTCGCGGCTAAAAAAACCAATATTTTGAATCGGCTTACTGCTGCAGAGGGCCTTGAGCGTTTCTTGCATACTAAATATGTAGGTCAAAAGAGGTTTTCTCTTGAAGGTGGTGAAAGTTTTATTGCCTCGATGGATGAGATATTGGACGCTGCTGGTGTTGCTGGGGTTCAAGAGATTGTGATTGGCATGGCGCACCGTGGACGTCTGAATGTTTTGGTGAATACTCTCGGTAAGGTTCCCAAAGATTTATTTGCTGAATTTGATCATACGGCTCCTGAAGAGTTACCGTCAGGTGACGTTAAATATCATCAAGGCTTTTCGAGTGACATCTCCACCTCGGGTGGACCGGTTCATCTGTCATTGGCTTTTAATCCATCACATTTAGAAATCGTTAATCCAGTGGTAGAGGGTTCCGTGCGAGCGAGGATGGATCGTCGTGGGGATAAAACAGGTAGTCAGGTGTTGCCAATTTTGGTTCATGGAGATGCGGCGATTGCGGGGCAAGGTGTTGTGCAAGAAACGCTTGCTTTAGCCGAGGTACGTGGTTATCACACCGGTGGTACTGTGCACATTGTGATTAATAATCAAATCGGATTTACCACATCAGATCCACGTGATATGCGCTCCACTTTATATTGCACCGATATTATGAAAACCATTGAAGCGCCTATTTTGCACGTGAATGGAGATGATCCTGAAGCTGTGGTTTTGGCAACTCAATTGGCGGTTGAGTATCGGATGAAATTTAAAAAGGATGTCGGTATCGATATTATTTGTTTCCGAAAGCTTGGACACAATGAACAAGACACTCCATCGATGACTCAACCCTTAATGTATAAGACAATTTCTCAGCATCCTGGGACGCGAAAACTGTACGCTGATAAGTTAGAGACGCAAGGTATTATTCAAGCAGGTGGTGGCGATGAGATGGTAAAAGCTTATCGTGCAGAGTTAGATGCTGGTGATAAGAGAACATCCGATCCTGTGATTACGAACTTTAAGGGCAGATATGCTGTGGATTGGACGCCATTCTTAAATCGTAAATGGACTGATCATGCGGATACCGCCATTCCCTTAACAGAATGGAAGCGACTTGCGGAAAAAATTAGCAAGGTTCCTGAGGGAGTCAAGGTACACCCTTTAGTTGAAACAGTTCTGAAAAATAGAGCTTTAATGGGTAAAGGTGACATTAATGTTGACTGGGGTATGGGTGAACATATGGCTTTTGCTTCTTTAGTGGCCAGTGGATATCCGATCCGTTTATCTGGTGAAGATAGCGGTCGAGGAACATTTACTCACCGACATGCCGTTTTACATGATCAAGATCGTGAAAAATGGGATACGGGGACATTTATTCCTCTACAACACGTTGCTGAAGGCCAAGCGCCATTTACTGTGATTGATTCGATCTTATCTGAAGAGGCTGTTCTTGGTTTTGAATATGGCTATTCTTCTGCAGAGCCAAACACATTGACCATTTGGGAAGCCCAATTTGGCGATTTTGCCAATGGCGCACAAGTCGTGATCGATCAGTTTATTGCGTCTGGGGAAGTGAAGTGGGGGCGTGTCAACGGCCTCGTGATGATGTTGCCTCATGGTTATGAAGGTCAGGGTCCAGAGCACTCGTCTGCCAGACTTGAACGTTTTATGCAGTTATGTGCAGATATGAATATGCAAGTGGTTCAACCGACGACGGCTTCGCAAATATTCCATTTGCTCCGTCGTCAAATGATTCGACCATTTCGTAAACCTTTGATTATCATGACTCCAAAGTCCTTACTCCGAAATAAAGATGCGACATCACCGATTAGTGAGTTCACTAAAGGAGAGTTTCATACTGTGCTTGGAGAGCAAGATGTCAATGTCGATCGTGCAAAAGTGACTCGCTTGATCATCTGTTCAGGCAAGGTCTACTATGATTTAGTGAAAGCACGCGAGGCCAAAAAATCTAAAGACACAGCGATTATTCGGATGGAGCAGTTATATCCATTTCCGCATAAAGCTTTTGCTACGGAATTGAAGAAATATCCGCAGGTCACAGAACTTGTTTGGACTCAGGATGAGCCGCAAAATCAAGGTGCTTGGTTCTTTATTCAGCACAATATTCATGAAAATATGGTGGAGGGGCAGAAATTAAGTTATTCAGGTCGCCCAGCCTCGGCATCTCCAGCTTGTGGATATTCGCACTTGCATCAAGAGCAACAAAAATCATTGGTTGATGGGGCCTTCGCTAAATTAAAAGGTTACGCCCTTTTTAAATAAAACTACAAATCAACAATACCAATTAAATAATTAAAGGATTTACCATGGCAATTTTTGAAGTCAAAGTTCCTCAGCTATCTGAATCTGTTGCAGAGGCAACACTTTTACAATGGAAGAAAAAAGCAGGCGATTCTGTTGCTTTAGACGAGATTTTGATAGAAATAGAAACAGATAAAGTCGTTTTAGAAGTGCCGGCTCCATCAGCTGGTGTTTTGTCAGAAATCGTTGTTGCCGATGGTGGCCTTGTCATTTCTGATCAGCTTATTGCAAGGATTGATAGCGACGGTAAAGCCGTAGCAACCGCTCCTGCCGCGGCTTCAGCATCAGCGCCGGTAGTTGCAGCGACTGCAGCCCCCGCATCACAAAGTTCTGCAGGCGTTGCAATGCCTGCGGCGGCCAAAATATTAGCAGAGAAAAACATGTCACCCACGGATGTGGTTGGTTCAGGTAAGGATGGACGTATCACTAAGGCAGATGCTTTAACAGCAACACCAGCTCCAGTAATAACGCCAACACCTGCGCCTGCGAAAGCACCTGCTGCACCGAAGTTAAGCCAATTACCGATTGATTTCGATTTAGGTAATCGCCCTGAAGAGCGAGTTGCTATGAGTCGTCTGCGCGCCAGAATTGCTGAACGTTTGGTTGAATCACAGGCCACAAATGCAATTTTGACAACGTTTAATGAAGTCAATATGGCGCCAGTGATTAACATGCGTAATAAATACAAAGATGTCTTTGAAAAAGAGCATGGGGTTAAATTAGGATTTATGTCCTTCTTTGTGAAAGCAGCTGTGCATGCGCTCAAAAAATATCCGATTTTGAATGCATCCGTCGATGGCACAGATATTGTTTATCACGGTTATTTTGATATTGGTATCGCGGTTGGCTCACCACGTGGTTTAGTAGTGCCAATTCTAAGAGATGTTGATCAAATGAATCTTGCACAAATTGAAAAGAAAATCTCTGAGTATGGTGCAAAGGCGCGTGATGGCAAACTGAGTTTAGATGATTTAACTGGTGGAACTTTTTCGATTTCGAATGGTGGTATTTTTGGTTCGATGTTGTCTACTCCGATTATTAATCCGCCGCAATCAGCTATTTTGGGGATTCATGCCACTAAAGATCGTGCCGTGGTGGAAGATGGTCAAATCGTCATTCGTCCAATGAATTATTTAGCTCTTTCATATGATCACCGCATCATTGACGGTCGTGAAGCAGTTCTTGGCCTCGTCGCCATGAAGGAAGCTTTAGAAGATCCAGCAAGATTATTGCTCGATATTTAAACGACTAAATATTCATTTAAGGAACAACAATGAGTCAAGAATTTGATGTAGTAGTAATTGGTGCTGGGCCCGGCGGTTATATTGCTGCGATTCGTGCAGCACAATTAGGCTTTTCAGTGGCTTGCGCCGAGGGCAATGCTTACGACGATCCTAAATCCGAGCCGCGTTTAGGGGGCACTTGTTTAAATGTTGGTTGTATTCCTTCTAAAGCATTGCTTGCATCTTCAGAAGAATTTGAGAATGTTGAGAAACATATTGCTAGTCATGGCATTGATATCAAAGGCGCTACGATCAATGTTCCGAAGATGGTTTCGCGTAAAAACGATATCGTCACCAAGATGACTGCAGGTATCCAGTATTTGTTCAAGAAAAATAAAGTTACGCATTTAAAAGGTTACGCATCCTTTGTGGCTAAAGAGAATGGACTTTATCAGTTATCGATACAAGGCAAAGAAACAAAAACTGTTACAGCGAAAAATGTCATTATTGCTTCGGGCTCTAAAGCTCGTCATTTGCCGGGTATTGAGGTTGATAACGTCCTTATTTGTGATAACGAGGGTGGTTTGAAATTCGATCAAACACCTAAAAAATTAGGTGTGATTGGTGCTGGTGTGATTGGCCTGGAGCTTGGCTCTGTATGGCGCCGTTTAGGTTCGGAGGTCACTATATTAGAAGCTTTGCCGACTTTCTTAGGTGCTTGTGATCAGGGTATTGCAGCAGAAGCGCAAAAATTATTTACAAAACAGGGGCTTCAATTTCAGTTGGGTGTCAACATTGGTGAAGTCAAAAAAGGTAAAAATAATGTCTCGATTGCTTATGTGGATGCAGCAGGGAATGCGCAAAATTTAGAAGTGGATCGACTCATTGTTTCGGTTGGGCGTATTCCCAATACTGAAGGCTTGAACTTAAACGCTGTAGGATTGAAGACCGATGAGCGTGGCTTTATTCCGATTGATGATCACACTTGTGCGACTAGTGTTTCTGGAATCTATGCTATTGGTGACGTGGTTCGTGGACCAATGCTCGCTCATAAAGCGGAAGATGAAGGTGTCATGGTTGCAGAAGTTATCGCTGGTCAAAAACCACATATTGATTACAACTGCATACCGTGGGTTATTTATACATCTCCGGAGATTGCTTGGGTTGGAAAAAATGAGCAACAGCTTAAAGCTGAAGGACGTGCTTATAAGCCTGGACAATTCCCTTTTGCTGCCAATGGCCGTGCATTAGGAATGGGCGCTGCTGATGGATTTGTCAAAATATTGGCAGATGCTACGACAGATGAAATCTTAGGGGTGCATATTATTGCTTCTGCAGCTTCCGATTTAATTGCTGAAGCGGTTGTTGCGATGGAGTTTAAAGCATCTGCTGAAGATATCGCTCGCATATCTCATCCACACCCTAGCTTATCTGAACCTATTCGCGAGGCTGCTTTAGCTACTGATCGTCGTGCTTTGAATTTTTAATTCAGGAATACATGCGCGTTACGGAGTTATATCATGCAGCACTGGTCAAAAAAGGCTATCAAAGTGATGGTGCCCAAGAGGCAGCGATTAGGCGTTTACAGGCCTGTCAAGATGAATGGGAAGCATCAGTCGCTAAACCCGCGGGACTATTTTCGAGATTAATCAAGTCATCAGCTCCGAAAGTGCCTAAGGGTGTTTATTTTTGGGGTGGCGTGGGCCGTGGCAAGTCTTTTATTATGGACAGCTTTTATGAAGCAATTCAAATTGAAAAAAAGACCCGACTCCATTTTCACGAATTTATGCGAGAAGTACATCGAGAACTACAGGACTTAAGAGGGCAAGCAGATCCGCTCGATGAACTTGGGAAAAAAATTGGACAGCGTTATCAATTAATTTGTTTTGATGAGTTTCATGTCAGTGATGTTGCTGACGCCATGATTTTGTATCGATTACTCGATGCTTTATTTAAAAGTCATGTGCAATTTATTATGACATCTAATTATCGACCTGATTTACTTTACCCAGATGGCTTACATCGAGACCGTGTCTTACCTGCAATTCGATTATTAGAAGAGAAGTTAGATATTATGAACATTGATGCGGGGGTTGATTACCGTAAAGTTGTGATGGATCAGGTTCAAGCCTATTTAACACCCCTGAGTCCAGAGGTCGATCAAACGGTAGAAGAGATTTTTAATCAACTCGCTGGTGCCCACACCGATGAAGCCAAAGAATTGTATATTGAGAATCGCGTTATCGAATGTAAGCGTTTGGCTGGTGGGATCGCTTGGTTTGATTTTCAGGTTTTATGTGGCGGTCCAAGATCGCAAAATGATTATTTAGAAATTGCCTCCATGTTTCATACGGTTATTTTGTCGGACATTCCCAAAATGACGCTTTTGATGTCTAGTGAAGCTCGACGCTTTACTTGGCTGATTGATGTTTTCTATGACCATAAAATTAAATTGATCATGACAGCGGCTGTAGAGGCGGATCAATTGTATGTGGAGGGACAAATGTCTGGTGAGTTTCACCGAACTGTTTCAAGAATTATCGAAATGCAGTCTAAAGAGTATTTACATGCTCCGCGGCGAGTTGTCGATACCTCTTTAACATAAGTTGAATTACTAGATTTCTTCGTAACTTCTTCAAACCGCATCTTTTATCGAAAATTCTCCCTGAAAAAGGTAGAATAGGAATATGAATTCGATAAACGCCGACTTGCATTGTCATTCAGTGGTCTCTGACGGCACATTGACTCCTGAAGCATTGGCTGTTCGTGCCCATCAAAATGGTGTTGAACTATGGTCGCTAACTGATCATGATGTCATTGGCGGTCAGCAAAGAGCAAAAACTGCATCTAAAGAATTAGGTATTAGATATCTCCCCGGCGTAGAAATTTCTGTGAGTTCGATGGGGCAGACTATTCACATTGTTGGTATTGGTATTGATCCTGAGAATGCGATTCTCATTGAAGGTCTGCGTAAAACTAGAGATGGTAGAAGTGAACGAGGACAAGAGATGGCCCGTCAATTAGAGGCTGTTGGAATTCCAGGAGCATATGAGGGGGCCTTAAAATTTGCAGGCAATCAAGAATTGCTTTCGCGCACGCATTTTGCACGTTTCTTAGTTGAAAAAAAAGTTTGCTCCTCGACTGATGCGGTATTTAAAAATTACCTCATTGAGGGTAAACCTGGTTATGTTGAACATCGATGGGCTACTCTGACCGAGTCTGTTGATTGGATTAAAGCTGCTGGAGGGGCTGCCGTCATTGCTCATCCAGGTCGTTATCGATTAACGGATTTGCAAAAAGATGAGCTCTATAAGTCTTTTTTGTTAGCCGGAGGTCTTGGTATTGAGGTGATTACTGGTAGTCATACTCCTGCTCAATATGAAGAGTATGCCAAAATAGCGAAGCAGTATGATTTTTATGCCTCACGCGGATCAGATTTTCATGATTTGAATGAAAGCTATATTGATCTGGGGCGTTTACCACTTCTGCCAACGAATCTCAAACCTATTTGGTCATTATTTTAAGTTTATTTATCTATGTTTTCTGAACGAGTTATATCTGGAATGCGCCCTACGGGGTCTTTACATTTAGGGCATTATCACGGGGTGCTAAAAAACTGGGTACGACTGCAATCAGAGTATCCCTGTTTTTTCTTTGTAGCTGATTGGCATGCCCTAACAACACATTACGAATCTCCAGAGTTGATTGAAGAATCTGTTTGGGAGATGGTAATTGATTGGTTGGCTGCTGGAGTAGATCCTTCTCAGGCAACTTTATTTATTCAAAGTAAAGTTCCTGAGCATTCTGAATTATTTTTATTGTTGGCCATGGGAACTCCTTTAGGTTGGTTGGAGAGGGTGCCCACCTATAAAGATCAAATCGAAAAATTACGTGAAAAAGATTTACAAACCTATGGCTTTTTAGGCTATCCATTATTGCAGGCTGCGGATATTTTGATTTATCGTGCAGAGCATGTGCCTGTTGGCGAGGATCAAGTCCCCCATGTCGAAATGACGCGCGAGGTCGCTAGACGCTTTAATTATTTATATGGTCGTGAAGCTGGCTTTGAGGAAAAAGCCTTAGAGGCTGCTAAAAAACTGGGTGGTAAGAGAACGAAGCTGTATTTAGAAGCACGTACTGCTTTTCAAGAGAAGGGCGATCAAGAGGCATTAGAGCAAGCACAAGCGATCTTGCATGAAGCGCAAAGTTTATCTATGGGTGATCGTGAGCGATTGTTTGGATACTTAGAAGGTGCTCGTAAAATTATCCTACTTGAGCCTCAGGCCTTATTAACTGAAGCTTCAAAGATGCCAGGTTTAGATGGGCAAAAAATGTCAAAATCCTACGGTAATACGATCGCACTTAGAGAAGACGCTGCATCGATTACCAAAAAAATAAAAACGATGCCCACAGATCCAGCAAGGGTTAGAAGAACGGATGCAGGGAATCCAAAAAATTGTCCTGTGTGGGAATTACATGCTGTGTATTCAGATCAATCAACAAAAGATTGGGTACAGCAAGGTTGTACTTCTGCAGGGATTGGTTGTTTAGAGTGTAAAGAGCCATTAATCCAAAGTATCTTAAAGGAACAACAGCCGATGTTAGAACGGGCACAAAAATATCTCGATGATCCGAGTTTGTTGCGTGCGTTAATCGCGGATGGTTGTGATAAAGCCCGTAAGACTGCCCAGGAAACAATGAGAGATGTCCGCGAGGCAATGGGACTTGATTACTCATAATCAGTTAGTCCCCTCAGAGTGGGTCGTGCGGTTTGCTTCTAATATTCCCCAAAAAGATTCTGCGCCTTGTCGTGTCTTAGATTACGCCTGTGGTTCTGGACGACATGCTTTATACCTTCAGGGAGTTGGTTATCTTGTTTTGGCACTTGACCGAGATCATATTAGCTTGCAGGAACTCCAAAATTCTCTTGATGTCAGTAAACCGTTTCCAATGGAGTTGCGTTGTATCGACTTAGAGCAGGAAAAATATGCTTTAGAGGATGAAAACGAGCTATTTGCGGGTATTATCGTCACCAATTATTTATATCGACCGCATTTATCCCGGTTATTTGATCAATTGATGATTGGTGGGGTTTTGATTTATGAAACTTTTGCGATAGGGAATGAACGATATGGAAAACCTTCTAATCCTAATTTTTTGCTCCAAGAAAATGAATTATTAGACATTGCCATGTCAAAAAAATTTCATATTATGGCATTTGAGCAACTTGAAGTGACGCTTCCAAAACCTGCAGTGATTCAGAGAATTTGTGCAGTAAAAACCCAAGATTAGGCTACAATTCTACGATGAATATGAAATCACTTTACCCTCAGCACCCCATTTTGGGAAGTATTGTTGCCATTGTGACCCCCATGTTGGAGGATGGTTCCCTAGATTTTGACGCTCTTCGTCGACTACTTGATTGGCATGTGGAGCAGGGTACTCACGGGATTGTGATTGTTGGAACTTCAGGGGAATCACCCACGGTTAATGTGGAAGAGCACTGTGAATTGATCCGGGTTACTGTAGAGCATATTCATCACCGTATTCCAGTTATTGCAGGGACTGGTGGCAACTCTACAATCGAAGCTATTGAGTTGACGAAGTTTGCCAAAGAGGTTGGCGCAGATGCGAGTTTACAGGTCGTCCCGTACTATAACAAGCCAACCCAAGAGGGCATTTACGCGCATTTCAAAACTATTGCGGAACAGGTGGATTTACCCGTTATTTTATATAACGTACCAGGTCGTACTGTGGCGGATATGGGTAATGCAACGATTCTAAGATTGGCTCAGGTTCCAGGTATTGCGGGTATCAAGGATGCTACTGGAAATTTAGAGCGATTAAGTGTATTACTAGCAGGGTTAAAAGAACAGAAAAGTTCGCATTTTGCGGTTTATTCTGGCGATGATTTAACGGCAATTTTCCTGATGTTGATGGGGGGGCAAGGCAATATTTCGGTAACTGCAAATATAGCACCTCAATGGATGTCTGCTTTATGTGAAGCTGCTGTTACAGGAAATTTAATTCGTGCGCGAGAGATTCAGTTTCAGTTACTGAAATTACATCAAATGATGTTTGCGGAGCCAAATCCAATTCCGGTCAAATGGGCTTTGCATCAAATGGGAATGATTGATGCTGGTATCCGTTTACCATTAACTCCATTATCAGAAAATCTTCGTGGTCCCTTAAAAGATGAACTACGAAAGATTGGTTTAATTGCTTAATCAAATTTAGGAATTTATGCGTAACGAATTAAAAGTTATCCAAGCGTATCCAATTGTCCTTGTTTTATCCTGTGTATTATTCATAAGCTCTTGTTCTTCGGCTCTCAACGGAGAGACGATTGATTACAAATCACAGGGTGAGAAAAAGACCCCGAACTTATCTCTGCCACCTGATTTGACAGTATCAAGTTCTGAAAAACGTTATTCCGTTAGTGATGGCACAGCTACTCTTTCGCAATACAACTCTGCTTCATCTAAGAAGAAAGAGGAAATAAAAAATGTTGTTACTCCAGCTCAAGCAGGAATTCGGGTTGAAAGAGATGGGCAACGTCGTTGGTTAGTTGTTTCGAAAAATGCCACTGAGATCTATCCTAAATTACGTTCATTTTGGGAGGATTCCGGCTTTTTATTAGTGACAGATTCCCCTGCTACGGGAATTATGGAAACTGATTGGGCCGAAAATCGTGCCAAGATACCACAAGACATGGTTCGTCGTTTTTTAGGTAGTGCTTTAGATAGTATTTACTCTACAGGTGAGAGAGATAAATTTAGAACTCGATTAGAGAAAAATACTAATGGTGAAACAGAGATTTATGTAACTCACAAAGGCGCTGAAGAAAAGTTATATACAAAAACTTCCTCAAATATTGCAGAGACTACTATGTGGACTGCAAGACCATCTGATCCAGAACTTGAAGCGGAGATGTTAGCGCGAATGATGGTTTTTCTTGGCACAAATTACGATAGTGCAAAAGCTGATCTTGCTCAAAAAGGCCCCACAACTTCAGGTAGAAAGCCTCGTATCAGTGAAGAGGGTGACCTCAGTGTGTTAACCATTAGTCAGGGTTTTGATAAATCATGGCGAGAAATTGGTTTAGCCTTAGATCGTTCTAACTTTACGGTAGAAGATCGTGATCGTTCCCAAGGGACTTATTATGTTCGCTTTGTTAGCTCTAAAAATATAGAGCCTGAAAAATCTAGTTCATGGTTCTCAGGATGGTTCTCATCATCAAAAGAAGACGAATTCAAAAAGGCTAAAAAATACCAAGTGGTTGTGAAGAGTGATGGAGTTACAACACGCGTAACTGCACTTGATGAGACTGGTCGTATTGTTAAAGGTGATGTTGATCAACAGATTTTGAAAATCATTGACGAGCAAGTTACTTATTAATCATGATGTAATCGCATGTGAAGATTAAATTTGACTGCGAAAGAACTTAAAAAGCCGGCACTATTTGCCGGCTTTTTGTATGAGGGCCCCATACCGAATTTTTTTAATCGAGTCACCACTCTTAGGCCAGAAACTATTTGTAAGATTCTGAAGCTTAACCATTCTCATGATGAGGGAATGATGAAGAGATAATTATTGAGCCATCCATGCTGCAGAAATAAAAAAGCCGCTCTAAAAGAGCGGCTTGATTGAAGAAGCTTAAGATTATTTCTTAGGCTCTTCTTTTGGAGCATCAACTGCAGCAGGAGCAGCAGCATCTTTAGGAGCTTCAGCAGCAGGTGCAGCCGCAGGAGCTTCAGCAGCAGGTGCAGGAGCAGGTGCAGGAGCAGGGGCTTCAGTTTTGCTACAAGCAGCAACGGCCAAAGCTAAGAGAGCTGCTAATAATAATGACTTCTTCATAATTCATTTCCTTTTAATTAGTTGAATCAACATAACAACAATTACCGGTTAATTGGTGTTGGACTATTTTTTAAATCCATACTTATTATATCTAAATCTGAAGTCACTCACGTGAATTTTAAGAGGCGGACTCCCCTAATTCAAACCAACCATTACAGTAGCCATCGTAAATATGTTCGAACATCGATGGGTAAGCTAAAAATCTTCGACACTGTTGAGGCAAAAACCCTCGCTGGTGAGCAAATAAAAGCCAATACTCATATGCTTCTGATTTTTTATCTAAAAAGGTTAATAGTGTGCCATTACAGAATAAATAATCTGAACTAATGCTAAGACGAGTTTGGGGATCAACGCTAAGTCCATCTATTACGCATGCAGCTCTGAACTCACTTTCCGATAAGAGGTCTATCGGAGGCTCAAAAACGATTTGAGGTTTAGGCTCTGACAGGATTTCACCTAAAGAGAACTCGATCAGATCTTCTAAGTTTTTTCCATGCCAAGGTAGTTCGTTAAAGCGGTTTTTCAGAGACTGGATTAAATGACCAGGAATTTTAGAAGGTCGGTCGCTCGCTTGCTGGTGAGGGTCTGTGAGAATTTGTCCCAAGCTAACATCATCGTCAAGTTGATCCGCAAGACGCCATAGTGTCTCTTGTAAAAGTTCACGCCAACTCAATGCCCTAAAACCTACTGACCAGGTTTGTGTTCCTGGATCAAGTGCTACACCATCGTGCGCAATTTGTGGAGGTAGGTATAGCAAATCTCCGGGGTTCAGAGTCCACTCATCGGTAGGATTGAATTCCGATAAGATTTTTAACGGCAGGTCCTCTATGAATCCTTTTTTTGGTTGAGATTGGATTTTCCAGTGACGACGTCCTTGCATTTGAATCAGAAATACGTCATACGAATCAAGATGAGGGCCCACACCACCGCCAGGACCTGCAATGCTGATCATTAAATCGTCGAGTCGATAATCAGGTATAAATCGAAACCATGACAGTACTTTTGCCGCCGCAGGGTGCCAACCCTCCATGCCTTGAATGAGAAGTGTCCAATCTTTTTGAGTGATTTTAGGAATTGAACGCATCGTATGGGGACCGTGCTCAAGACGCCATGGTTTATTTTTTACAAGCCTTGATTCGACGAGGTCGTAACTGGCTAATTCATAGAGTTCTTTATTCGATATGGGGCTTTCAAGATCAGGATTCAGTGTAAAAGCTGGGATTGCACCACGAACAAGTAATGGTTTTTTTTGCCAGTAGTTACGCATGAATTCAGATGGGCTGATTTGACCTAAAAGAGCCCAAGGAGCCTTCAAAGGAAGTGGAAAAGGAGGAGTTGGGGGGGTGTATTGTGGTTTCAAGTAAAATGTCTTTAATGAAGATTGAAAAAAATACCGTTGTAACACTAATATACCGTTTATCTGACGCTCAGGACAATTTAATTGAAGAGTCAGTCGAACCCATGGTGTATTTACATGGTGGATATGCGGGCACATTCCCGAAGATTGAAGAGTTGCTTGATGGTCAAGAGATTGGTTTTGAGACCAACCTCCAGCTTGAACCACAGGATGCTTTTGGTGAGTATGATGCCGATTTGTTAAGGATTGAACAAAGAGATCGTTTTCCTGAGCCACTCGAGATTGGTATGCAATTTGAAGGTGTGCCGAGTTCGGATGACGATGAAGAGGGTGCTGAATTTTTTGCCGCTGATGAAGATGAAGAAACCCTCATCTATACCATTACTGATTTAGCGGAAGATCGTGTCATATTGGACGCTAATCACCCTTTAGCTGGTATGGCATTACGTTTTTGGGTTCAGGTATCTGATATTCGCCTTGCAAGCCCAGAAGAGGTTGAAAATGGTCGAGCAGATGATTCGATGGGTTTGATGGTTGGTGAGAGTGATGACGACACTGATTATGAAAATCTCGATGACTTGATGAATTTGTCCAAAACCAATCATCCGACATTGCATTAGCCAATCAATTTTTTCAGTTGATAAAGAGCATCAAGTGCTTCTTTAGGACTCAAAGAGTCAGGATCTAGTTCTCGAACAGCTTGTTCTATCAGATTAGGTTCTACGGGGGTATCTAAATTCATCTCGAAAGAACTTTCAGCATTTGGGGCAAATAAATCATTTTGCGTACCTTGTTCCTGACTTTGCGACTCTAATTGAGTCAGTTTTTTTCGTGCTTGCGTGATGATGGCTTTTGGCACACCAGCTAATTGCGCCACCTGTAAGCCATAACTTTGGCTTGCATGCCCAGGTTTGACTTGATGTAAAAAGATTAATTCACGACCTTGTTCAATCGCTGATAAATGAATGTTCACACATTGGGGATAAGAGCTTGGAAGATGGGCAAGTTCTAAATAGTGGGTTGCGAATAGAGTCAGGCTTTGATTTACTTCGAGTAGATATTTTGCAATAGCCCATGCTAATGACAAGCCATCGAAGGTAGATGTTCCACGACCGATTTCATCCATCAGAACAAGACTATGGGGTGTGGCACGATGTAAAATTCCTGCAGCTTCTGTCATTTCCACCATAAAAGTGGATTTACCACTAGCTAAATCGTCGGCTGCACCGATGCGGGTAAAAATTTGATCAATAGGGCCTAAGCGCGCGCTTTTGGCAGGTACGAAAGATCCCATATAGGCCATGATCGTAATCAGTGCCATTTGCCGCATATACGTTGATTTACCGCCCATATTAGGGCCCGTAATCATGAGCATTTGTCGCCCGAGCGATAATTCACCATCATTCCCAGAGAAGGTCATTGATTTTTTGGCTAATTGAGATTCGACTACTGGGTGACGCCCTTGTTGGATCTG
>CAIPQU010000158.1 GCA_903867305.1 uncultured beta proteobacterium
ATGGAATATGCCGATCAGGGACTGGAAAGGAGCACTAAATCAGTTTAGTATTAAGTTTGAGGAAAGAATGCCTCAGCAGTAAACGAACCCCGTTTACACAAAATATCTGACACCCTCTTAAAAATGCTCGATGAGTATGAAGAATGCTCACCTACCCATCCCCTGCCCCACGAATATCTTCGTAGCTTAGAAAACATCAAACTGAATCATAATGATGTTTGCGCATGGGTCTATATCTACCAAAGAGAGATAAGTCACCTAAAACATCTCAAGAGTGGCATTTTTAAGCATGCACAAGCAAAATAATCTGAATACTTAAAAAGAAGCTTAGCTATTCATGTCATGTTTAAAACGCAACACTGTTCCAAATCATTCAGACTACGAAATATATCAAAACTTGAGGGTATCTCCCGGTTTCATCACCATGACTTTGGTTTTGCTATTGCCTAAATATTTCATGAAGTCCTCAGGAGTACCAATATTGAATGGATTAGTTTTGTAGTGCATTGGAATGGCAAACTTAGGCTTTAAATAATCATTAATCGCCAATGCTGCTCCTCTAGGATCCATCGTGAAATTACCACCAATCGGTAATAAAACCAAATCAGGCTGGTACCGCTTTTGTATCAAAGCCATATCACCAAATACATCAGTATCCCCAGCGTGATAAATCGTAAAGCCGTTCTCTAATTCAATTACAAATCCAATTGGCTCTCCACCAGGATGACTTTCATCTTTATCCGTTTGGGGATTACGCCAAACATAGGTTGAGGAGTGCTCTGCATGCACTGCAGAGATCTTGACGCCCGGAAAAGCTTGAACCGTTCCACCTTTATTCATTCTGGGAAGTAATTTGGGAGGCAAAACACCCAGGTTGGTCAATGTTTGGTTAAAATCCCCCGGCGCATATAAAGGCACTTCATTTTTCTTGGCGATTTCAGGAGCGTCAGCCATATGATCCCAGTGAGCATGCGTAACGAGGACAAGATCGACCTTGCCAATCCCATCGAGATTTTTGAGCTCAGGTGGAGTAACAGGGTTTTTCAAAATCCAGGGATCAATCACGATGACCTTGCCAGATTGCGTGGTAAGCCGAAAAGCTGATTGCCCATACCAAAGTAACTCAATGGCTCCCTGAGCAAAAATATTCGGCGTCAGCAAGATCGAGCACACAAAAAATATTGAACGAATCAAACGCATGTTGTAAATCCCTTATGTAATATAAAAGGATTGGGAAATATTTTCTCAATCCCCTGCATAAGGATAGCTTACCTTATTCAGGGCTTGTATCGAAATTTATTGGATAGATTGTATTCTTGGATCTCATGCATAATAGGTTGATCAAAAAAATGAGGAGAAATATTCATGTCAGTCACTTTATACGGATTTTGGCGTTCCCTGGCAGCTTATCGAGTAAGAGCATTGCTGCACTATAAAGAAATTCCCTTTACTGAAAAAATCATCAATTTATTAGAAGGTGATCAGTTTTCACAGAGCTATCATGAACTCAACCCCCAACATGTCATTCCTTTACTGGAACATGATGGCCATAAAGTAACTCAATCCTTAGCAATTATGGAGTACATCGATCAAGTTTGGCCCCAACGCCCGATACTGCCAGCCTCCGCTTCAGATCGAGCATATGTTCGTTCGATTTCTCAAATTACGATTGCCGATACTCACCCATTAGTAGTTCCACGTATACGTAATTTTTTGCATAAAACTTACGGGCAAGATGAAGCTGGCATCGCTGCTTGGGCACAACACTGGTTTAATGAAGGCAGTGTAGCGATCGAGCAGCGACTCAAATCGGATGGACTAAGTGGACAATTCACACTCGGCAATGAAATCAGCTTGGCTGATTTTGCGCTATGTTCGCATATTGTCGGTGCGCGTTTATTTGGTGCGGACACCTCGCTAGCTCCAACACTTCTTGCGATTGCAGATCGTTGTTTAGCAACTGATGCGTTTATGCTTGCTCATCCAATGAAGCAACCTGGAGCTCCCGTCAAACCCGCTTGAGAATAACCAATGCCGATCAAAGAATTTAAAAGTGGCTATATCCGTGAAGCGGATTACGATGCCACCGAAAAACAATTAGATCTGATGTTTGAAAATAAAACGGTGCTAGCGTACAAAGGAGTCCCCAATTGGATTTTTGAGAAACTCTCTCAAGACCCAAGCCCAAAGTCCTTTTGGGAAGACAATATTCGGGATGAGTTCTCCAGTGCGCAGCCTCGTAAAAATAATTCCTCGACCAGCGCCAAAAAACAACTGAATGATTTATTTGGTGGCAATTAATACAGACTAACTTTTAAGAGCTGAAGTAATTTACAAACGTTGCTTTGGTGAAACGTGATGACTAGCAATAAGCCATTTGTCATCACGTTTGACAAATATTTGGGTAATACGAACCTCGAGAGGATCCTGCCCCTGTCGAAGAAAAGATGCTGATCCCGCCATACTAATCACGTCCGGGGTGAGGCTCACGGTATATTCTGGATCAAATTTTGCACCAATATAAACGCCTTCTGGCAACATCTCGAAATAGGATTGCACTCCTTCCCTACCAGTAAACATAGGAATAGAACTACCAAATAAAATCGCATCTTCAGTATAATGCGATGCCATACCTTGAGGGTTGATCGGGTAAAAAGTTCGCCCCCAGTCGTGATGAATTTTTGTCACAATTTGTTTGCTGTCAGATGGGCTCACAATAGCCTCCATAGAGATTGATGTCCCTATATCCTAGCATTAAGCATCGCTAGATACCTAGTGACCTAAGTATCTAGCAGTTGATCAATTCACCTTCCAATCTCTTTACTATTTTGATTGAGTTGCTGGTTTAAGTTTCTTTGTTCACCTTTATTGAGATGTCCGCCATCTTGGCGCGCCATACTCCGCTCTTCTTGACGTATATGTTTATCTTTTTTCCGCAACTCTTTAGCTTGCTGTTTGGTGATTTCACCCTCTTTAACTTCTTTCGAAATCCGCTTATCTTGATTCTCAATACGATCATTCACTTGATCACGCCGTGGATGATTTTTTTCTTTTGCAGTATCAGCAAAACTCATCCCTTGAATTAATACACTCGATACCAAACAGACCATCATTGTGATTTTCTTTGGCTTCATCATCATCTCCTAACAGTAAAGTGGATTACTAATGACTACAAATATAGAACGTCTTATATAAAGAACTGTTGACATAGATCATCAATTTGATCGGTTTTACGATTTCAAGCAAATCGAATTCAAGAAAATCAGGCAGAGTTATTCAATATTTCAAGAAAAGAAGAATATTTGCGACAATAGAATTTAATCTATGAAAGAACAACGAATCATGGCAAATATCATCAATGGCTTTAGCTCAGGAGAGTGGACTTATGAACACCCTAATGATGGCGAAATTTCTATTGCTTACCAAATCGCAGGTCAAGGTCCCGCTTTACTTCTACTTCACGGTTTTCCTCAAAGCAAAATTATTTGGCATCACGTTGCGCCTCTTTTGAGTCAACATTTCACTGTGATCGCTAGTGATCTTCGTGGCTATGGTGAATCATCAAAACCCGTTGGTAACTTCGATCACTCCAATTATTCAAAGCGATCCATGGCGAAAGATCAAGTAGAACTCATGAAACATCTTGGCTTTGATCAATTTTATCTTCTCGGCCATGATCGTGGCGGTCGAGTTTCACATCGTTTAGCTGCAGATCATCCTAACCATGTAAAAAAATTGATGGTCTTAGATATTTCTCCAACGCTGGCGATGTATGAGCAAACCAATATGCGCTTTGCAAGTGGTTATTGGCACTGGTTTTTCTTGATCCAACAACACCCTATTCCTGAGACGATGATTGGTGCAGACGTGGAATTCTTTATGAAACAGTTTATGGGTGGTCGTCATGCAGGCCTGAGTATTTTTGAAACTTCTTGCTGGAATGAGTATGTCAATGCCATGAAAAATCCGGCTGGTTTACACGCCATGTGCGAAGACTACCGAGCCGCCGCAAGTATCGATCTTGAACATGATCGTGTAGATCTCGCTGCTGGTAAAAAACTGCAAATGCCTTTGCGGGTGTTGTGGGGTGAACATGGGCTTGTTAATCAATGCTTTAATCCGATGGCTGACTGGTCAAAAGTCGCATTGGTTGTTTCTGGTAAAACAGTCCCAAGTGGTCACTATATTCCCGAAGAGGCGCCCTCGGTTTTGTTCGATGAAGCAATAGCATTTTTTCAGTAAAAAAGATGTGTATTAGTTTCGCTTCTACACAGAATGCGGTTTGGGTAAAAAAACATCTAGGTGTGGATTTGCCTTCGGATTACCCTCGTGAAGCCTTTCCTGGATACCTTGCCCCTTTCGTCATGAAAAGCCATCAAAGTGGTCGCATCGCCATTGGTCTGGCTGAATTTGGCCTGATCCCCCACTGGTCGAAAGACCGGAAGATCCAAAAACATACTTACAATGCACGCTTTGAAACCATTGCTGAAAAACCTTCTTATCGCACCCCATGGAAGTCACGCCGCTATGGTATTGCTTTGGTCGATCATTTTTTTGAACCAAGCTATAGTAGCGGTAAGGCCGTCCGAACGGCGATTCAAGCGGCAAATGATGAGCCACTAGGTATCGCAAGTATTTGGGATACTTGGACCGATCCCACTTCAGGTGAAGTCGTGACGAGTTTTTCTTTAATCACGATCAATGCGGATAAACACCCGTTCATGAGTGCCTTTCACAAACCGGAGGAAGAAAAAAGAACACCTGTTTTACTAACTCCTGAGCAAATGCTGAGTTGGTTGGATACAACACCAGAACATGCGAATACCCTCATGCATCACGAATACTTTCCACCATTGAAATGAAGTTGTGTCATCATCATAAATAATTCTTTAAAGGTTCATTATGAGTGTTCGTAAAATTTTAAAAATGGGTGAACCACTTTTATTGCAAGTGGCACAGCCCGTTCCTGCAGAAAAAATTGGCTCTCTAGAAATACAATCGCTCATTCAGGATTTGATCGAGACGATGCATGCTGCCAATGGCGCTGGACTTGCAGCACCGCAGATTGGTATCTCACAACAAATTGTGGTTTTTGGATTTGAAAAAAATCAGCGCTATCCAGACGAAGATCCCGTACCACAAACGATTCTCATTAATCCGATCATTACACCTTTCGATTCAACGAAAGAAATTGGTTGGGAAGGATGTTTGTCAGTCCCCGGACTTCGCGCGCAAGTCCCCCGTTACTCAAAAATTCGTTACCAAGGCCTCAATCAAGATGGTCAAATCATTGACCGTGTGGTCGAAGGTTTTCATGCGCGGGTAGTTCAACATGAATGCGATCATTTGATCGGTAAGCTTTATCCCATGAGGGTGGAAGACTTTAGTACATTTGGTTTTACGGAAGTACTTTTTCCAGGTCTAGATCCATCGGATCAAGATGAGTAAATCTATTGAGGCTATCGTATTTAATGAATCCCTAAATAGCGCTGCATCAAATCTTGATCAGAGAGTAATTGATCAGGTAGGCCCTCCCAAACAATTTGACCGGTTTCAATAATATAAACTCGGTTGGCTACAGCCATCGCACTATATAAGTTTTGCTCCACCAACAAAATTCCTAAGCCTTGTTCTCGCAGTTTTTCCAGAATCGACTCAACCAGTTCAACCGTTACAGGTGCCAATCCTTCGGTGGGCTCATCCATTAATAAGATCTCAGGTCCAGTCATGAGTGATCGCCCAATGGCTAACATTTGTCGCTCACCACCAGAAAGCTGATTTCCTCGATGGTGGATCCTTTCAGCAAGTCTTGGAAAGGCTTGAAACACTTGCTCAATACTCCATGATCTTTTTGATTTATTTTCTAAAATTTGTAAATGTTCAAGCACGGTTAATGACGGAAAGAGTCTGCGCCCTTGAGGAACATAACCAATTCCAGCATTAGAAATCAGGTGCGAAGGTAAGGCGTCTAGATGCTGTCCCTTCATGAGGATACTTCCACTGTTCAGCATAGGCGATCCAAGCCCCATGATCGTTCTAACGAGTGAAGTCTTACCCATACCATTGCGCCCTAGCAAGGCGACGATCTCACCTGGCCTGACCTGGACAGATACTTGATGGAGTACCTGTGCTTGTCCGTAAGAGGAGCAAACATCAATGACTTCGAGCATGCCTTGGCTTTCCTAAATAAATTTCTTGTACTTGTTGATTCCCGCGTATCTCGTCAGGTTTACCTTCGACCAAAATACTACCCTGATACATACAAATGACGCGATCGACTAAACCCAGAGCGAGTTCAATATCGTGTTCAATCAATATTAAGGCGAGTTCTCGAGGTAATGCTTGAATCACTTGTGCCATAACAACACGTTCTGCAGGAGAAAGTCCAGCAGCAGGTTCATCCAATAACAAAACTCTTGGGGAACTCGTCAGTGACATGGCTAACTCGAGCTGCCGCTGCTCACCATAAGAAATATCTTTGACAAGAGTGTGACGCTGTTGATCGAGATGGCAACGAGATAATGCGGATTCAATAATGCTTTCTTCATTAGTGTTGGGCTGATTCGATCGCCAAAAAGAAAACTTACTGCGTCGCAAACCACGAATCGCTAAAAGTAAATTATCTTCCACCGATAATCCAAAAAATAAATTGGTTATCTGAAATGTTCTTGCAATCCCTAACTCTGCGCGATGATTGGGAGATGCTTTTGTAATACTCTTGGCAGAAAACCGAATATCCCCTGTCGTTGCAATCGTCATTCCCGTAATCGCATTAAAGAGGGTTGTTTTACCAGCCCCATTCGGTCCAAGAATAGCTACCCGTTCTCCAGCATGCAGATCAAAGCTTACTTGATCGACGGCTTTGAGTGCACCGAAGTGCACTCCAACCTGATTAAGTTGTAATAAGACAGCCGACATTAAGCGCCTTTAATACCCTGATAAGTTCTAGAGTAAGCAGGTTGCTTCATATATTCTTCTGGTTTGTATTTCCAAAACTGCGAAACATTGGGGTAGTTATCAATAGGAACGTTCCAATATTTACCATCAGGACGCTTGACCACCTGACGAATATAAACGTCATATACTGGATTACCATAATCATCTAATTTCACTGGACGACCGATCGGTGAAGATTCCAAAGTAATCCCCTTAACTGCAGCAAGCAGCTTGGCGCGGTCTTGCACATTACCATTGACCTTTTTCAATGCTTCATACAACCACATACAGGCGGTGTAATGTGAGAAACCATAAATCGACGGAAACTGTTTATAAGCGATGTTATATTCAGCAACAAATTTTTGGGTATCGATATTCGGACTACCTTCGGCGAAGTGAGCGGCGGAGATCATACCCTCTGCCTCAACGCCGACCGTACGAATAACGGATTGATCCGTCGCATTTTGTGCTCCCAGGAGTGGAATCTTACCTTTCATCCCAAAGCTATTCCATTGTTGTAAGAATCGGTTGGCATCAGACCCTGTTTCCATGACAAACAAAGCATCTGGTTTTGCAGCTTGGATTTGAGCAATGTAAGGACTAAAGTCTTGGGTATTGAGAGGATTCCATAACTGTCCGACGATTTTGCCACCGAGTTCAGTAAAGACCTGACAAAATCCACCACACTGTTCATGACCAAAAGTATAGTCTTGAGAAATGGTCATGATTTTTTTAAAGCCCAACTTTTTAAACGCATAATCACCCATCGGATGACTTGTCTGGCTCGCCGTATAACCAGCCACCCGAACCACATTCGGAATACGCTTACGCTGGGTTAAATCATCCGCAGCAATCACTGGAATAAAGTAAGGAATACCATTCGTCTTAGCATATTCTGCAACTGCTAATCCGGTATTCGCTAAAAGATTACCCATTAAAAAGTCAACTTTAGTTTGCTCCGTGAGTTTTCTAGCTTTTTGCAGAGCAATGTCAGGATTAGATCCATCATCTTCAATAAAAATTTGCACCTCACGACCAGCAACGGTTTTACCAACCTTATCCCAAAAAAGATTGACGCCTTCAACAATTTCTTTACCCCCAGCAGCAATCACACCAGTCAAAGGGGCCATCAAACCAATCTTGATGGGTTCATTGGACTGCGCAAATACTTCTCCTAAAGACCCAGCAATAGTGAGTCCAGTGAGTGCTGAACTCGATTTAATAAAATCACGACGATCCATAATGCTCTCCTTTGATTAAGAATTTATTTCATTGAAATAGGTGACTCAGCTTTGTTTTTTGGCTTCCAACGACGCATTTGAAGTACCTTACCTAAAATACCCTCAGGGGCAAAAACCATGGTGAGAATAAAGATGAGACCTAGTACCATCGACCAACGTTCGGTAAATGAACTGATTACATTCTCTAGAATCAACATCAAGGCTGCGCCAACAAAACCCCCAAATAAAGTTCCTACGCCACCGATAATAGCCATGAGTAAACCTTTTACAGATTGTGTGAGGGCAACCGATGAAGGACTTACAAAACTATTAAATAGCGCATAGAGAATGCCGGCCATTCCAGCCATGAAACCAGAGACTAAAAATGCAAGGATTAAATGCAGTGTGGTGTTGTAACCAAGACTTCGCATGCGTGATTCGCTCTCACGAATCCCTTTTAAAGTGAGTCCAAATGGTGATTGTACAAATCGCCATAAGATCCAACTCGAAAGTCCAACCACGACTAGACACAGATAATAAAAATGAAATGGATCAAGGAACCAATCAGGGCGGATATTGCCCCGAATACCATTTTCACCACCAGTCACTGATGTCCAGCGCTGACAAACTCCCCAAATAATCATTCCTAAAGCAAGGGTTAAAAGCAGAAAATATACTCCGCTCGTGCGAACCGCCAAAATAGCAAAAATAAAAGTAACTATCAGTGCAATGATTAAGGCAAAGAAAACGCCAGTCAAAACACCGCCTTCTAGAGTCGATACGTAGTACATCATCGCGTACGTGGCAGTTCCAAAAATAGCACCATGACATAAAGGAGTACGTCCAGCATAACCAGCCAAAATATCGACGGACATTGCTAGTAAGGCATAGATCAGCATCAAGGTTAGTAAGGTGGTTTGATAAGGCCCCATTAAGAGAGGCAAAACAATCAGGCCAATGATCACCAAAGTAAAGATTACAAAACCTTTTAATTGACCGATGTTGAAATTACTCATATCAGGCCGGCCTTCCAAAAAGACCTGTTGGCTTGAAAGCCAGCAATAGGGCCATAGGACCAAAGATCACAAAATAGGCTAACTCCGGAAACCAAACCTGACCAAAGGTCGATAACATAGCTACTGTGACACTTCCAATGGCGGCGCCTAAGAGACTTCCTCGTCCCCCAATAATCACAACCGCTAAACTAAATACCAAAATCTCTGAGTCTGCAGTGGGGTAAAGCGATAAAAATGCCCCTCCTAATGCTCCAGCGAAGGCGGCTAAAGTCATTCCCAACATAAAAGTAAAGATGAATATTCGACGAATAGGTATACCCAAGGCCTGAATTGTTTCTGCATCATCTACTCCCGCACGAATCAAAGCTCCCAAGCGAGTTTTATTCATGAGCAACCAGAGGAAAATAAAAATCAAAATACCCATCAGCAAGACAAATAAACGGTATTTGGGGTACATCACTTCCCCCATCTGGAATGGACCTTTGAGAAATTCAGGAAGTGGCACACTAAATGTATCACCACCAAAAATGACTAAAGAGCCATCATTCAAAATCAATGCAAGACCTAATGACATTAAGACCTGATGAAGCTCTACATGTTTAACTAAGCCTAAAATCTTTTGTTCGATAAATCCGAGCAAGGCAATCGCCACAATGGCACACACGATTCCGAAGAAAAAATTCTCGTACCGCGTAGTAACAAAGTAAGCAATATAGCCACCCAGTAAATACATTGCTCCATGCGCTAAATTAACGATTCTCATCAAACCAAAAATCAGCGTAAATCCACTCGCAACGATAAAAAGTAAGGCCGCAAAAGTTAAGCCATTCAAAATTTGGAAAAGGGTAAACGACATCAGTGTATGACTCGGGGGTCGAAATGAAATGACATAAAAGGTGCTTAATATATTGGTTAAAGATCTAAAAATGCCAACATTAAGCTAATTGTTTAAGCTCAAAATTTATCTTACTACTAAATACTAACTAGGGATTACTCTAACAAAATTACGCTGTGTAAATATTGGCTTGTTACGATTGATCGCCATTTAGCACTAGAAAGGTGCATAAATTACGATTTAGGTAAGAAAATCCCTAGTTGTATGCAATTTAAAGACAATATCACCACTAACGACACAATATGACTATGTAGCTTTTATCTATCAAATATATGACCTCTATATGCGTGGAAAAATACAGCAATAGGTGATTCTTTCCATCGCAGCGCGTCGTAGAAATTAGGCTTTCATCTGTTCAATCAGTTTAAATCGCATAATCTTTCCTGAACCAGTGCGTGGAATCGCATCGACAAATTTGACGTGTTTAGGCAATTTATAATCAGATAGATATTTTTTACAGTCCGCAATAATAGCCTCTGGTGTAGGATTTTTACCTTCGCGAGAGACGATAAAAATGACAGGTACTTCTCCTAAATATTGATCTGGCAATCCCGCTGCTGCACAATCCAAGACTTCAGGATTCAGCTTTATTGCTTCTTCAATTTCAATCGGGGCAATATTTTGCCCTCCACGAATAATCAGTTCTTTTAATCGTCCTGTAATCGTAATGTAGCCGTTTTGATCAAAAGTGGCTAAGTCACCAGTATGGTACCAACCATTTCGAAGTGCTGAAGCAGTTTCGGTAGGCTTATTGTGATACCCCATCATCAGGTTAGGACCCCGAACAATCAATTCACCTTCTTTACCCGTTGGTGTATCAACTAATGTTGTGGGATCGACAATCCTTACCGCTTGACCTGGTATCGGAACACCACAAGAGCCAAAAATACGGGTTCCTGTTGGAGAGTTTAAAGTTACAAAAGTCGCCGTCTCAGTAATGCCATAACCGTCAAGTAATTTAACTCCAAAATACTCTTCAAATTCTTGATTGAGTTTTGCTGGCAATATCGCACCAGCAGAAATTCCTAATCGAACATTTTTTAATGAATGAGTTGATTCTTTTTTGGCACCTTCGAGTAAATAATGGAACATGGTTGGCACACCTGGCAGAATCGTAAACGAATTCTCTTTTATCAATTGCAATAACTCCGAACTAGAATAACGCTCCATGATGTATTCGGAGGATCCAGAGGCAAGAATACCTAATACTGAAAAAGCTAGTGCATAAGAATGAAATAAAGGTAAAGGTGATAAGACATCATCTTGATCATTCAGTCCAAAAACCGGAATTAAACATGAACCCACAACCCATAACAATGACCTTACGTTAAGCATGACACCTTTTGCTTTTCCCGTCGTACCCGAGGTATAAACAATAAAGGCCAGACAATCGATATCGTTTTGATCAGCAGCTTTTTGTGCTGGTGCTGTTGAAATAAATTCTTGATAAGAATATTGATCCGCGGTTTTTGGGAGGGTATTTTCGCCTAATAAGATACTTTTAAATGAAAGGCCTTCTTGTTTCGCTAATTCTTGTAAAGAAGCATTACGTTCTGATAGGGTAATGACTGCAACACAACTGGCGTCACTAATACGATAAGCAACTTCAGCAGGGCTAGCATCAAAAAAAATAGGAACGCAAACAAAGCCTGCTCTAGCGATGGCTAAAGCACTGACTATCCAAGGTACCGAATTGGGTAAATATACAGCAATACTTTGTCCTTGAGATATACCTAAGGATAAAAAGTGTCCTGCCAAATTACTTGTCTGTTGATCAAGTTCTTGATAGGTGATTTTCTGGCGAACATCACGCCAAGCAACTTTTGAACCATAGACATTTTTGTTGCGTTCAATTAATTGACCAAGCGGAATAATAATATCTGTATGAATCATGACTATCTACCTTTACCTTGCGTTAGAGCATTGCAAATCCACCGTTAATACTAATTGTCTGCCCCGTTATCCAGCTTGAAGCATCAGAGGCTAAAAAAGTGACCATCGGTGCAACATCTTCTGGAACGCCAATACGTTTTAATGGGTATAGTTTAAGTATCTTATCGAGATTTTTTTCTAACCAAGCCTCATCTGAATGGGCTGTTTTTAATAATCCAAAGGTGACGACATTACACGTAATATTATCCCGTCCAAATTCTTTAGCAAGTGATTTACTCAAAGCTAACACACCGCCTCGTGATGCCGCAGTAACCGATAAACCAGATTCACCAACACGCGCAGAGTCTCCACCAAAGTTAATAATCCGCCCATATTTTTTTTGCATCATGATGGGTGCTACAACGTGACAGGTATTCATCACACCATAGAGTCCAACACGAATTTGCTTTTCCCAATCAGCAGGCTTACTGTTAACAAAGAATTCACGTGGCGTATATCCAGCATTGTTAATCAAGATATCGATCGTGCCAGCATCTTTAACAATCTGATCTACCATCTTCTTAACCTCATCATAATCCCCTACATCAGCTTGATAAACCATCGCTTTGCCACCTAAAGCAATAATCTCTTCTTGAATGCGGTGCGCTTCATCTGCTGATCGGTTGTAATTGAGGGCAAGCGTAGCGCCCTCTTTTGCCAGCGCTAAAGCGATTTCGCGACCAACTCCGCTTGATGCCCCAGTCACTAAAGCAACACGTCCGTTTAATTGAAGTTCCATGGTATTTCCTTTAAAGATGAAATAAGGTTATTGATACATTTTTTGATACAAATGATTTGGTGTAATCGGTAATTCTGTAATTTTGATGTGTCGATGAGAAAGTGCGTCACTCACAGCGTTAGCAATTGCCGCTGGTGCACCAATCGTGCCACCTTCCCCCATTCCCCGAAAGCCACCTAAGGTATTAGAGGCAGTCGTTTGTAGGTGAACAATTTCTAGGTTGATAGACTCGACCGCTGTAGGTACCAAATAATCAACTAAGTTGACCGTTAAAAGTTGTCCCTCTTCATTGTGAACAACCTCTTCATAAAGGGCCGCACCAATGCCTTGCATGACTCCACCTCGAGTTTGTCCATCAACGATCATCGGATTAATAATTTGTCCACAGTCCTCCGCAACGACGTAGCGCAATATCTTGACGGATAACAAAATAGGATCAACTTCCACTTGAACAATATGCGTTCCAGAACTGGTAGTCCCAAAGACTGGGTCATACACTTTAGTCACACTTAACTCTTCGCGAACATTGGCAGGAATCCTTCCCATTTGAGCATAGAGTGCTGTGGAAAATTCTTTGAGTGTGATGGAATGACCACTGCGCATATCAGTAATCATACTTAAACGAATCTGTATCTCTTCAGGGGTCACACTAAACAGATAAGCAGCCATCCTTTTGATCCGAGCTTGTAACTCTTGTGCTGCTAAAATGCCTGCGCCACTACTAATCACCGCTGTTCGACTAGCATAACTACCAGTACCATGCGGAACGGCCTTACTGTCACCACTAATGATTTTAATATCGGATATTTTGGCGCCAAAATACTCGGAAACCACTTGCGCTAAGGTGGTAATGTGACCTTGACCATAATCGCAACTTCCAAAAGCAGCAGTAATGGACCCTGTAGAATCTAAACTCATGACACAAGAATCTGTCCCTGTATTAATAGGCATACCTGGCGATGCCGAGATCTTGGAACCAATGCCGGATAACTCAGCATATGTTGCAATCCCGATACCAACGAGTCGCCCTTGTGCTTTTGCCAGAACTTGCTCTTGACGAAATTCTTCATACTGGATTTGCTGCGCAGCTTTTTGCAATCCTTCTACAAAGGCAGATTGATCCCAAACTAATCCAGAAGCAGATTTATATGGAAAGTCTTCAGGTTGCACTAAATTGAGTAAGCGCAGTTGGTATGGATCCATCTTCAGCTCCGCGGCCAACAAATCTACTAAACGTTCCATCACAAAAGTAGAAATCGGTCGCCCTACCCCACGGTATGGCCCCATCGGTGGCTTTGGAGTGCAAATCCCTTGCACACTTCCTCGATAAGTTGCAATTTTATATGGGCCAGGCATAAAACTGACGACTTGAACGGGTTCAATTGCAGCAGTCCAAGGATAAATAGAATAAGCGCCAATATCACTTAATACGTCAGCTTGTAAACCAACAATTCGGCCGTCGGCAGTAGCTGCAATTTTGGCATCAATGAGTTCATCAAAGCCTTGGCTAGTCGACATAAAGTCTTCTAAGCGATCACTAATCCATTTGATGGATCGCTCGAGCATTCTGGCAAATAAACACACAAGTATTTCTTCTTGATATAAGGAAGTCTTTCCACCAAAACCGCCTCCAATATCAGGGGCGACCACATGAATTTGTGGGCCTTTTAAATCCAAGAAATGAGCAATTGCGTCGCGAATAATTCCAGGGACTTGAGTAGATGTATATAGTGTTAAAGCATCCTGTCCGACATCATACTGAGCAAGGTAACCACGATTTTCCATCGCAATCGAGGTTTTCCGACGAAACCGAAAGCGCTCTTGGAGCACAACATCTGCTCCCTCAAATGCTCCGTCGACGTCACCTCTGATAAAAGTTCTTTTTAAAATTACATTAGTATTGAGTGACTCATATAAATGGGGAGCATCCTCTTTTGCTGCTATTTCAATATCCGTTGCTACAGGTAATGGCTCATAATCGATGGTGATTAAATCACAGGCATCTTCAGCAATGTAGCGATTTTCAGCAATTACTGCGACGACTGGCTGACCCACATAACGGACATACTCATTGGCTAATACATGTACTTCGGTAGCGTGATAGTCCGCCATTTTTGACGCCGCAATAATAGGCTTAACTAAATGCGCAATATCTTGATAGATATAAACCGCTTTTACACCAGCTAATTGCTTGGCGACCGAAGTGTCGATTGTTTTTATCTTGGCATAGGCTTGATCACTTCGTTTAATAGCCATCTGCCACAAACCAGCAACTTGAATATCATCCACATACTTACCATTGCCAGATAAGAGCCGAGCATCATTTAATCTGCGGACGGGCTTACCAATTAAGTGAGCATCTTGATCAGGATCAAAAGGCAAATCTTTAGTATGGGATACGTTTGAATTATTTTCCATAACTCATGATGCCTTTACGCAAGCACTGCCACTGTTCAATATCATGACCATAAATAATCGTTGATCCAGAATGAATAATTTTTTCTATTTCATCAAACGATTGGAGAGACGCAGCTTGATCCCAAGTGTTTCTCGGATTGCTTTTAGTGTCTAAATTATGTTTTAGAGCAACAGCATCTGATGCTAATAAAAAACTGCCATCCTGCTCAAGATTCACCAAAGCGGTAGTCATCCCAGGTGTGTGGCCTGGCATGGGAATTAATACAATCTTGCCATCGCCAAACAAATCCCGATCACGGTCAATTGTCTCGATAGGCATCGGATGATCCCAATCCATGCGCAAAAATCCCATCATTGCAGCATTCTCAGCTTGAGCATTTTCTAACTCTTTAGCATGACAAATAATGGTGGCTTTTTTAAAAAAAGCATTGCATCCACAATGGTCCGTATGAAAATGTGAGTTAACCACAACATCAATATCGAGTGGCGTCATTTGTAATTTCGCTAAATCATCAATCACATTTTCTTCAGGATTGCCAATCGGAATCATGGCTTTTGCCATAGTTCCCCAGCGACTTGGAGCATCACTCTGAATTGTTGGATGACAACCCGTATCAAATAAAACATTACCTTGCGGATGCTTTAACAAATAACACGAAATGGGTAAATCAATCATCTCATCGCTTTGAGCTTGAGCGTGATAAACCTTTTTCTTCATTCGTAAACGACCACCCGAAAGAATATGCATTTTCATGTTAAATAGTCCTTTAAGGTTTTTTTAAGATACCGATTTGATCAAAATATTGTGATACCGCATTGATAATTCCTTGGTATCCGGTGCAACGGCATAAATTCCCTGAGAGCGCTTCTTTTAATTCTTCGTGATCAAAGGTTTTTCCTGATTGCGCCATATCTATCGTGGTCATTAAAAAACCAGGCGTACAAAATCCACACTGTAATGCGTGATTCTCCTTGAAGGCTTCTTGTAAGGGATGTAAATGCTTGAGCTTACCTAAACTTTCCACAGTTTGGATTTCTAATCCCTGCGCCTGAATAGCCAGCATTAAACAAGAGCGCATACTTTTACCGTCAACCAGTACCGTACATGCTCCACAGACACCATGCTCACAACCAACGTGGGTTCCAGTTAGTTGTAACTCATGACGGATAAAGTCAGATAGTAAGAGACGGGGCTCAACCAGACGCTCTACTGGCTCCCCATTCACAATGCACCATAAAGTTTGTTGTTGGATATCAGCCTCACTCATGAGAGAGTTTTCCTAGTATTGAAAGATAAAGCCCGTCCCCATGCCTGATGCATGACTTTTGTAAAAATATGACTGGCTAAATGTTTTTTAAATACTGCACTGGATTGCAAATCAGGGCGCGGATCTAAATCTTGAAAAATTTGTTCCTGTGCCTGAGCCACGAGTTCGCTTGAATACTCATGTCCATTGAACAATGACTCAATTTGACTCAAACGTAATGGCGTATCACCGACACCCATCATGGCAACCCTACATTGGTGGATCAAGTTTTTTCCAGCTGCTTGCTTTACTTCCACCGTAACTCCTACAGCAGCCAATGCATAATCGCCACTACGGCGGGCAAACTCTTCAAAAGCCCAGCCCATATTCGCGTCAGGAATAGGGATCAGAATCTTCGTCAGTAACTGATGATCTTTTAATGCGGTACGCAGCGGCCCCAAAAAGAAATCATTAGCAGGAATCATCAAAGTTTCATTTTCCGAACTAATCTCAAATGTCGCATCTAAGAGTCGCATGAGCATGGGCATTTCTGATGCGGGATCTGCGTGCGAAAGGCTACCGCCAATCGTGCCACGATTGCGAATCGTTAAA
The DNA here is from genome assembly GCA_903867305.1 of uncultured beta proteobacterium. Classification (GTDB taxonomy): domain Bacteria; phylum Pseudomonadota; class Gammaproteobacteria; order Burkholderiales; family Burkholderiaceae; genus Polynucleobacter. The sequence continues at coordinate 17,016 of CAIPQU010000158.1, forward strand.
TGCGCGATATGACGAATCACTTCTGGAAGGAGTGGCAAAAACTGTTGTACCACTTCAGAATTTTCAATCGTGACATAACGCGTGATTGCTCCAATCTCAATCACCCCATCCTGTTTGGCAATAGCATCAAGTTCTAATAACCTGCCAATGTCAATCAGATATTTAGGTTGTATCACGCGATAGTTCAACATCGGCATCAAGCTTTGACCACCTGAAATAATCTTGGCGTCACTCTGATATAGATTCAATAATTGCAATGCTTCCGGAATGGTCTCCGGTGCAATATATTGAAATCGATTGGGCTTCATTACTTTCCCTGAAACCGCGGCTGACGTTTTTCTAAAAAGGCATTTCGACCCTCTAGATAATCTTGACTAGCTGCTGCCTGGTCGATGACTTCATCAGCCATCTCAAAAGTGATATCCCCCATTCCAGAGTTCAAGCCATTTAATATTTTTTTAGCTCCAAAGATGGTTAAGGGTGCACTCTTGGATAATTGACGAGCAAATTCGAAGGCGGCCACCATCGGGTCATCTTGCGGCGCATCAACTTCTATACTGCTTGAACCTTCAGACTTTGGCATGGGGCATAAATGATCCACCAAACCCATCGTATAAGCTTTGTCTGCGGGGAACTGATCTCCGGCAAAAAATATCTTTTTAGCATTCGTGATACCAACAAGACTATTGAGTTTTCGTGTGCCTTTAACACCATACACAATCGAGAGCTTGGCAGCCGGAATCCCGAAAATCGCCTTTGAGGAAGAAAAACGAAAATCACAAGATATGGCAAGATGCACGGCACCACCTAAACAATATCCTTTAATCGCCGCCATCGTCGGTTTGCTGATTTCAAAGATTGCATCGCAACAAGCATCCACAGCAACTTCATAGGCTTTAGATTGCTCTATATCTTTGCGAACTTGACTAAACTCAGCAATATCCGCTCCTACACAAAAATCACGATCAGCACCGCACAAAATAATGGCTCGAACCTGTGGGTCGGATTCTAAATCTTTAAAGATATACGGGATTGCTCGCCACATATTCAAGCTCATCGCATTGCGTACTTTGGGACGGTTAAAAGTGACAATCGCCACTTGTTCTTTGATCTCTACGGTAATATGCCGATCGTCTAAAACCTGCTTAACCGCCATCTGGTCGGTATTAGATTGTCCTTGGTCCATGTTTTTTCTTTAAAGTGATTTTTTAAATAACTATCTTTATTAGACTGAATATAGCTTGATATTGCAAATATTTTTTTATGGATAAAATTATTATTTCTCAGTTATCCCTAACAAAGCCTTAGGTGTTTACCCCATAAGGCCATATTTTCATACCAATCTATGCTCTTCCCTAATTGCAATTCAAAATTGAATCAGCTAATCTTGGCTGAGAAACTTTTTTTATTAGACCAATCGTGGATGGAGACACTTTATGCAATGGACCAAATTTCGTCTAGCTTTAATAGCTTTGGGCGCATTAACTTTAATGAGTCATGCTAATGCTCAGGAAAAGATCAGTGATGGTGTAGTAAAAATCGGTGTTTTGACTGATTTGTCAGGTATGTTTTCTAGCGAGGCTGGGCAAGGTGCCGTGACTGCCGTAAAAATGGCGGTAGAAGATTTTGGTGGAAAAGTTCTGGGCAAACCAATTGAAGTGATCGTTGCTGACCATCAAAATAAAACTGATATTGCCGCCTCTCGAGCAAGAGAATGGTTTGATGTGACGAAAGTGGATATGATTGCAAACCTCGTGAACTCCGGTGTTGCACTGGCAGTTTCAGGAGTTGCTAAAGAAAAGAACCGTATTGCGATCGTGACGACGTCTGGCTCTTCTCGTTTAACAATGGATAGTTGTACCCCAAATACCGTCCATTATGTTTACGATACCTATGCGCTTTCTAACGGAACTGCCAAAGCCATGATGAAACGTGGTGATAAAACATGGTATTTCTTGACAGCGGACTATGCCTTCGGTCAAGCCTTAGAAAATGATGCCTCTGCACTAGTTAAATCTTCAGGCGGTGAAGTAGTTGGTGCATTGCGGTTCCCACCGAACTCTGCAGATCACTCTTCATTCTTATTATCCGCACAAAATTCCAAAGCATCGGTGATTGGTCTTGCAACCTCTGGAACAGATTTTATTAATTTAGTAAAAACCGCCAATCAATTTGGCATCAATAAATCGAACCAAAAATTAGCGGCCTTACTTGCTTGGATCACCGATATCCACGGCATCGGCCTGCAAGATACACAAGGAATGATTTTAACCAATGGATTTTATTGGGACCGCACTCCAGAGTCACGTGAATGGTCAAAACGCTTCTTTGAAAAAATGAAAAAAATGCCGAATATGGGCGATGCTGGTGACTACTCTTCGACAATGCATTATCTCAAAGCAATCCAAGCTGCCGGTACCGATGAAACTGGCGCTGTCATGGCAAAAATGAAAGAACTTCCCATCAATGATTTCTTTGCCAAAAACGGTAAGATCCGGATTGATGGAAGAATGGTCCATGATCTATATTTATACCAAGTGAAAAAACCTTCTGAATCTAAATATCCTTGGGATTATTTGACTCTGCTCGAAACAATTCCTGGTGATGAAGCTTTTAGACCCTTGAGTGAAAGTACTTGTCCGCTCGTGAAAAAATAAATAAAGTACTTTAGCAATGGTATCGAATAAGGATGACCCATCATGATGGATACCGTTGCTGAGCTTGGTTATACAGATTTTTCTCAGGCGCCTAAAAAGAATGTCCATGAGGCACCTTTTGAAAGAAACTGTTCGGTCGGTAGGACGATTGCCATCATTGGTGATACCTGGACATTTATGATTTTGCGGGAATGTTATTTTGGTATTAAACGATTCTCACAATTCCAAGACATTCTAAAAATACCAAGGACTACTTTATCGACGCGATTGCAGATGTTGACAGAAGAAGGCATCCTCCAAAAAGTTCCTTACAACACGTCCACGACCCGTTTTGAATATCGTTTTACACAACAAGGACTTGGCTTATATAGCGTAATGATTTCATTAATTAGTTTTGGAGATAAATGGCTATCAGATGCCAATCCTTTACCGGTGAAATTGTTTCATCGAAACTGTGGGCAAGTATTAAAAGCCATTGTCGCTTGCTCACAATGCCGCCGTGAAGTCAAAGGTCAAGACGTGAGTTATCGAAATGGCCCAGGCTCAGGATGGTCTCCCATGGATCCTGAACGAGTCAAAAGTCGGCACTCGCATTTTTTTAAGTCTACCGAAAGTGTTCGTCCAAGCTCAGTTGCGCGAACCTTAAGCATAATTGGCGATCGTTGGAGTTTTATGGTGGTTCGTGAAGCATTTTTTGGCGTGCGTCGTTTTGACGAATTGCAAACTGCCTTGGGAATATCTCCGAATATTCTGGCTAATCGTTTAAGTAAATTTATACAAAATGGTATTTTGATAAAAATACCTTATCAAGATACTCCTCCACGCTATGAGTACAAACTCACGAATATGGGCCGTGACTTGTTTGGCCCTTTTATCGCGATGCTGGAGTGGGGTGATCAATGGCTCTCCAATAATCTCCCCCCACTGCTGTTAACCCATAAGGTCTGCCGTAATGATTTCAGACCCTGCGTGATCTGCTCACATTGTGGAGAGGCGATTATTCCGCAACAAGTACGTTATGAAATGTCTTACCCTAATCCAGTCAATGCATCTTCGAACTAATTTTTAAAAGTTGTATTAAAGATATGGCATTACTTCCATTCTTTATCCAAAAAGCGTCACAAAACCCCTTGCTTTTGAACTGACCCCCAAAAGTTGGACGAAATGTCTAACTTCTGGGGGTTTAGTTTGATGTCAAAGTATTCATATGAATTTAAATTAAAGATTGTTCTGCAATATTTAGAGGGCAAAGTTGGTTATAAGTCTTTAGGCAATATTTATGGTGTTGAGCAGCGCGACCTCCGCAGTTGGGTTGCACTCTACAACCAACATGGGGCTAGTAGTCTTGCTAAACGCCACACCAATTACAGTGTTGAATTTAAGTTGACTGTTCTGAAAAAGATTTTGAAAGAAAATTGGTCTATCCAACAAGTTTCTGCTTACTTTAAT
>CAIPQU010000159.1 GCA_903867305.1 uncultured beta proteobacterium
TCTACAACATCATCTAACCCCAATATGCTCAATGCTGCTACAACAACACAATATGAGATTGGCTGGAAATCGATCGTCCCAGAAATAGGTAACTTTAATGCAGCCCTATTTACAGCATCTAGCAATAATGAAATCGTTGCATTAAACAACATCTCAGGCAAAACGGTGTACCAAAATGCTAATGCTACTGCTCGAACTGGCTTTGAGCTTTTTGCTCATCTTGATTTACCTTATCGGTTTTATAGTAATTTAAGCTATACCTATACGATGGCTCAGGTGACACAAGATTATAATTCTGCCGTCAGTGGCCTTATTTCTGCAGGATCAAATATCCCTGGTGTACCCGTTAATAAATTTTTTGGTGAGCTCGCCTGGAAACTTCCCGCAGACAAGTTTAATTTAGGGGCTGAAATACTTGGCGTAAGTAATATGTTTGCTTCAGATAACAATAATTCGTTGAATTCAAATTCAAGTGGATATGTCATTGCAAATGTGAGAGCCTTTGCCAAACAAAGCTGGAATCAATGGAAATTCACAGAATTCGCAAGAGTCAATAACGTGTTTGATGTCTATTATGTTGGCTCAGTCATCATCAATCAAACCAACTCTCAGTATTTTGAGCCAGCTCCAGGTCGTAATTGGATCATTGGCACAAATGCGACTTATCAATTTTAATTTGATTAAATTGTAAAAATTAGGGTTTTCACCCATCCTTGAATATCATTTATTCCTGTATTTTATGAATTGAACTTTAATGTCGCATCTTTGAAAAAGTTTAAACAAAATTAGATCCCTAGGAGACCTTGCAATGAACAAAAAACTGCTTATTACGCTGATGATGGCAATTGCTATTCCAGCATTTGCTCAACAAAAACCTGAAGAACCTCCACCACGTTGGCTCCAAGGAAGATCGGCTGAAGATGCAAAATCTACACTTCATCCTTTTTCCCCTAAATTAACAGGCGCAGACGCTAGTGAACTTCAAATGTCTAAGTTGAAGTTGCCTCCTGGGTTCAAAATTGAACTTTGGGCTTCAGTTCCTAATGCCAGATCTCTCGCTAGAGGCTCTAAAGGAACTATCTTCGTAAGTAACTTGGCTGCTAATGACGTTTATGCGGTTACTGAAAAAGATGGCAAAAGAGTCGTTAAACGGATTCTTAAAGGATTAAATGCTCCTAACGGAATCGCCTTCTTAGACGGTACACTTTATGTCGCTGAGCGCACTCATATTAAAAAATATGAAAATGTTGAAGACCGTTTAGACAATATGCCTGAAGGTGTTCTAGTGATTGATGGTATCGATCCAACAAATGGCCCAGGTCACTTTTGGAAGTATTTGACTGTTGGTCCAGATAAAAAGCTTTATTTCAATATTGGATCACCACAGAACATCACGATGCCGAATTATATGCAAGGCGCAATCATGAGAGTTGATCCTAAAACTAGCAGATTAGAACGCGTGGCAATGGGAGTCAGAAACACAGTAGGTATGGACTTTCATCCTATAACTAAGAAATTATGGTTTACAGAGCATGGTCGTGACTGGCTTGGTGATGATATACCTAATGATGAGTTAAATACCCTATCAAAGCATGATGAAAACTTTGGCTATCCGTTCTGTCATCAGGGTGATATCGCTGACCCAATCTACGGAAAATTTGCATCTTGTGACCAATTTACAGCACCCGCTCTTAAACTTGGCGCGCACGTTGCTCCTTTAGGTATTCATTTCTATACAGGCAACATGTTCCCAGCTGAGTATAAGAACACAATGCTTATAGCTCGCCACGGTTCATGGAATAGAAATACGAAGCAAGGCTATGATGTCATGCGTGTAACATTAGATGCTAAAGGTAAAGTTGCCAAGTATGAGCCATTCTTGACAGGCTTCTTGCTTGACGACAAAGGTGATCCTCCAATGTGGGGACGTCCAGTCGATATGCTTGTGATGCCAGACGGAGCAGTACTTGTTTCTGATGACCATAACGGTGTAATTTATCGTGTAACATATAGCAAATAATCAATCTACAAAAGTTTTTGATGCTTAAATTTTTACGTTTTAAAAAAAATACAACCGTCCTCATTGGGGCGGTTGTATTTTTATGTCTCTCGATTTCATCTTTTGCTGCAGATATTGAAGCAGGTAAAGCAAAGGCAAGCGTTTGCGTTGCCTGTCATGGGCCTGGTGGAAACTCTGTAAATTCAGACTTCCCTTCCCTTTCTGGACAACCTGCACAAGCTATTTCAACTCAACTCTTTCGTTACAGAGAAGGTAATAGAAAAAATCCCGTGATGTCTGTTTATGCTGCAGAACTCACTAATTCTGATATGAATAATTTGGCAGCCTATTTTTCTTCTATCAAAAGAACGACATTACATGAAACAAAGCCTGCCAACCTTACGGCTGGCCCAGAACTTGCCAATAAATATAATTGCACACAATGTCACGGACCCAACTTATTAGGTCTACAACATATCCCCCGAGTAGCCGGACAACAACATAATTATCTTATCGATCAACTGCGAGGCTTTAAAGCGCAAACTCGTGCTGATATGGATGGCAATATGTCATCTGCCGCAGCCAACTTAAATGATGCTGATATTGTCGTTCTAGCTGACTATATTGCAGGAATGGCTGATCGTCCCGAGACCACCAACAAATAAGAATACTCAAAACTAAAATTGATTGACATTAGGGGAGCTATGACTCCCCTAATGTCTTTAGGATTCTAAGTTCTTTGCTGGTGGGTAATCCCTAGAGTAAGTGGGGTTTGCTAAAAAAGCCTTCGGATCGTATGTCCAGAATTGGCTGACATTGTCATACACCTTTTCTACCACATTGACCAAACGACCATCTTTACGCTCCACCCGACGGATATACACATCTCCTACAACATTACCGTAAGAGTCAAATGAAACAGGACCACGCACGGTTTTAACGTTTGTTGTACGCAAAGCTTTCATTAGGGCATTTTTATCCTCAACTTTACCCTTCACTGCTTCAATCGCTGCTTCAATTACTGCACCATTGGTATAAGTTGCCGCAGCATAAAATCCTGGATCATATCCGTGCAACTTACGGAAGTCTTCAGCAAAACGGCGGTTCATCGGATTGGCAAGTTCAGCAGAGTACCAGCAAGCTGTTTTTATACCTAAAGCTTCGTCGCCCATATTTTTGAGAACCTGCTCATCAAGTGCCGTCATACCACCCACGACATTAACTTTTCCTTTTAATCCAAACTCATTAAATTGTCTTAAAAATCTAAACCCATTTGATCCTGCAAACCCCAAGAAGATTCCGTCTACATTGGTTTTTAATTGCGCTAAAAAATTTCCATAATCAGGAACTGTCAGTGGTGGAAATAGCTTTTGAATGACCTTGCCGCCATTTTCTTCAAAAACCCGCTGAAATCCTGCAACCATCTCGTGACCATAAGCTAAATCATCAGCAATCAGTACCACTCTCTTCCACTTCATGGTCTTTGCACAATAGTCAGCCATCGGGTGAGCACATTGAGATGATGTTGAGGTTGCTCTAACAAACCA
>CAIPQU010000160.1 GCA_903867305.1 uncultured beta proteobacterium
CCTCTTTACAAGCCTGAGCTAGTGTTTTTCCATTGGCAGTCAAAACTTCGACTTGACGCAATAACATCACAATTTGTTCCGGTTTAATACGTTGACCTTTCGGCATTTTTTACTCCTTTTAGAGATAGATTATCAAAAAATTCTCTCTTTGGGAGTGGTACTAAAAATTAGGTCAGATCAGTGGGTTGCCTCAGTAGCAATAAAAGCCTGACTCATCGTTAAATTAAATAATTGTCTTCCAAAATATTGGTAACGATTTGCAATCTCAATCGCTTGATTCATTGGCGTAGTGATATTTTCAGTTTTTGTGGTCATGTATTCCTCAGGTATTCCAATAAATATAAGTAAAAACCATACAAAAGTTCATTAAGGCATGCTTTTATTGGTAATTACACTGTATAAGTTTTTTCCAAAAAAAAATTGACTTAAGTCAAATTCCTACTTTATTTTTTTATGAGATAAGTTTTGATGTATATCAAATCGATAGAAAAGGATCTTGTTATTGTTTAAATAACAATGAGGAGGATGTGATGTTTAAACATATATTAGTTCCAATCAGTGATGATAAGTTGACTCAAAAAGGTTTAAAAGAAGTCGTTAAATTAGCCAAGACTGATATGGCAAAGGTTACATTAGCCTATATATCTGATCCTTTAGGACCTTATATGTATTCTGATATGGCTATTCAATTCGTTATTAGTGAAAAAGAGCATCAAGACGCTTGTAACAGATTTGCACAGCGTTTATTTCTTAAGGCACTAGCTTTATTGCCAAAAGATCTTGAAGTTGATACATCACATATTTTTCATTCGAATATTGCTGATGGAATTATTGAAGCTGCAATCAACAATCAAGCTGATGTGATTATGATGGCTTCGCATAAGAGGAAGGGTATACAAGGCTTCTTTTTAAGGAGTGAAGCGAATGAAGTTGTCATGCATAGTTCAGTACCGGTCATGATTCTCAATACCTAATCTATGGGCTCCTCAATCGCTACATGAGGAGTTCTTTGGAGATTCTTTAGATGACGTTATTTAAGATATGTCGCATCTCTTTAGCCAGCTCACTAGGTGTCATACCAATTGGGCCAATACCCTGTCTGGCAAGAGAATCACCTGCTAGAGCGTGTACTTCAATGGCTAGACAAGAAGCCTGCCAAGGGCTTAAATGATGATGTAAGCCTTGCGCCACAAAAGAGGCAATCACACCTGTTAAGACATCTCCCATTCCAGCACAAGCCATTCCAGAATTGCCATCAAGACAAGTGAGAACAGTTTCAGCCTTCATCCCAATGAGGGTTTTGTGACCTTTTAAAATGACAATTGAATTATAAAGTTCAATGAGTTGCATGATGGCGCCAGTCCTATCTTTTTGTACATCTTCTATTGTTGTATTGAGAAGACGACTCGCTTCACAAGGATGGGGAGTCATAATCGTTGTCCAAAAACGATCTGATATCAAATTGGTAAACTCTGGATAGAGGGCCAGTAAATTAAGTCCATCGGCATCAATAATAAGTGGAGAGTAGTATTCAATCGCAGCGAGAAGCCAACTTTTAGAAGTTTCAGTTTGCCCAAGTCCAGGCCCAATTACAATCACGTCTGGTTGGATTGATTTTAGAATATCTTGTGGGTGGCTATGACTTGTTTTGTAAATCATGAACTCTGGAAAACTTTGGATGATATGAGGAAATCTTGGATCTAAAGGGATCAGTTTTACCCAACCTGACCCAGTATAGAGTGCTCCAAGACTAGCTAAAACAATCGATCCAGTCATCGAAGTAGCGCCACCAATGACAACCACATTACCAGAATTACTTTTATTATCCGAGGCATTACGGATTAAGTGTTTTGCAAAGTGAAGCGCATTCAATTTATGCATAGTTGGCATTCAGTGGGATCAGTGATGTTTCCATTCTAGGTAGCAAGATCTTTTGCGTATTGATCTACATCAAATGCAGAATCAATTTTAGATGAATCACCATCCTAATTTTTATTGATCACATGAAAAATAATTGTTTGATTTTCTTGAATTTTGAAAAATTGAGCAATTATAAAAATTCTAGACATACAGATCTCGTATTCTCTGAAAGAAGTTATCTCCATTTGATCAATATCAATACATATATTCCTAAAAGACCTAAAGTAAAAAAGAGAAAAGTTTTAAAAGCTAATATTTTCCATAGCTGCTTCAGGAGTGTGCTTGTTGTTTCAGAATTTTATTTGAATGCAAAGTAAGGAGTAATGATATGAAACATCCAATCTTAAAACCTTATCCAAAGAAAGATGCTGTATATGAGGACCTACATGCAGCGATTAAACATGTAGATAGTGCTATCACAAATAATAGTATTGCCTTAGGCGCTGCTTATGGAATTGTCTACAGCATTATTGAAATGCTAGGCATTATGGTTGGCACACCGAGCTTACCTGAGCAAATGCGAATAGGTTATGAAGGGCTGATTGAAGCAGCGAATGAACTTGAAGCCAAAATAGACCGATTCAATGAATCTCCTTAAAGATTAGATTGCTTAAAAAGAAAACTTCGCTATTGATCGTAAAAAAGGTTATGAAATGTTTGGAATTATCAAAATCGCCCTAAAGTTGTTAATGAATGATAAAGGTAAATTTAATGCTTTATTAATGGGTATTACGTTTGCAGTTTTTTTAATGGTCATGATGATGTCGATGTTCTCTGGAATTTTGTATAGAGCATCTTCCTCAGTGAATAATGTAGGGGCTCGTATTTGGGTATTAGATCCAGCGGTCAATAATGTATCGAGTAGTATTCCTATGCCAGATTATGTTTTAGATTTCGCAAAAAGTATCAAAGGGGTGCAGCATGCTGAGCCCATTTATTTTGGTGGTGCTTTAGCGAAATTACAAGATGGAACTTTTCAAGGGGTAAGTATCATTGGTCTTGATGATGCCACTTTGTATGGACGGCCTAATTTGTTAGAAGGAAAAATAGAAGATATTTATGCGGAAAATGGCTTTATTGTCGTCAAAGATGCCGAGTTCAATAAACTAAAAAATCCGAAGATGGGGACGGAGTTTGAAATCAATGATCATCAAGTAAAAGTAGTAGGAATTGCTAAGGTATCGCAGTCAGGTTTATTTGGAGTTCCTACACTTTATACCACCTATAACAGAGCAATTACTTATATTCCCTCATCACGTTTTACGATGTCATTTGTTTTAATCGAATCAAAATCAGAGGCTGATATTCCGAATATTCAGCAGCAGATCAAGAATTTAGGTTATGAGGCCCTCACTCGTGAACAGTTTACGGATAAGATCGCTAGTTTCTATAAATTTAAAACAGGGATAGGTATCAATATTTTATTGATGACATCCATTAGTTTTATTGTGGGTTTATCCATCTCAGGGCAGACTTTCTATACCTTCATTTTAGAAAATATCGATAAATTTGGAGCATTAAAAGCAATCGGCGCTCAGGGCCGTGATTTAATCACAATGATTTTGGTACAAGCAACTTTTTCTTGCCTGATCGGATATGGTCTAGGCGTGGGTCTTGCGACAAGTTTGATGATTCTTGCGAAATGGTATATGCCTGATTATGCTGCGCAGGTAACTTATCTAGTTCTTGGGCTTGCATTGGTATTGGTAGTGATTATTGCTATTTTCTCAAGTTATATCGGTGTACGAAAGGTATTACAAATTCAACCATTTGATATTTTTAGAGGTTAAATGGAAAACGTTGCTCTAAAAGCCGTTCATTTAAATAAATGGTTCGGAGAGGGCGATACCAAAACACATGCAGTTCAAGATGTGAGCTTTGAGGTCGTGAATGGAGAAATGCTTTTCATTGTAGGGCCATCCGGTAGTGGTAAAACTACTTTATTAAGTATGATTTCGGGAATATTAGAACCGAGTTCTGGTGAAGTCATCGTCAATGGGAGTGATCTCTGGAAATTATCCCCTAATGAGTTAGCGAATTTCCGTTTACAGCTGATTGGATTTGTATTTCAAGATTATCACTTATTTCCAAGGCTGACAACGTTAGAGAATGTTGCCATTCCGCTGATACTGAAAGGAATTCATTGGGATGAGGCTTTGATCACGGCAGCTCAATATTTAGAGATTGTTGGCTTAGGAAATAAGTGTCAATTACCCCCCATAAAGTTAAGTGGTGGGGAGCAGCAAAGGGTAGCGATTGCACGAGCGATTGTTTCACAGCCAAATATGTTGGTGTTTGATGAACCAACAGCATCGTTAGATGGAGATACTGGTAAAAAAATTATTGAGTTTATAAAAACGAATATTTTGAATGAAAACCGTTGCATCATCATCGTGACTCACGATAACCGAATTTTTGAATTTGCTGATGCCATTATGAAAATGGAAGATGGAAAATTATTAGGTATAGAAAGAAAGCCAATATGAAGAATAAACTCCTTATTTCTTTAGCTTGTTTAGGGATTCTTTTGGCGATAACGACTGCTTATTTTTTGGCGCGCAAACAAGATGCTTTGCCACCAGCGTTTGAACCAGCGTCAAATCCCTATGCGGAAGGTATTTATGCCAAGGGAATTGTTGAAGCTCTACAAAATAGTGGATCGAATGTGAATATTTATCCTGAAGTCTCAGGTGTCGTCAATAAAATATTGGTCAAAGAAGGTCAAGAGGTTAAACGTGGTAGTGTTGTATTACAAATTGAAGATTCTATTCCAACAGCTGCCACGGAGCTGGCTCAAGCTCAAATCGAATCTGCCAAAGCTTCCTTAAAAACCGTAACAGAGAGTTATCAGAAACAAAAAATGGCTTCAGAGATCGATTCACGCTCGGTCAGTAAGGATATTTTAGATAATGCTGAAAATGCGGTTCTATTAGCAACCGCTAATGTTGAAGTTAGTCAAAAGCAATATAACTCTGCACGTAGTTTATTAGCAAAGTATCAAATTAAAGTACAAGTTGATGGCCATATTTTTGCCGTAAATACATCATTAGGGAGTTATATCTCTCCTCAAGGGGTCTATGACACCTATACCCAGCAGTCACAACCTATTTTAGTCATGGGATCAAGTGATCGTTCTTTAGCGGTACGTTGTTATGTAGATGAGATTCTCCTACAAAGACTCCCGAATATAAAAGATATTGATGCGTATATGTTTATTCGGGGTTCGAGTACAAGGGTATCTTTAAAAATTGTTCGATTACAGCCATTTGTATCTCCCAAGATTCAGCTTTCTAATCAAAGAACTGAACGAGTGGATGTGCGTGTGTTACCAGTTATTTTTAGTTTTGAAACACCTAAAGATATTACGATATTTCCTGGGCAATTAGTGGATGTGTATATCGGTAAGAATGATGTTCGATAGAAAAATATATAGTCTATATGCCATTACTTTTTTAACGGCATGCGCGGTTGGGCCAGACTTTATTCAACCACCGCCACCAAGCAATGTGGGATATGAAGTTGGTGGCTTTGCGCCTATAAATAAAGAACTTCAAGTTACACAACAAAATTTCGAATTAGGTCAATCGGCTATTTTGGAGTGGTGGCAATTATTTCAATCGGACGCTCTCAATGCCGTTGTAGAGAAATCGATCAATAATAATGAGAATTTAAAAGCATCTGAGGCAAGACTGCTTCAAAGTCAGGATTTATTACGTGCCGGATATGGAATTTTTTTTCCTCATATTGGGTTGAGTATTGGCGCTTCTAGACAGTTAATTTCACCAGCTCTTTTAGGACAATCTAATCAAGGATCTATCTTTAATTTAACTACCGCGAGTGCGAATGTTAGTTATACACTTGATGTATTTGGGGGGGGACGCCGTCAAGTCGAAGCTTTAAAAGCCCAAGTTGATTTACAACGCCACATCCATGCCGCCACCTATCTCATGTTGTCATCGAATATCGTCAATACAAGTATTGCGCGCACTGCTTATCAACAAGTGATTCGCCAAACAGAAGAATTAATTGTGCTTGAGAAAGAACAGCTGAAATTAGCACATGCTCAAGTAACTGGCGGAGTTAAAACATATTCAACGATATTGTTTCTCTTAGAGGATATTTCTAAAAATGAAGCTTTGTTGGCTCCTCTTCGACAAAAATTAAGTCAAGCTGATCATCTGTTAGCTTCATTAGAAGGCGTAGATCCTTCCCATGTCATGATTCCTAAATTTTCTCTAGAAGACTTATCACTACCTTTAGATATGCCAGTTAGTTTACCTTCTGATTTAGTACGTCAGCGACCAGATATCTTATCTGCGCAAGCACAATTACATATTGCTAGCGCTAATATAGGTGTAGCAACAGCTAATATGTTTCCCAGCATCACTCTTGGAGCTGGCTTTGGTATTGCTAGTAATAGTTTTGCGAATTTATCGAGTCCTAATCAGGAGTTTTGGTCCATAGGTCCCTCGATCAATATTCCTATTTTTCAAGGAGGCTCATTATTTTATGGGCGCCAGGCAGCAAAAGATTTTTTTAAGTTCAGTCAGGCAAGCTATCGTCAAGTAGTTCTTGACGCGTTTTCTCAAGTTGCAGATTGTTTAACAGCCATAGAACATAATGCCCAGTTATTTGACGCAAATACTAATTTGAAAAAGTCCAGCATGGAAGTTTTACGACTCGCCAAGATTAATTATCAGGCAGGTTTAATCAATTATTCCGATGTGCTGTCTGCAGACATTCAGTTACATCATGCGCAAATTGATTATCTTCAATCATTAGCCAATAGGTATCAAGATAGCGTTGCATTATATGTTGCCATTGGAGGAGGTCTGTCTGATAGTCAATGGCATTGATTAATCTTTCAGTCGAAGTTTATTAAGCTGCGGCGCATCCGTAAATTGTAATTTTGCTAAATGAGAATATAGACCGCCTTGCTCAATTAAGCTATTGTGTGTTCCTGTTTCAATAATTCGTCCGTGCTCTAGCACGATAATACGATCGGCCTGTTTAACAGTAGAAAGTCGGTGGGCAATGACTAGAGTTGTACGATTTTTCATAGCTCCCTCAAGTGCTTGTTGAACGAGGTTTTCTGATTCTGCATCAAGCGAGCTCGTCGCCTCATCTAGTAACAGTAGAGGCGGGTTTTTTAATAATGCTCTAGCAATTACAATCCGTTGTTTTTGTCCACCAGATAACCGAATACCACGATCGCCTAAGAACGTTTGATATCCATCTGGCAAGCGAGTAATAAATTCGTCAGCGGCAGCCAAATGAGCTGCGTGATAAACCTCTTCATCACTTGCGCCCTCTTTGCCATAGCGGATATTCTCCATCGCATTAGTTGAAAAAATCACCACATCTTGGGGCACAATACCAATTAATTTCCGTAATTCTTGCAACTCTAATTGTTTGATATCAATACCATTTAATTTGATAGACCCAGACTGAGGATCATAAAAACGTAAAAGTAATTGAAATAGCGTCGTTTTTCCGGCGCCAGAAGGACCTACGATTGCGATTCTTTCCCCTGGATTTATTTTCAAATGAATATCTGAAAGAACTGGATTAGGGTTTGATGAATAATGAAAGTTCAGACCTTGAATTTCTAATTGAATACCGTGTTTTTGCCCTAAGGTTAGATGCTCTGGGTGATTTGGACTTTTAATACTAGAGTTGAGATTGAGTAGCTCCAAGAGTCTTTCACTTGCACCGATCGCTCGTTGTGTATCTCCAAGAACTTCAGCCACCACAGCAATCGCACCTGCAACAATGACTGTATATAAAATAAATTGTGTCAGTTCGCCACTCGATAACTCATTTCTAGTGACAGCATAAGCACCTAACCAAAGGATCAGAATAATGCTTGAGAAGCCTAGCAAAATAGCAATAAATGTTAGATTTGCCCTAGCAACTGTTCTGATTCTCGCTGTCAGGAATGATGTTTCAACATATTGATTAAATAATTTGGCCTCAGAAGCTTCATTCGTAAATGATTGAATCGTTGAAATCGCATTGAGTTTTTCACCAGCGAGGGCTGATGCATCGGCAATTTTATCTTGCGAATTTTTCGACAATTTACGAACCCGACGTCCCAGAATCATCGTTGGGATCACCGTGAGTAAAAGCATGACGAGAATCAGAATCGATAATTTAACACTAGTAATGAACATCATTACTAGTCCACCTGATAATAAAAGTGCATTTCGGACCGCCATCGAAATACTCGTCCCTACGAGCGTCTGAATCAGAGTAGTATCTGTATTCAGTCGTGACAGAATTTCTCCACTTTGGGTGCTTTCGAAAAACTCGGGACTTTGTTGCAAGACGTGACCATAGACCACTTTTCGAATGTCAGAGGTCACCCGTTCACCTAACCAAGAAACCATATAAAAACGTAGAGCAGTAGAAAAGGCAACTACACTCGCCACTAAAAATAACTGAATAAAAGTCGTGTTGATTTGACTGCTACTCGATGAATGAAAGCCCAGATTAATAATTTCTCGAAAGCAAAAAGGAACGGCAAGAGTAGCGCAAGCAGCTAAAACCAAACTAAACCCAGCTATGAAAAACTGTTTTTTATATGGCTTTAAAAATGGCAGTAATGCTTTGAGAGATCCAATATTGGATAGACTTGGTTTTTTTTCGGTGGGAGGCATACCTTCAGTACAGCGAATAGTTATCAGTTAATCCCCATTGTAGTTCAGATTGGGGGATCTTTACCTACCTAGAAACCGGATGAGGGTATCAATCATCAAAAGAAGACTTAAGTACTTTTAACTTGCGTCGTGCAAGGCTCTAGTCGTTCTTGACCATACCGAAGTTGGAATAGTTGATTATTCGCTTGATTGAACTTCAATTGACCTACTTCAGGATCAAATCGAATAATGATTTGATATTCATTACTAAATTTTAGTAATTCAAATCTCAATTCTTTACCGTCAATATAAAGATTTCCCTCTAAAGAGCCTTGATTAATATCCATTTGAAACGGTTTACCATTCAGCGTGCATTGAATCGTCTTTGATTGATGATCGATGGCTTCTACTTTAGGTTTTTGCGAGTCGCATCCAATCAACAACATGATAAGTAATGAACTTGCTAAAAAATATTTAATACTCATGAAAAAATTAACGAAGGTGCATAAAAGGTGATACACCGATGAGAACTTCGTGTAACCAGAACACAAATATGGCCCAAACAACAATCCCTGAAATCACAGAAATAAACGTCGCTTTTTTACTAATGACAGCAGATTCAGGTACATCAAAGGGGCGCTTTCTAGCTGATCGAAAATCCAGAACTGCCCAGATTAAAAAAGAACTAAATAAGATCAAATCAACTAGAGTTCCGTTGGCGAAAAGATGGGCGAGAGCCCATACTTTGACCCCTAATATCATCGGATGTTTTACTTTAAGACGAATGGCATTATTTGTTGGTGAGCTTGAAGCCAAGAGGATGAATGTGAAGAGATTTAGCACTAGAGCCAGATGTATACCTGCGCTAGTAGGTTGCCAAAGTAAGATCGGATTTTGTCTAGCTTGCCCATATCCCACGACCATCACAACGAAACCCGTCAATGAAATGATGGTGTAAAGCCCTTTCCATTTCTTTTCACCCAATTGAGTAATCATTTTTGTACGCCATGGTTCAGCAAATATGCGACAAGAATGACTACATAGAAAAATAACCAGACCAATGAGAAATAAGGCCATCAGATACTCCAAATAAAATGATGCAGGTTGAAATTGCGAATTTTGTATACGATAGAGCATATTCTAAAACAAAGCACACTTCATCGATGGGCTTTAAATATGAGAATCTGGTGCGTACCTTCATGCAGCCCCGATTTTTTTAACAACTTACGTCAAAGTAAGTTGTGATTGTTAAGACTATGTAAATCCCAAGGGATGTAAAAGTTTCTCTAGTTAGTGATGAGGCACTCCCCGAGATGAAAAAGAACTACGTTATGATGGAATAAAGAGTTTTCTCAAAGACATGGACTGGGGTTAGATTAAAGACGAAGTCTATTAAAATAGGATAGATGTCTTTGCTGGGAAAATAGTAAAACTTATTTGTATCTAAGGAGAAAAAGAAATGGCAGAAACGATCGTAACTCAACAAATGCTCATTAATGGTCAATGGGTTGACAGCGTCGATGGCGATTGGATTCATGTGGAGAACCCGTCCACTAAAACAGTATTTGCCAAAGTCCCTCGTGCAAATTCTCGTGACGTCAATCTAGCAGTTGCGGCTGCCAAGCAAGCTTCTCATTCTTGGAAGAGAAGTGCAGCAGCTGACCGAGGCAAGATGCTGTTTGCAATTGCGGATGGATTAGAAGCAAATAAAGAAAAAATTGCTCGCTTGATTAGTACTGAAAATGGCAATGCACTGCGAACGCAAAGTCGTGGAGAAGCCTCAGTTACTGTAGACATATTTCGATATGTGGCAGGACTTGCTCGTGAATTAAAAGGTAAAACGATGTATTTAAATCCAGAAAACCTGGATTACACCCGTCGCGAGCCCTACGGTGTTGTGGGAGCGATTGTGCCCTGGAATGCCCCTCTCATGTTGGCTGCTCTAAAAATTGCGCCAGCCATTATGACGGGAAACACAATGGTCTTAAAAGCATCGGAAGAAGCACCCATGGCCGTATTAGAAATGGCTAGAATTTGTGCTGAATCTTTACCTCCAGGAGTTTTAAATGTCTTGACGGGTTACGGTGCTGAATGTGGCGCTGCGATTGCGGAGCATCCAGATATTCCTAAAGTATCCTTTACAGGATCAACCGCAGTTGGTAAATCCATCTTGGCTGCGGCGAGTAATCGTATTGCTTCAGT
The DNA here is from genome assembly GCA_903867305.1 of uncultured beta proteobacterium. GTDB lineage: Bacteria > Pseudomonadota > Gammaproteobacteria > Burkholderiales > Burkholderiaceae > Polynucleobacter. Next base: position 10,761 of record CAIPQU010000160.1, read on the forward strand.
ATCTTTGGAGTTGGGTGGTAAAAGTGCGCAGATTGTATTACCCGATGTTGATCATAACTACACTGCGGATGGCGTTATTACTGCTATGCGATTTACTCGTCAGGGTCAGTCCTGTACAGCAGGTTCGAGACTGTTTTTACACGAATCTATTGCGGATTCATTTTTGGCAACACTAACTGATAAACTTAAAAAAATGCGTGTTGGAGATCCTTTGAACGAAGAGAGTGATACAGGATCTTTAGTCAATGCTAAGCAATTTTCACGAGTCAGTTCTTATGTCCAAGAGGCGATAGAAGCGTCGCCTAGCTCCTTAATTATGGGAGGCTTACCACCGACAACCGGACCGTTATCACACGGGTATTTTTTCGAGCCAACGGTTTTTTTAAATTTACCGGAAGAAGTCAGAATGACACGCGAAGAGGTCTTTGGGCCAGTGTTGTCTGTCTCAACATGGCGTGATGAAGCTGATGTCATTGAGAGGGCTAACCAGTTGCAGTATGGTTTAGCTGCCTTTGTCTGGGCTAGAGGAGGGGCGCCTGCACTGCGCATTGCGCATGCATTGGATGCTGGTTGGGTCATGGTCAACCAAGGTGGTGGGCAACAGCTTGGGCATTCCTATGGTGGCATGAAGCAAAGTGGTTCTGGTAGAGAGTTTTCTTTAGAGGGTATGCTTGAGAGTTATACCGAAGTGAAACAAGTATCAGTTAATCTTGGAGATCACGGCTTTACTCGCTGATTGAAGCGAATATTCCCAAGAATTAAACTCCTGTTAGACTCGCATTAGCGGCTTATCAGGATTGTTTCTCAGAGGAGTTGAGACTTATTCTGGCTTGAGCCCTGAAGCGTCAATGACTTTTTTCCAATGAATTTTATCTTTCACTAAAAAAGATTTAAATTCATTAGGACGGCTACCAACAACGATCGCTCCAAGATCATTCAGTCGCTTGCGAATTTCCGGTTTAGCTAGAGCTATTTGTACCGCATTATCAATTTTTTGAACAATGCTTGCAGGTGTTCCAGCGGGAGCGAGCATACCTACCCATGGTGCGGTTGCATCAAAGCCTTTATATCCAAGTTCTTCCATAGTTGGAGTATTTGGGAAGTCTGGATGACGCTTTAAGGTTCCAACGGCCAGAGGCCACAGACGTTTTTGAGACACAAGATCAGCAATACCAATCACTGGATAGAAGATAAAGTTGACATTTCCAGCCATCACTTCAGTCAAGGCCGGTGCATTTCCTTTAAATGGAACATGAATGAGATCAATGTTTGCTTCTGTAGCGAGGAGTGCTCCAGCTAAATGAGATGAGCCCGCATTGCCTGATGAGCTATAACTAATAGTACCTGGTTTATCAGCCGCAGTTTTCACAAAATCAGGCAGCGTTTTGATTTGAGAGTTATAAGCTGTTACAAGAATCATGGGCAGATCGGCAACTAAGGTAATTGGTTCAAAACTTCCAATAGGATCATAGCCGGGTTTTTTAAACATAATCGCATTGACATTATGTGACAAGGAGGCAAAAAGCAGGGTATATCCATCTGCAGGAGATTGGGCAACAAACTCGGTAGCAATTTTAGCGTTTGCGCCAGCTTTATTTTCGACAATGACTGATTGACCCAGAGTTGCCGTCATATCTTGCGCTAAAACACGTGCAATGACATCAGTTGGACCTCCGGCCGCAAAGCCAATCATTACTTTGATCGGCTTTATTGGGTAAGTTTGCCCAACGGCAGATAAGTTACACATCAACCCAAACAGACAAAAAAGTTTCTTATATAGGTGACTCATAGGAGGATTATTCCGAGTTAGATTAAAAAAATAAGTTAGCGGCAACTTGACAACGTTTGATATAGCGATGCTCATCAGGGCGATAGTCTGCCACGGCATTATGGATAGTCCAAATGTTATCCCACATCAGCACATTTTTTTCTTCCCACTCGAAAGCATAGCGATATTTTTCTTGTAATTGATGCTCGAATAAGAAGTTCAGAAGTTCATTACTTTCATCTTCTGGCAGTTCATTAATTCTGATGGAGTATCCGGGATTGGCATATAGAACTTTCTTTTTTGATGTTGGATGAACCAATATCGCTGGATGTGAAACAGGAGGTTTAGCACGAAGTTGTTCTGGAGTGAGTGGTGGGCGAGAGCTACCTTTTTCCTGCCGCATTTTTTCCCAGAATTTATTAAAATCATGGGTAATAGTTTTATTTTCTAAGACTTGGGCAATATCTTTAGGTAAGCCTTCATAGGCCGCATGCATATTCGAAAACTCTGTATTTCCCAAGGATTTACCATTGCGGTGGGGTATTTTGATGCCATACAGAATATTGGCGAAGGCAATCATTTTGCTATACGACATATCGGTGTGCCAGTCTTGTCCGGCATCAGCTAGACCCAGTGGTTTACCATCTTCAACCATATTCGATAAAGTCATCACTTCTGGTAACTCAGGATCTTGAGCAATTTTTGCCACATTGATTTCTAGCTCACCAAAATTACCACTAAAGTCACGCAGTTGTCGAGGACTGAGTTCTTGGTTTGTAAAAGCTAAAACACCATATTCTCCTAGCCATTGAATAATGAGCTCACGATCGTGATGAGAAAGTGGTTGGGATAAGTCGGCATCAACGACTTTGGCACCTAATATTTTATTTTCTGAAATAACATGCATATCAATCAATTCATGGCTGTATTAGCTTATTTATCCAAAACGCGTCACAAAACCCCTTGCTTTAGCTGGGGGATAAGTGACGTAACATGATGTAAATGTTGCTGCTATAGTCTAGCACTATTAAAATATACAGTATATGGCGATGACGAAAACCCTTTCATTACGCGTTAAAGATAAGCACGCAAAATTCCTGCTTTCTCAAAAAAGATATTCGTATAAATGACAAGTTGGGATAATCCCATGAGTATAGATCCAACATTTTGGATATAAATTTCGGAATGCTTTAATATCTCAGGATGAGCTCATCTATACAACGATTTTATTCGATTGCTGATTTGCGTTCGCATGCTAAAAAAAGGCTTCCTAAGGCCATCTTTGATTTTTTTGACGGTGGCGCAGAGGATGAATTAACTCTACAAAGGAATGTGAAAGCATTTCAAGAAAAAAGATTTATTCCGCAAGTTCTGAATGACGTTTCTCAAATAGATTATTCTGCCCCCATGCTGGGTGGTCCTAGTGCCATGCCCTGCGCCATTGCTCCGACTGGTGCTGTTGGATTTGGTTGGCCTAAAGGCGACATCGCGATTGCTAAAGCGGCAGCGATTTTTAATATTCCGTATTGCTTATCAACTACTGCGACTGCATCTATTGAGCAGATTGCTAAAGATGCGCCAGGCCGACATTGGTTTCAAGCCTATATTTTAAAAAATCAAGATTTTTTTAATCAATTAGTACAGCGCGCTCAGGATGCCGATTATGAGGCCTTAATGATTACGGTTGATTTACCTGTGGGTGGCAAGCGTGAAAGAGATTTTCGGAATGATTTCAAAATCCCGTTCCATCTCACTTTACGTAACTTGATGGATTTTTCCTCTAGGCCATTGTGGGCTTTACCAATGCTGTTTAGGGGTATTCCAGAGTTGGAAAACTTAATTGGCCTCGATAGTCAAAGTGCCACAAAGCAAAATCTAGGATCATCTGTAGGTAAAAATTATGACCCTTCGTTTAATTGGGAAAGACTGCAACGCATTCGGGACCAATGGCCCAGGAAATTAATTATCAAAGGTGTGTTGAATCCTGAGGATGCGATGAGGCTTGTCAAAATGGGATGTGATGCGATCGTCGTCTCAAACCATGGAGGTCGTCAACTGGATGGAGTCATAGCAACTCTAGATGCACTACCTAATATTGCCAAAGCAGTAAATCAAGCAATCCCTGTGTACATCGATGGTGGTATACGACGAGGTGGAGACATTGTGAAGGCAATTGCCAGTGGTGCGGATGGCGTACTTATTGGTCGAGCAACGCTTTACGGAGCAATTGCGGCGGGAGAAGAGGGCGCTCATCACGCGTTAGCGATTTTGCAAGATGAGTTAAAGAGGACAATGCAACTTTGTGGCGTATCCAATATTCAAGAGATTCATCATTCGCTTTTAGACAAATCTCCAAGCGGAATGAACTGAAAAATTTAAACTTCTGCGGCAACCGTATTTTTCAGTATTCCAAGATGAGATATTTCTACCTCTAATTGATCTCCTGGCCTCATCCACAAGGGTGGATTTCTTGCGAAGCCAACACCTTCGGGAGTACCTGTTGCAATCATATCTCCCGGTAGTAATTCGGTATAACTTGAAATGTATTCAATTAAGTAAGGAATATCAAAAATGAGATCATCCGTTTTTGTATGCTGTACTTCCACGCCATTTAACCTGGTATGAAGGTCTAATGCTGTAGGATCACCTACCTCATCTTCTGTAACAAGGTAGGGACCAAAACTACCAGTATGGTAAAAGTTTTTGCCAGCAGTAAGAGAGTGTTGAAATTGAAAGTCACGAATACTACCGTCCATAAAGATGGAGTAACCCGCGATGTGATGTAAAGCATCTTTTCGTTGAATATGCCTTCCTGCTTTTCCAATGATTACAGCTAGTTCACCTTCGAAATCAAAATGATTGGAAATTTTTGGCAAAATAATATTTTTATGATTTGCCACTACAGAATTTTCTAGTCGAATAAACATACTTGGAAAATCGGGGAGTTTCATATTCGCTTCTGCAAGATGACCTTTATAGTTTCTCCCTACGCAGATATATCGTCCTTCATGAAGAAGCGGTTTTTGAAATTGAATCTCTGATAAAGAGTAGTCCGCGCTGTGTCGAAGGGTGAGATCTTGAAGTTTATCAAGTGAGCTATTGGATAGAGAACTCATTAAAGAACTATTAGGGATTCTTGAACCTAAATCAATGACCCCAGAATCATTTAAGGCGCCGTAAGATATTTTATTTTTTATGCTAAAGGTGAGAAATTTCATGAAAGTCTTTCTAAAAATTCAATTACGAATTGATTTTCTGCTCAAAGATTAATCGTTAAAAAAATCGATTTCATTTTAAGAGAATATCAAAAATCATTTATGCAATAATATTCTTTCATAAAAATAAGGAGATAGCATGGCTTACACAGGACCAGTTATTGATACACATTACCATATTTGGGAACGTAAAAACATTGGATGGCTTCAAGATCCCGCTTTGCCAAGAATGGCAGGAGATTATTTTGGATTAAGAAGAGATTACCCCATTGAAGAGTGGTTACACGATGTATCACCTGAAGGGGTTACCAAGTCTGTTCATGTCACTGCAAATTGGGGTGCTGATAAAGGACTAGAAGAAACTAAATGGTTACAAGCGATTGCAGATAAACATGGCCATCCCCATGGAATTACTTTTCAGGCAGATTTAACAGATCCTGATATTGAAAATAAAATCAAGGCGCAAATTCAATTTCCTAATGTGCGCGGTGTACGTCAACAACTCCATTGGGATAGCCATCCTATTCGAAGAGCAGTAAGTCGCCCAGATCTTTGTAATACTCCTGAATTCAGAAGAGGCTTTGCTTTTTTAGAAAAATATAATTTGCATTTTGAGTTACAAATATTTGCGGCTCAAATGCCTTTTGCGCTCGAGCTTGTCAAAGCTTTTCCGAGCGTCAATTTTATTTTGTTGCACAGCGGCATGTTAAATGATCGTTCACAATTGATGATCGATCAATGGCGAGCTGCATTGATGTCTTTGGCGGCCCTTCCTAATGTACATATTAAATTATCTGGTTTAGGAATGTTTTCCTTAGGCGTTACTCAAGCTCAGTTAAGACAAGTAATCCGAGACTCCATTCAAATCTTTGGGGTTGATAGAACTATTTATGGCAGTAATTTTCCCTTAGAGAAGTTACATTCAAGCTATGCAGATTTATTTGCAGGCTATAAAAAAGTTATGTCGGAATATCATGATCACGAGCAAAAAAAGATTTTCTATGAAAACGCTGTTAATTTTTATAGGCTGTAATCCCTTATTGTGGTTCTATGCCTGAATTCTTGGCGTAACTAATCCACCGATCTATTTCTGATTGAACGTATTTTTTCATCTCCTCAAGGCTCATCGGCTGAGAGTAGATGCCTAGACTATCAAATTTTGCCTTTACCGTTGGGTCACTTAAGGATTTGTTGACCCAAAGGTTTAAGGCATGAACAATATCAGGTGGAGTTTTAGCTGGAGCACTGAGGGCGAGATAAGCGGTTAATTCATATCCTGGATAAGTTTCTGCAATCGCTGGAACATTAGGCCATTTTTTATAACGTTGAACACTAGTCACACCTATTGGAAGTATTTTTTCACTTTCAACGAAGCTAGCACCAGATGCCGTTTCTAAAAATAATAGTTGAATCTGCCCCCCCATTAAATCAGTAATAGCATTACCAATGGTTTTATATGAAACACCTGTTAAATTAGCGCCAGAACGAACCTTTAATTGTTCCGCAGACATTAAAGATGCCGAGTTATAGTAGCCATAAAACACTTTTCCTGGATTGTTTTTCGAATAAGTTACTAATGAACTTATTGAATTAAATGGAGATCCTGGAGATGTTGTGGCGACCATTGATACATAACCAAAAGAAGCAATATTGATAAAATCTTTAGTGGGGTCATACGGTAACTTTTTAAATAAGCTGACATTCGCTGCATGGGTAGTGTTGGTTGATAGCAGCAAAGTATATCCATCCGGATCTGCGTTTTTTGCAGCTTCTGTCCCCAAGATACCACTTGCACCAGGCTTGTTTTCTATAAAAACACTTTGCTTGGTTTGTCCTTCCAAATACTGCGCAAAGATTCTCGCCAAGATATCCCCTGTACCTCCTGCCCCAAAGGGGACAATAATCTTGACAGTTTTATTTGGATAGTTTGATTGTGCAGATGCATTCTGTAGCAAGAAAATAGAAGTAATACAGCAAGAAATAATTATTTTCAAAAAAGTTCTTTGAAGCATGTAGGTCCCCATTTATTTTTGTATGATTTCAACTAATTTAACATTAAATTGATTTTTAAATAGGGTTCGGTTTAATACTTAATCTTCAAAGTAATGATCTTCATTGGGCAATGACTATTGCAATAAATAGATAGAGGTAAAGTCAATATATACTTCTAAGAACTGTTGAACATTTAGGAGGTAGTACTTAATGTTTAGAAATTCCTCTCAAAAAAATCGAATAGCCACATTCTTTTTTCTTTTTATAGCGTTCTTTTTTTCTGGTTATGCTTATTCAGCTTTTCCTGAAAAGCCCATCAAAATCATCATTGGTTTTACCGCTGGGGGACCTTTAGATCAGCACATCAGACTTCTGATGGAAAAACTGCAATCCTCTTTAGGTCAAACGATCATTGTGGATTACAAAGTTGGGGCAGGTGGTTCAGTTGGAGCGCAATTTGTTGCTCAATCAACTCCTGACGGCTATACCCTTTTACTTGCCAACACTGGCACGATGGTGATTAATCCTGCTATTTATACCGTACAGCCCTATAACACTCTGACTGACTTTTCCCCGATCGCTAGAACTGCCCAACAACCACTCGCATTGATGGTGAATAATCAAGTACCAGCCAAAACCTTAAAAGAATTTATTCAGTATGCAAAAACGAATAATGGAAAGTTAAATTATGCATCTGCGGGGAATGGTGGGATTTCTCATCTTGTCCCAGAAATGTTGATGCATGAAACTGGTATCAAGATGGTTCATGTTCCTTATAAAGGTTCTGCACCAGCATTTACAGACCTCATTGCGGGACATGTTGATTTTATGGCGGATTCAGTGCCACACGCAGCTGTGCTCGCGAATCAGGGCAAACTCAAAGTGCTCGCCGTTACAAGTGCTAAGCGAAATCCAGCTTTGCCAGACGTTCCCACAGCAATTGAAACTGGAGTAGCAAATTTAGAAGTTGTTGGTTTTTATGGTGTTTTAGCACCTAAAAATACCCCAGTGACAATTATTGATAAATTGAGTAATGCTTTTAAAGAAGCTTTAGTTTCTCCTGACATTGAAAAGCGCATGATAGAGCAAGGAGCAGATCCTGCTTATTTAAATGCAGAACAATTTGGGAAATTTTTGGCAAAAGAGATGCCACGGTGGTCCAAGGTGGTTCAAGATGCAGGCGCGAAATTAGACTAAAAAAGTCCTTGTATACTTCAAAAAAATTAAGCTATTAAAAAATATCTCCTCTATTAGGGTATTACTGAGTCATAAAGGGTTTACTTATCCTTAATTTTAATTAGACTATGATTTAAATTAAAACATCATCATGAGACCTATGAAAAACAATTACAACAATGGTTTAAAAGCAATATATTTACTGCTGAATGTGGGTTTTATCCAAGTTTCATTTGGGCAAGATATCAGTGCTGGAAAAAGTGTTTTTAGTCAATGTATTGCTTGCCATAGCGTGGAGTCCAATGTTCATCAAATTGGCCCAAGTCTTGCTGGAATCATGAACCGTAAAATTGGTGCGGTTTCAGACTATCGATATTCGAAGGCCTTAAGAAGTACGAATGGCGTTTGGAATCAAGACACGATGAACGCTTTTTTAGAGAATCCACAAGTTGCGATTCCGGGGAATAGGATGCCCTACTCCGGCTTGAGTAGTTCAGCCGAAAGATCCGCACTGATTGCGTATTTAGCAACACTCAAACCTTAACCATCTTAAAAGGTAGTTTTATGGACAATAAAAATTCAGATCGTCGCGGTTTCTTAAAAGGAGCTTTGGTTGGAACCTCAGTAGCTGTCACATCCTCCATCACGTCAAGTGCTTTAGCAGCAGATGCTGCCCCCAATACATCAAATCAAAATAGCTCTTCTGAGACTTCCGGGTATGTTTTTTTTAACTTAGCTGAGCAAGAATTTATTGAACGAGTAGTCAATCACATGATACCCGCTGATCAGTTAAGCCCACAGGGTACTGATATTGGGATTCATCATTTCATTGATCGAGTATTAGCGGGATCTTGGGGTAAGGGTGACCGACTTTATCAATCAGGACCTTGGAAAAAAGGGCTGCCAACGCAGGGTTATCAGTTACCACTGACACCTGCCGATCTTTATCGGATGTCTATTGAGCAGTCGAATCTATTTTGTGTCAAAAATTACGGTAAGCGAGTATCTCAGATTACGAGTAATCAACTAGAGGAGTTTCTCCTTAACTTAAGAGCTGGTAAAGTGGATTTTGCTGATGGACCGCCTAGTGGCGTTTTCTTTTCGATGTTGTATCAAAACGTGATGGAAGGTATGTTCTCTGACCCGATATATGGCGGTAACAAAAACAAAGCTGGTTGGAAGTTGGTCGGATTTCCTGGAGCAGTTGCAACCCATGCACAGGATGTCGAAAAATATTTTGACAAGAAATATACTGCGCCGATGTTTGGCATCGCTGATCTAAGCTAAGGGGATTCAGATGTCTACAAAATTAAAAGAAGTAGATGTGGTCATTGTTGGCTTAGGTTGGACAGGAGGGATCTTGGCGAAGGAGCTTTCTGAGGCTGGACTCTCAGTGGTTGCTCTTGAAAGAGGTGATTTAAAAACGGCTGCCGATGATTACTCATTACCTAATATTCGAGATGAACTTCGGTATGTTGGGCGTCAAGAGTTAATGCAAAATGCCTCCAGAGATACTCTGACTGCCAGAAATAACCCAAGCCAAGAAGCGCTTCCTGTCAGAAGACTTGGATCTTTTTTACCAGGAGAAGGAGTTGGTGGATCTGCCATCCATTGGAGTGGTGGAACCTGGCGTTGGACCGATATGGAATTTAAAATTCGGTCGAATTATGAGCAGCGTTATGGTAAGAACTTTATTCCTCCTGATATGACGATCCAGGATTGGGGAATTACTTATGCTGAATTAGAGCCTTACTACGATAAATTTGAAAAGATCGCAGGGGTCTCAGGAAAAGCAGGGAATATCAATGGCGTTGTTCAGGTAGGCGGTAATCCTTTTGAAGGTGCTAGAAAGAATGAATATCCATTACCTCCATTAAAAAGTATTCTTTCAGCAAAAATATTTGAAGATGTAGCGAAGAGTCAGGGATATCATCCATTCCCAAGACCATCAGCTAACGCTTCAAAAGCCTACACGAATCCTGATGGATCGCACTTTGGGGCTTGTCAATATTGCGGCTATTGCCAACGCTTCGGATGTGAAGCCAATGCAAAAGGCGGACCACAAATGACCGTGATACCGATTGCGATGACTAAACCCAACTTTGAGCTCAAAACCCATTGTTGGGTAACTAAAATCAACAAAGATTCAGATGGTAAAAAAGTCACTGGAGTGACCTATACCAATCTCAAGACTGGTGATGAATTTGAACAACCGGCAGCCTTAGTTTTGATGTGTGCATTTGCCTTTAATAATGTTCATTTAATGCTTTTATCCAATATTGGCAAACCATATGACCCAACGACAGGTAAAGGTATTATTGGAAAAAATTACGCTTATGACACCGGAGTTGGCGCAGAATTATTTTTTGAAGGGCGCCATTTCAATCCTTTTATCAATGCTGGCGGGACAAATACCGTGATTGATGACTTTCATGGGAACTGGAACTTTGACCGGACTCAAGCAGGTTTTGTTGGAGGGTATATCGTCTCGGCAGGCCATAACACCAATTTACCGATTGGTTATCGTCCTGTGCCAAGTGGTACTCCAATGTGGGGAAGTCAATGGAAAGCAGAAACTGCCAAATGGTATCAAACCGCCATGAGTATCACGACTCGCTCAGGAGTGCTTCCACATCGAAATAATTACTATGATCTTGACCGAACCTATAAAAATGCATTTGGTCAGCCATTAATGCGACTTACTTTTGATTACCAAGAAAACGAGTTGAAACTAGACACCCACGGTGCCGCTGTCGTCAACCAAATGGTACAGGCTTTAAATCCCACAAAGTTTTCGAAGGCAAATGCTGTAAAACGTTCTTGGAATATTGTTCCTTATCAAAGTACGCATAGTACTGGCGGCACCATTATGGGAAGTTCACCGGCGAATAGTGCGGTGAATAAATACCAGCAGAGTTGGGATTGCCCGAATTTGTTTATTCTGGGGGCTAGTGTTTTTCCGCATAACAGCGCATATCAACCTACAGGGTTGGTGGGTGCATTAGCGTATTGGACAGCCGACGCCATTAAAAATAAGTATCTGAAGAATCCAGGGAAGTTAATGGTATAAAGATTTAGAGAGAATGTTGCTTATTAAAAGAGTTTGAAGCTTTAATGGAATGACCTAGATAGGTTATTAGAAAAATATAGGACGAGTATGAAGTTTAGAGGGTATTTTAGTTTTATTTGTTTATGTCTATTTCCTATTCTTGTTTTTTCCCAACCCTCAGGCGATACCAACTATCCGAATAAGCCGATTCGTATCATTATTCCTCAAAGCCCAGGCTCTGCGACTGACACTTTAATTCGATTGATGGCTCCTAAGTTGACTGAACAATTAGGAGCGCCAATTATTTTAGATAATCGTTTAGGCGCCGGAGGGATTATTGGCGCTGAGGCAGTTGCTAAGGCTATGCCTGATGGTTATACACTTTTGGTCGGGGCGACCTCATGGATGACGATCGCTCCACATGTGTATCCAAAATTAAACTATGACCCATTGAAGGACTTAGCTCCTATTTCTATCTTTGCGATTGGACAAAATGTATTAGCCGTTTCTGCAAGTTCACCATATTTGACTTTGAAAGATTTAGTAACGCAGATGAAAGATCATCCAAACTCATTCAATATGGCATCCGCAGGGATTGGTTCAACAAGCCATATGGCCGGAGTCATGCTGACCTCTATTACGGGCTCAACTGCGGTTCATGTCCCATATAAAGGCGCAGGTCCTTCGGTCATGTCAGTCTTGTCTGGAGAATCCCAATGGGTTTTTACTCCAATGCAAGGGCCAATCGCACTTATACGTTCTGGTAAATTACGAGCCTTAGCGATTGGTGGTAATGTTCGTTCAGCCATTTTGCCTGATGTCCCGACCATTAAAGAGGGAGGTTTTCCTGCTTATGATTTACGTAACTGGTATGGACTATTAGCACCTGCAGGGACACCTAAAGCAATTATTGATAAATTGAATACTGCTATAGTAAAAATATCTAAATTGCCAGAAATTAAAGAGCAATTTTATGGACAAGGTTCAGAGCCGATATCGAACAGTCCTGCTGAATTTAGTCATTTTATGAAAGACGAGACAGAGCGGATGGCTGTTATTGTCAAAACAGCAGGCATTAAAGTTGAGTAAACCATTTTGGAGTCATTATGCAAGCATTACGTTTTAATCAAACGGGGGATTTGAATTATTTAGAGTTAGTTGATTTTCCCATTCCCACCCTACAAGAACATGAAGTATTGATTGAAGTGCGCGCAGCACGACTCAATCGTAATGATCTTTCGAATGTCATGGGGCGTCTGCCTTATACAACAACACCAAGAACTCCGGGCCGAGACTATGCAGGAATTATTAAACAAGGTCCTCCAGAATTGATTGGTAAAGAAGTGTGGGGAACAGGAAAGGAAAACGGTTTTATACAAGACGGTAGTCATGCTGCTTTTATGAAGATTCATCGGGATGCTGTTTCGATAAAGCCGAAGTCTTTATCTTTTGCGCAGGCCGCAAATTGCGGCACCCCCTACATGACTGCTTGGCATGCGGTGGAGGGATGCCAAGTCAAAGAGAAAACTAAATTTGTAGTGATTGGCGCTAATGGCGCAGTCGGTAATGCCGCAATCGAATTGGCGATGAGTAGAAAAGCAGACGTTTTAGCATTGGTCAGACAAGAAAGTCACTTACCGGAACTACAGTTGAGAGGTGTCAAGGCTGCTAGTTTTAGTTCGGAACCAAATCAAGGCGATCATTTGAATAAAACGATTCAGCAGTATTTTCCAGATGGTCCTGATGTGATTTTTGATACCACAGGACATTGGCTTTCAGCCTCGATTGATGCACTCGGGACTTATGGCAAGGTTGCAGTCATTGTTGCGCCAGGTAATGGCCAAGTGACTATTTCAGTGCGTAATCTTTATCGCAATGGGGGATCTATCGTTGGGGTAAATTCCTTACTTTATTCTGGGAAAGAATCTGCCCTGATCATGAATCAATTAGCTCTAGATTTTGATGCTGGCTTGATGCACCCTCCGCAAAATATTGTTGAGCATGATTTAGTCGATGCCAAAAAGATTTACCAATCTTTACAGAGTGGTTTATCTGGAATGCATGTCTTTATTCCTCAACACGGTTGATCTCATGAAAATAGTTGACGCCCATATACATATTTGGCAAAGCGGCACCCCAAGAAAAGCCCATCGACAAATGCCGTATTCAGCAAGAGAAGTTTTAAAGGATATGGATCTTGCAGGAGTTAATGCTGCGATTATTCAGCCACCAGCTTGGGATCCTCAGTCGAATCAAATTGCGATCGAGGCTGCCAAACAATACCCAACAAGATTTGGAATTTTAGGCAATTTCTCACTCGATGCACCGGATCGGTTAGATATCCTTAAAAATTGGAAACAAACCCCCAATATGTTGGGACTTCGTTATATCCTCAATGATCCGATCCATTTGACATGGATGCAGGGTAATGAACTTGACTGGTTATGGTCAACCGCTCAGGATGGCTCTATTCCTATTGCCATTGCCGCTAGCAGTCATCTTCAGGTTTTTGCTACGATCGCCAAACGTTATCCTTCTTTGAAGTTGATTATCGATCATTTAGGAGTCCCGCTAGATGCTACTGGCGATGCAGCATTTTTACAAATGCCTACACTCCTAGATCTAGCAAAGTTCCCCAATATTGCCATCAAGGCAACAGCTGTTCCCGCCTACGCAAAAGATGCTTACCCTTATAAAAGCATTGAATCCTATATTAAGTTAATTTATCAAGCTTTTGGACCCCATCGTTTCTTTTGGGGGAGTGATATTACAAAATTAAATTGCACATGGAAGCAATGCATAGAATTATTTACCGAAGAGTACGATTGGATTGGTCAAGAGGAAAAAGAACTTGTCATGGGGCAAGCTCTTTTAAATTGGTTGGATTGGCAATGAGAAAAGCTTCTTATCAATATGGGCTTAATTTTTGATGGGCTAATAAGCAAAGTTTTGAAGGAAGATGCTAAAAAAGATAATAGACATCTTTTTTAGATTTGCCATTGACTTGAAATTTTAAGCAGTATTTTAAAGAATAGAGGCGTTAAACTTCTCTGAATAGCCAACATTATCAGCACTGAAATTGGTTTTTTCGCTGATGAAAACAATATCCACCGTCAATACATGCTGGATTTTGAGTTTTGCGCTTGAAATGCATACAATATAAACAAATACATCAAATATAGATGTTTGACTGAATATTACTAAAAAGGAGAGCATATGGGATCCCCATCTATTGAACGCATCGCGCATGTAGGTATACATGTGAATGATCTAGAAAAATCGATCGCATTTTATCGTGACATATTGGGATTGAAAATTAGTGACGAAGATCGTGAGGCTGGCCTCATTTTTATGTCTTCTCATCCTGAAGAAGAGCATCATGAGTTGCTCCTTCTTTCTGGGCGCAACGTGTCTGTAGATGCTAGACTTTTACAGCAAATATCTTTTCGTTGTTTGTCCTTGACGGATGTTATTGAATATTGGCGGCGATTTGTAGCGAATGGGGTACAGATTATTTATACCATTACGCATGGCAATGCCATCAGTTGTTATTTTAAGGACCCTGATGAGAATATTTGTGAGGTGTACTGGCCAACTGGTCTTAAAGCGCGCCAAGGATTTTTGATTGGTTTAGATTTTAATGATAGCGAAGAAAAAATCATGGCTCAGGTGACAGCATTAGTTAAAGAGCATGGTGAGAAAGGCATTATTGATTTCAAGCTACTGGCTCAGCAAAACGTATGATCTTTTTCAATAAACCATCAAATCATGCATACAAGCTTTGCTCTTAAGGAAAAGAGTGAAGCGCATGATGAAAAATAGCCTGTTAACCCTGAGTGCTGAATAAATTGAACGTATACCGAAGATGTATAGTCCCCAATATCCATCTCACGCTTTATTTCTTGAGGTGAAATGAATCTAGTGAGCAAGAAGGTATTAATCAGTGAAGTCGGCCCACGGGACGGGCTTCAATCAATTCAATCCATCATGCCCACTGAATTCAAAAAAGAATGGATTGCCGCCTTATATAAAGCAGGTCTTCAAGAAATTGAAGTTGGCTCCTTCGTCTCGTCTAAGCTCTTACCGCAACTCGCAGATACTTCAGAAATTGTCAAATTTGCAAAAACTTTTGAACATTTAACCGTCTTGGCGTTAGTGCCAAATCTGAAAGGTGCGCAAGCAGCATTTGAAAGTGGAGTTCATAAAATTACGATACCGGTCTCCGCGAGTGAGGCGCATTCCTTGGCTAATGTGCGTAAAACGACTTCAGAAATGTTGGCTGAGGTGAATCAAATTGTCTTGTATCGGAACCAAATTGCTCCTCGCATTCAGATTGAAATTGGGATATCGACGGCATTTGGTTGTACGTTACAAGGAGTAGTTTTAGAAGATGATGTGATTCGGATCGCTCACAGCCTCGCCGAAATGGGGGTTGATGAAGTTGGCCTATCTGACACAACAGGTTATGCCAACCCCGAGCAAGTGAAGCGCTTATTTCGCCGCTTAAAGGCCACGATTGGAGAAAGGTCTGGTGCAGCACATTTGCATAATACCCGTGGCTTAGGCTTGGCAAATTGTCTTGCAGCTTTTGAAGAGGGAGTTAGAGCGTTTGATGCATCCTTAGGCGGTTTGGGTGGCTGTCCATATGCGCCGGGCGCCTCGGGTAATGTGGTCACCGAAGATTTAGTGTTTATGTTTGAGGCCATGGGCGTTGACACTGGAGTCAACATTGAAGCCTTAATCGAAACTAGAAAAATTCTCCAACAGGCCTTACCAAATGAATTGGTCTATGGCATGTTAGCTGAAGCTGGAGTGCCCAAAAATTTCCGTATACCTTCAGATCGGGTAGTTGAATGAGTGATCCAACGAATCTACCTTATGCTGGGGTGCGCGTCATTGAATTTACTCATATGGTGATGGGACCGACTTGTGGCATGGTACTAGCTGATCTTGGTGCCGACGTCATCAAGATTGAGCCGCTGGAAGGAGATAAAACAAGAAACTTGGTCGGTTCTGGATCTGGTTTTTTCCCAATGTTTAATCGTAATAAAAAAAGTTTAAAGATTGATCTGCATACTCAGCAAGGAAAAGATATTGTTCATAAATTAATTGCAACGGCAGATGTTGTGGTCGAGAATTTCAAACCAGGTGCAATGGCGAAGATCGGTTTAGATTACCACTCTCTTAAAACGCAATATCCGCGTTTAATCTATGTATCACATAAAGGGTTCTTACCAGGGCCTTATGAACATCGCACGGCATTAGATGAAGTTGTACAAATGATGGGGGGCTTAGCCTATATGACAGGTCCCGAGGATAGACCTTTAAGAGCAGGCACATCGATTAATGACATCATGGGTGGGGTGTTTGGTGCAGTTGGTGTTTTAGCAGCGTTAAAACAACGAGAGATCACTGGTTTGGGCCAAGAAATTCAGAGCGCATTATTTGAAAATAATATTTTTTTAGTGGGTCAGCATATGATGCAATATGCCATTACGGGTAAAGCTGCAAAACCGATGCCGAATAGAATCTCCGCTTGGGCTATTTATGATGTATTTGAGGTGGCGCAGGCAGAGAAGATTTTTTTAGCCGTTGTCACAGACTCACAATGGCAAGTATTTTGTCAGGCTTTTGGTTTTACTGATTTACAAGAAGACATAACTTTGGCGACGAATACACTTCGAGTTCAAGCGCGGCCTCGATTGATTCCAGAAATACATCAACGAATAAAAGACTTTAGTGCTGAGTATCTTAGTCAGATGTTTGAGACTCACGGGCTGCCTTTTGCACCAATTACTCGTCCTGATCAATTATTTGAGGACCCCCACTTGCTCGCAACTCAAGGATTAGCCCCGATTCAAATGACTGATGGCCCTAATGCTGGACAAACAACCTATACCCCTTTATTGCCGATTACCATGAATGGACAACGTTTACCGGTGCGAGAAAATCCTCCTCACAGTGGCGAACATACGGAACAGATTTTGCAAGAACTTGGCTATCCTCCTGAACAAATAACTCAGTATCTTGCTAACGGTATTATAGGAATTCAATAAGATTAATGGATTGGAGCATCTTTTATGAGAGTTGTAATTCCGGATGATTATCAAGATTGTGTGCGCCATTTAAAGTGCTTCAGCAAGTTAGAGCGGCACGACGTAACGATTTATAACGATACAGTACACGATTTAGATCAATTAGTGGAGCGGTTCAAAGATGCTCAAGCGATCGTTTTAACACGTGAGAGAACCGTCATACAACGTCAATTACTAGAGCGCTTGCCAAATCTCCAATTGATTTCGCAAACCGGTAAGATGGCAAGCCATGTTGATTTAAAAGCCTGTCAAGATCACGGCGTTGTTGTGATGGAAGGGCGTGGCACTGGCAGTGCAACGACGGAATTATCACTCTTATTAATCTTGGCAGCATTACGAAATTTTGTTCCTGAAGTGAATCGACTAAAAGATGGGCAATGGCAAGGTTCAGTTGGTCGTCAGCTCCATGGAAAAACCTTAGGTGTCTATGGCTTTGGCCGGATCGGTGAACAAGTGTGTCACTTAGGCAGTGCTTTTGGAGCTAAAGTTCTCGTTTGGGGAAGACCAACTAGTCTGCAAAATGCAAAAGAAAAAGGATTTTCTGTAGCAATTTCTAGAGAAGCTTTTTTTTCGCAATGCGACGTTATTTCGTTGCAACTCCGCCTCACACCTGAAACTAAATATCTTGTTACAGCGCAAGACCTTGCCAGCATGAAGACAGATGCCGTGTTGGTCAATACGAGTCGTGCAGAGCTGATTGAAGCAGGGGCATTAGTGCAAGCTTTAAAAAATGGTCGTCCTGGATTTGCCGCTGTTGATGTATATGAAAATGAACCTATTTACAACGCTAATCATCCCCTAGTGAACTTACCGAATTGCTTATGTGCACCCCATCTCGGGTTTGTAGAGCAAGAGAACTATGAGGCATACTTTGGCATTGCCTTTGAGAACATTAATGCCTTTTGCGATGGGCAGATGCCTAATCGCGTGATTTAAATTACATTGGTTACGATATGAACTTTACATTAACAAACGAACAAACTGCTTTTGCAGATGCAGTAGGTAAATTTGCAGAAAAAGAACTCAAACCTGGTGCATTAGCGCGGGCGCATCAATCCACCTATCCTTGGGATGTTGCGAAGAAAATGAGTGAACAAGGTTTGCTTGGCATCACCTTTGCAGAAAAAGATGGTGGACAAGGCGGAACTTTGATGGATGCGGTGATCGCGATACAAGAGGTCGCTTTGCGTTGCCCAAAATCAGCTGATGTTGTTCAAGCCGGTAATTTTGGTCCAATCCGAACATTTGTTGAATATGCCAGTGATCTTCAAAAAGAAAAATATTTAGCGGATCTTTTAGCGGGTATAAAAATTATTGGTTTAGGAATGAGTGAACCAGGAGCAGGATCAGCGGTCACGGAGTTACAAACTTCTGCCACTAAAGTGGATGGTGGTTATCTCATTAATGGTTCAAAAGTATTTTCTACACATAGTCCAGAAGCCAATTTTTTCTTAATCTACGTTCGTTTTGGCCCAGGAGTGGAAGGTATTGGATCTGTTCTGATTGAACGGGAATCTGAAGGTTTTGATATTGGACAACCTAGCGCTTTCATGAGTGGAGAACTATGGGCACAGTTATATTTTGAAAATTGTTTTGTCGCTAATGATATGGTGCTTTTGGGGCCTGGAGGATTTAAAAAACAAATTAGTGGTTTTAATGTTGAGCGTATTGGCAACTCCTCTCGCGCTTTGGCCTTGGGAAGATATGCTTTTCTGCAAGCCAAAGAATATGCTTTAACACGACGTCAATTTGGTAAAGAGATTTGTGAGTTTCAGGGGATTCAGTGGAAGTTTGCCGAAATGGCGGTGAAATTAGATGCTGCGCAATTGTTGTTATACCGTGCAGCTGGGAGCGCACAAGATGGATTGCCGTCTGCGTATGACACCACAGTGGCGAAATATATGTGCAATACCGTTGGATTTGAGGTGGCTAATGAAGCTCTTCAAGTAATGGGAGCAAGTGGATACAGTCAAGAAAGTTTAGTTGAGTATTGTGTTCGGAGAACGCGTGGTTGGATGATTGCCGGTGGATCTTTAGAGATATTAAAAAACCGTATAGCTGAGGATGTTTTTGAGCGACGGTTTAATCAACGTGCATAAAAATATTCTAAAAAAATAATGAAAATATCAGGAGATAAAAAAGATGGGATATTTCAATAAAGTCATATTTTTTATATTGAACTTGTCTTGTTGTATTGCTCTGGCACAACAGGACATTAGCTATCCGCAAAAACCAATTAAGATCATCGTGTCGTATACCGCCGGAGGAACAACCGATATACTCTCGCGTGAAGTTGGCAATCAATTAAGTATTCGTTGGAAAGTCCCCGTCATTGTTGAAAATCATCCGGGTGCGGCAGGCAATTTAGGAACAGAAATTGTGGGAGGAGCAGCACCTGATGGGTACACCTTGCTGGTGAGTTCCAATGGTCCGATTTCTATCAACCCCAGTTTATTTCCTAGTCTTACAGTTAATCCTCAAAAGGCCTTACAGCCTGTTGCTATCCTTGGCGATGTTCCTAATATCTTAGTGGTACCGTCGTCGATAGGAGTCAAAAATTGGAAAGAGTTTTTAGCCTATACCAAAGCACATAGAAATAATATTAATTACGGATCTACTGGGATCGGTACAACTGCGCATTTAATTAGTTTTTTATTTGCTCAAAAACTGAACCTAGATGCTACGCATATTCCTTATAAAGGAGCAGAGGCAACTCGTGATCTGGTTGGCGGACAATTACAGTATATGTTTGCTACAGCACCTTCTGTCGTTCCTTTGATTAAAGGTGGGCAATTAACAGCAATTGCTGTTTCTTCGAAAAAAAGAATGAGTGCCTTACCTGAATTACCGACACTGAATGAGTTAGGCATTGACATTGCCACTGGCGCTTGGTTTGGAATGTTTGCTCCGGTTGCAATAAATCCAGCAATTGTGAAAAAGCTCAATGAGAACATCATGAGTATTCTGGATGAGCCCACGGTAAAAAAACGCCTATTAGCTTTGGGTTCGGATCCTACGGAAATGAATGTTCAAGAATTTACGAAATTTATTCGTAACGACTATGCCTTATGGGCGCCAATCGTTAAAGCCTCTGGCGCTAAACCGGAATAACTCATGACTTTATTACAAGAATTCGGCGTATTTATTGAAGCTTCCCAGAGGCGTTCTTTTACAGATGACATCATGCATCATGCGCGTCGGGCATTATTAGATTGGCAAGGTTCTTTAATTGCAGGGTCCGACTCTCTTGCCGCCCAAAAATTACGTGCGTCCTACGAAGAAGAGTTGGGCTTTGGTAAATCCTCCGTGGCAGGGACTACGCAAACAGCTTTTACCCGCGCTGCAGCTT
Organism: uncultured beta proteobacterium; assembly: GCA_903867305.1. Classification (GTDB taxonomy): domain Bacteria; phylum Pseudomonadota; class Gammaproteobacteria; order Burkholderiales; family Burkholderiaceae; genus Polynucleobacter. Next base: position 31,405 of record CAIPQU010000160.1, read on the forward strand.
TTATGAATGGCTCGATTTCTCACATTGCCGAATTTGACGATATCTACCGTGATGGCGCATATCACCCTGCTGCTCCAACCATTTCTGGGGTGTTTGCTCTTGCGCAATCTCGCCATGCGAGCTTGAATGATCTTCTTCGAGCTATCATTATTGGTTATGAAGTATCCACTCGCATTAGTCGCGTGATTCAGCCAAGCCATTATCAATATTTTCATACAACCGGAACTGCGGGTGTTTTTGGATCTGCTGCTGCATGCGCATTTCTTCTAAAACTAGATGCTACACAAGCATGTGCTGCATTAGCTACAGCAGGAACTTTTGCAAGTGGCTTACAACAGGCATTCCGCTCAGATTCCATGACTAAACCGATGCATGCAGGGCATGCTGCAGAAGTTGGATTACATGCAGTTCTCGCGGCTGAGAAAGGCATGTCGGGGACCCCGGATTTATTAGAGGGTTCTGCTGGCTTTGGCGCTGCTTTGTCTAAAAATCCTCGTTGGGAAGAGTTATTTGAAGAGATCGGACAATCTTGGAGTATTACCCAAATGACCTTTAAAAATCATGGATGTTGCGGTCATAATTTCCCCGGAATTGATGCCGTATCCAACCTTTTACAACAATATCCCATCGTGCCAGAGGAAATTAAAAAGGTCCGTGTAGGTGCATATCAAGCAACGAATGATGTTTGTTATTATGTTCATCCGCAATCAGCTTTTGAGGCTAAATTTAGTCTAACTTACACAGTTGCTGCTCGAATTATCCTTGGACGTGTCAGGGAAAAAGCATTTTTAGAACAAGCATTACAAGATCCCCGCATTTACGCCTTAGAAAATAAAATTGAATTATTTGAAGATCCAGAATGCACATCCCATTTTCCGGTTCGCCGAAGCGCAAAAGTTTCGATTGAGATGCAAGATGGAACTATCTATCGTCATTATCAAAAAACTCGTCATGGAGATCCTGATGAGCCATTAACTGATGCAGAGTTAATGGATAAATTTATCGAATTATCAGAGCCACGAATTGGTATCAACAAGGCTGGACAACTTGCTAGCTTGATCTTCAATCCCGATACAGAAGATTTGCATGAGCTTACTTTACTTTGGTAAGCTATTTTTAATGGGTAGGCATGAATCATGATTAAAGACCATCTTTGGGTAGAATCTTTTCATTTGATCGGAGATCCTCCATCGTCATTACTGAGATTCAACAATTTTTGCGCTCTTGAGAATGGCACCCCATCGACTGTATTCTTTTTCTAAAAATGTTTGAGCCTCTTGGATAGACATTGGAGAAGTGTTGATACCAATTCTATCTAAATTCTGTTTTGTACCTGTCTGATTGAAAGACTCCATTAATGCTTGATGAAGTTTTTCGATAATTTTCGAGGGGGTTGACTTTGGGGCAACTAAAATATGCCAACCACTAATTTCCACCGGGAAATTTTGTTCTGTAAAAGTTGGAATTTCTGGAGCTTGCGGCATCCTTTTTTTACTGGTAATGCCGAGAATAATGACCCTACCATTTTTAGCTTGTGGGATGGCAACCGATAAAGGCACCATCATTGCTTGAACCTCACCAGCAGATACGGCAGTAATAGCTGGGGATGCTCCTGGAAAAGGGACATGAACTAAGTCAATACGAGCTACATTTTTGAGTAGTTCAAAAGCAATTTGAGAGGTGCTTCCTATTCCCCAGGAGGAAAAATTATATTTACGGGGATTTTTTTGGGCCTCGGCAACAAATTCAGAAATATTACGAATATTAAGGTTTGGAGAAATGACGAGCGCAAAAGGGAAGTCTCCAATCAGACCTACAGTCGTAAAGTCTTTGAGGGGATCATAATTAATTTTGGTGTAAAAATGAGGGTTAATCGCTAATGTTTCTGCAGTTCCCAGCAATAAGGTATATCCGTCAGGTTTGGCATGAGCAACATAATCAGCCCCAATCATCGCATTTGCACCAGGTTTATTGTCCACAATGATGGCTTGATTTAATTTCTCTTGTAAGGGCTGAGAAATTGTTCGAGCACTAATATCAACATTACCCCCAGCGGTAAACGGAACTACGATATGTATCGGTTTGTCTGGAAATTCGGCAAACGAAGAACTTGAAAAAATCAAATAGAAAAGAAAAAACCATGCATTTTTTTTAACAAAAGGGGCGAGTTTATTCATCATATTTTCTTTCGAGAAGACTTCCAAAGCCAACAATCCCACTATTTACCTGCGCTATGTTTAAAGCCCGCCACATGGTTGCGGCAACACTCGAAATCACCGGCTTATGAACTTTCTTTTCTGCTGCACAGAGAATGTCAATGGTTGGCATGCCGACCCCGCTTAAAAAGATCGCTTGAGCCTCAGGATGGTCTACTTGGTGGGCCAGCTCGAGGGCTCTCTCAGAGGTTTCATCGTAGATATTTTGAACACCTTCAAGTCGCCCAAATTGGATGATTTCGAAACCGTAAGCTTCTAATAGCTGTTTACATTGAAGCGTGCTGTCAAGGTTATAGGGAGTTCCAAAGGCGATTTTTTTAACGCGCATTTGTCGAAGGGCTTGCACAACGCTGCCAAATGCTGTGATGAGGGGAATTCCAAAAGTTTGCTCCATCTTTGCAATTAACTGAGTCTCCTTTTCAATACCGAGCGTATAACTAGTCGCAGTATGCGTTAAGGCGATGACACTTGGTTGTACAAGACTCAGTAATTCAATATTTTCAGGGAGATGATCAATTTGAGATTGATTTCTAGCTTCTTGCCCATCTAAACTTCCTGTGACACCTTTAGCAACCATGCGTGTGAAATGCACGGAAACATCAGGGTGCTGCATCTGAATAATTTCAGGCTCACTATTGGGATTACCTGGCGGTATTAAAAATCCTAGACGAATCGATTTAGCTTTTGGCATCAGGGTACTGGGTTGGTGAATGAATTTTTAATAGAAAATTTCTGAATATTTCTGATCATAAAGGATTGCAATCTTAGAAACCTGATTTAATTAGAAAATTGAGGTAAAGTTCTAGAGGAATTCTAAAAAGGAGAAAAAGTGAAAATAATACTTAATAATATTTTGCAATATATGGCAATTTATTTTATTTTTGTATTTGTTACTTACGCGCAAACGCCACTTTCTCCTTTGAATGATCAGAAGCAACTTCGTTCAATTTATAAAGAACTTGTTGAAATTAATACAACGGACTCTGTTGGTAGTTGTACTGTTGCGGCTGAAGCTATGGCAAAGCATTTAAAAAATGCAGGGTTTGATCCGAATCATTTACGACTTCTTGTTCCAGAAGGTGGGCCAAAGAAGGGAAACTTAGTTGCGAGTATCCCAGGAAAAAATACATCATTAAAGCCGATTCTATTACTAGCTCATATTGATGTCGTTGAAGCTAAACGTGAAGATTGGGAACGTGATCCCTTCAAACTAATAGAAGAAAACGGAAATTTCTTTGCACGGGGGGCGGCAGATGACAAATCAATGGCTGCAATTTATGTGGCGAACATGATTCGCATGAAAGCAGAGAAATTTATGCCAGAACGTGGCATTGTCATGGCATTGACCTGCGATGAAGAAAAGATCCCGTCCAAATTTAATGGTGTTGAGTATTTGTTAAAAAACCATCGTTCATTGATTGATGCTGAGTTAGCCGTTAATGAAGGAGCTGACAATTTAGTTCGACCTGATGGGACTAAGGTTTTTGTAGCATTAATGGCCAGTGAGAAAGTTTTTCAAACCTACACTTTTGAGGTCACGAACCCTGGGGGTCATAGCGCAAGACCCAGAAAAGATAATGCTATCTATGATTTATCAAGAGGCTTGGCCAATTTAAGTAATTTTGCCTTCCCGGTGGAATTAAATGAAGTCACTAAAGCCTATTTAGAGAAAATGTCTCAATTTGAGTCAGGACAGTTATCAGCAGATTTACTCGCAATTTCAAAAAATGCTTATGACAAAGATGTTATCTCGAGAATGAGTGATAAGCCTTATTATGACAATCTTCTTCGCACTACTTGTGTAGCTACGATGCTTACGGCTGGACATGCGACGAATGCCTTACCTCAAAGAGCAAAGGCTACTGTAAATTGTCGGATCATACCAGGGGCATCGGTTGACGAAGTTTATCAAACCTTGCAAAAAGTTGTAGCGAATGACAATATTAAAATAACTCCAGATCATGAGCCTGTAAAGAGTCCACCTTCGCCTTTGACACCTAAAATTGTGAATGCCGTTAGCGCGGTAGCTGAGCAAATATTTCCTGGTTTGCCAGTTGTTCCAACAATGATTGTCGCTACGACGGATGGACGTTTCTTAAATAATGCTGGTATTCCAACCTATGGAATTACTGGAATGTTTAAAGATGCCAATGGTGGCTTTATTCACGGATTAAATGAGCGCTTACCAGTTAGCTCTTTATTTGAAGGCCAAGAGTTCTTATATCGAATTACCAAGAGATTGGCCTCGAATTAAGTGAAGAATTTTTTGCAATTTAAAGTATGGAAGTCACTTGTCCTAGCGATGGTTATGACTTTGTTGAGTTTTTATTCACATGGTCAAAACATATCTGATTATCCAAACCGACCGATTCGTATTATCGTATCGTTTCCTCCTGGTGGATCACCAGATTTTGTGGCAAGAGTGATTGGTCAAAAGATTGGCGTTCTTTTGCGAACCAGTGTTGTCATCGAAAACAAAGCAGGTGCCGGCGGTAATGTAGGAACACAATTTGTTGCAACCAGTAAACCTGATGGTTATACCTTATTAGTGAATTCCTCAGCATTTACCGTTAATCCAAGTTTGTATGGAGCCAAAGCTGGTTATAGTCCTGAAAAAGATTTTGTTTCGATTGCCATAGTCTCTAAACAGCCCAATGTTGTTTCTGTGAATGAAAAAGTACATGCATCTACATTGGCTGAATTAAAACATCTTTCAGCCACTCAAAAATTAGCATTTTCTTCACCGGGAAGTGGAACAACGCCACATTTGACTTGTGAAAATCTTTTTCACATCATTTGGAAAGATGACGTGATTCATATTCCGTACAAAGGTGCTGGACCAGCGTCATTAGCTGTGGCTAGTGGGGAGACTCCGATTGGGTGTACAGCTGCTTTTGGAGTGTTGCAATTTGCCAAACAGGGGAAGGTTCGAATCCTAGCAATTAGCAGTGATAAAAGAAATCCGAATTTACCTGATGTGCCGACTTTTATCGAACTTGGTTATCCACAAATTAATGATTACACGGTCAGTGGATTTTTTGCACCAAAAGGTACGCCACTAGATATTTTAGAAAAATTAAATCAAGCCATGAATCAAGCTTTAGACATTCCCGATGTCAAAGAAAAGTTTGAGCATGCTGGTTTAATATCCGTCGGTGGTAATTTGACACAAACTAGTCAGTACATTACTTCTGAGTTAAAGCATTGGGATAGTATTGTCAGAGTCACTGGCGCCAAAGTCGACTAAATTGTCATTCTAGAGATTGAGTAATGGCAATCGCTAAGTCAATATTTTCCATACCTGCAGGAATCTTTCCTTGCTCAATAAGGGTGATCACGTCGATGATGGCTTGATTAGCGGGCGTTGGAATCGAGTGCGCTTTACCATGACAAACAACGAGCCCATTGAGATAGGGTGTTTCTGTTCGACGTTTTTTAATGATATCTTGTGTCACAGCATTTTGAGATTTCTTCCCAATGTGTCCGAGTAAGGTATTGACCAGTTTTTCAGAAATCTCTATGGGATCATGCCCCATATCTTCTTTACTTAAGCCAAAAATACCCTCCAATTGATAGCCAAGGGCTTGTCCAACAGCAATAGCTTCTTTACCAATCTGCAACACCAATTGATGCATCTGGGGGAGTTTTAATGCTTCATAAGATTGTGCCCTTAGCATGGCAAAGGGAGCTAAGACCATTGCATTGGTGATTAATTTGGTCCATTTCGCCCCTTCTATATTGCTAGTGACATCCACGGTGGCAACCTGTTGAAGCAGTTGCCTCACTTCTTCTAAGCGAGGCGTCAGTTGGCCATCAAGTTCCCCAACACACATCCAGGTTCTCGACGGAGGAGTTTTGCGTTTAATCTGCCCAGCTTGAAAACTTTCAGCAGATAGTTCTAGGACACAGCCAATCGTTCGGTTTTGCCCAACAATACTCGCCACTTCTTGATTCATCATGCCGTTCATGAGTACGACCACCATACTGCCGGAGTGAAGATAGGGCAGAATCAATTCACTCAGCCACCGAGCCTCGCCAGCTTTCGCCGCCAGGAAAACAATATCAAATTGTGTGTTTAAACTCGATAATTCATGGATGTGGATCGCAGGTAGAGGGGGAGTTTGGACGGTTTCCTCTGGTAAATGAATGACAAAACCACGTTGCTTGATAACATCAATCAGCTCGGACCAGGGGTCAAGAATGAGATGCTCGACATTTGCCTGTGAAAAATTAGCGCTAACACATCCGCCAATAGCCCCAGCTCCAAGAATCAATATTTTTTTTGGCATTATCTTTTTTAGTAAAAAATCAAGAAATGAAGCGCTCATTCTGACATAGATTGCTTACTTTTCTCCTAAATATCATCAGAACAAGAAAATCAATAACCAGCAAAATTCCTTTAAATCTTTCCAGGAAGTGATAACATAATCTAACGAATTCAATAGGAGTTTTAAATGATGAAGATCCATCTTTATAAAGTACGTTGTTCAATTCTTTGCATACTGTTTTTTAGTACTTTTGGCGCTTTTGCCCAAAACCAAATCAAATGGGATCTTGCTTGTGCTTATCCCGTCAGTAATTTTCACACCCAGAATTTACAAACATTTGCTGCAGATGTGGAGAAAGCGACACAAGGAAAGTTGAAAATTGTTGTTCATCCGAACGGTTCGCTCTTTCCTTCAAATGGTATTAAACGTGCCGTTCAAACTGGACAAGCTCAAATGGGGGAGCTATTGATTTCATCTTCCGCAAACGAGAATCCTATTTTTGGCATTGATTCCATTCCATTTTTGGCAACGAGTTACAAAGAGTCGGCTAGGTTATGGTCCTTATCAAAAGATACCACTGAAAAAGCACTCCAGAAGCAAGGGATTAAAACGTTATCTGCCGTACCATGGCCACCACAAGGTTTGTACTCGAAAAATCCGATTAACTCCGGAGCTGATTTAAAAGGATTAAAGTGGCGCGCTTATAACCCAGCAACATCCAAAATTGCAGAGCTAGTTGGTGCTCAGCCGATTACTGTTCAAGTTGCTGACTTAGCTCAAGCCTTAGCTACGGGAACGGTTAATTCGATGATGACCTCTGGATCAACGGGCGTTGATATTAAGGTCTGGGAGAGCTTAAAATATTATTACGAGGTTGATGCCTGGTTACCTCAAAATCTTTTGATGGTGAATCAAAAAGAGTTTGACGCCCTCGATAAAGCTACTCAAGATATCGTGATCAAGTATGCTAAAGAAGCTCAACAGCGCGGCATTGTAACCTCTGAGCAGAAGAATAAAAGTGATAAAGAGATTCTTGTGAAAAACGGCATGATTGTTGCGCCGCCTTCTGCGCCATTAAAGAGTGAGTTAGATCGCGTGGGTCGGATTATGGTCGCTGAATGGATTCGTAATGCTGGAGATGAAGGGCAAAAGATTGTTTCAGCTTTTAAACAGTGATGCGAGATTTTTATTGATAGGCGCCTAAGTCTGAGTGATAGTGGATAACAGACGTTCACGACCGGGTCAATTATTAGATCTTCTGATTGATGGCGCTGCCATTTTGGCGGCGCTATGTATTCTTGCGGTTGGCATCTTAATGATTTTAATGTCACTCTCGCGTGAATTCGGGTTCAATTTACGTGGCGCTGACGATCTAATTGCCTGGTTTTGTGCCGCTTCGGCGTTTCTCATCTTGGCACAAACTTTTCAGCATGGTGGCATCGTTCGTGTCGAAATCATGCTGAGTAAATTATCTGTTCATTTACGATGGGTAATGGAGTGCATTTCCTTATTTTTTCTGCTAACTTTTTGTCTTTTTGCGCTCAGTGCGCTCGGTTGGTTCACTTATCAAAGTTGGGAATTCAATGACGTTTCACAGGGACAAATTATTGTGCCTTTGTGGATTCCACAAATTTTCGTGGCGATAGGTGTTCTCTTATTTACCCTAGCCGTTGTGGATGAATTATGTCGTGTTTTACGACACGAAAAACCACGGTATCAAGTGATGCAGGAAGAGCGCTTGGCAGCAGGTGATTTTGGAGAGACCCTATGAGTATTGTGCTGATAGCTCTCATCATGTTGGTGTTGATGACAGTTTTATTGCTTATGGGTATTTGGATTCCAGCGGGAGTGGCATTAACAGCATGGTTTGGCCTTGAATTTTTCTCGAATAAAGATACCTTACAAAACCTTGCTAATGCCTGGTGGAATTCGAGTTCTTCTTATACCTTAGCTTCTTTGCCACTTTTTGTATGGATGGGTGAGATCCTTTTTCGAACTAAACTTTCTGAACAAATGTTTAATGGATTATCGCCATGGCTCAATTGGTTGCCAGGGCGATTGATGCATGTCAATATTTTGGGGTGTGGTATTTTTGGTTCAGTCTCGGGATCATCAGCAGCAACGTGTGCCACCATCGCTAAATCAGCGTTACCAGAATTAATGAAGCGTGGATATGATGAAAAGACAACTTTAGGCTCACTTTCTTGTGCAGGCACACTTGGCATATTAATACCTCCTTCAATCACGATGGTGGTGTATGCCGTGGCAGCGGATCAATCCATTATTCGGGTCTTTTTAGCCGGATTTATTCCTGGCGCCATTTTGATGGCACTTTTTTCTGGATATATCATTGTTTGGGCACTCATGAATCCAGAGAAAACGCCACCAGCAGAAAAATATACTCTACAACAAAGGATCCATTCCATCGGCCAATTGATGCCCTGTACAGGCTTGATTATTTTTATCACTTGGGTGATGCTCAAAGGTTATTCAACTGCTACTGAAGCAGCTGCTTACGGGGTTGTTGGATCCCTGATATTGGCGGCCATGGGCAGAAGTCTGACTTGGGAAAACTTTTGGGGGAGTTTGTTATCGGCAACGCGTTTGAATGCCATGATTTTATTTGTGCTGGGTGCCACATCATTTCTCTCTATAGTGATGAGCTATACGGGTATTCCGCGTGGACTCGCAGAATGGGTTTCCAGTATGCACTTAAGTCCATGGGCATTAATTGCCGTTCTGACGATCATTTATATCTTGCTAGGGACTGCCTTAGATGGTATTTCGATGATTGCATTGACCACGGTGACAGTTTTACCCATGGTTCAAGCCGCTGGATTTGATCTCGTATGGTTTGGTATTTTTATTGTTTTATTAGTCGAGATTGCAGAAGTAACTCCTCCAGTAGGCTTTAATCTATTTGTGTTGCAAAGCATGACTGGTAAAGATAGTAATTACATCGCAAAAGTATCTTTTCCATTTTTCTTAATGATGGTAATCGCAGTTGGGCTGATTACGGTATGGCCCGAGATTGTGACTTGGTTACCTGATTACGTCATGCAAAAGGAAGTGAAATAAATCTGTGGCAAAAGGTCTTCCGCAGATAGACGCTTTAAAGATTCGCCTTGAGGACGAAGGTGATCGATGTATTTTGATTCACTGTGCTGCATTGGTCAACCCTATTCAATCGGTCAATCGTATCACTCATTTAATCATAGATCATCAAGCTAAGTGGATGAGAGATATTGCTCCTGGCTTAGATTCAATTTTGATCCACTTAGATTTTCAGCATCAAATTCCTCAGCAAATTCGAGATATCGCCAAACAAGATATTTTGAACTGGATTACTCAATATTGCGCAAATGAGGATCACACTTTTAGCATACAAAACACAACCCATCTATTGCGAGTTTGTTATGACCCTGCAGTAGCACCCGATTTAATGAGAAGTGCAGAACAATGTCAGATCAGTGTTCGTGAGTTAATTGAGCGACATAAAAACTCAAAGTTTACCGCTGATATGATCGGTTTTATGCCCGGCTTTGCTTACTTCAGTGGCCTAGACCCGAAATTATCACTACCTAGATTATCAACACCTCGACCATTAGTTCCTGCAGGATCAGTTGCCATCGTTGGTGAACAGACGGTCATTTACCCAAGTCCATCCCCAGGGGGGTGGAACTTGATTGGTCAATGCCCTGATCGTTTATTTGATCCACAAAAGAATCCCCCGACACTTTTCAGACCGGGTGATCAGATTCAGATTCAAGAAATTTCTCTGCGTGAATTAAAAGAATTAGAAGCTTTCAGACAGGTATCACCAAGATCAGAGAAGGTGATTCAAAAAGATATAGAAGTTTTGAGCGTTGGATTGTTAACAACGATTCAAGATTTGCCAAGGTATGGAATGATGCATATAGCTCTTAGTCCTGGAGGCGCGGTGGATCAAGCTGCAATGCATCTTGCCAATGCGCTTGTAGGTAACGAAGGCGATGAAGCAGTATTGGAAATGACCTCATCTGGGGCTAAATTATGGTTCCATAAGGAGACATTGATTGCTTGGGTCGGAGCGCAGTGTGATGTTCTGATGAATCAACAAACCCTGCGATCGAATCGACCGACTTGGGTGAAAGCAGATTCCATTGTTGAGTTTAAGCATTTCCACCATGGGTTTAGAATTGTGATGGCGATTGCTGGGGGCATTGATGCTCCAGAAGTTCTAGGGCGAAGAGGGACTCACTTATTTGCGAATCTAGGACCAAAAAAGATCAAAAAAGGTGATTTTCTGGGCTTGAAAAAACCAACACAGGCTTTCAATCGACCTTATTTACAAAAATTACATCAAAGTTCTTTGGAGATTAGAGCTGCTAAGTGGTCTATTGCATCACCATACGTGTCTGATGCTGAAGTGATTGATGTGTTCGCGATGAATGGACAACAACTTCATCTTCTGACAGAGTTAGAACAACAAGCCTTCTGGAGAACGATTTGGACGGTATCCTCGCAAAGTAATCGTATGGGGATCAGATTACAGGGTGATTTTTCAATACAAACGACCTTATCAGGAATATCTTCACAGGGTTTAACGTTTGGAACTATCCAACTCCCATCATCTGGAGAGCCTATTATTATGTTGTGTGAACATCAGACTACAGGTGGTTATCCTAAATTAGCAGAAGTTATTGAATCTGAGCAGTCGAAATTGGCGCAATTAAAACCCGGACAAAAAATACGGCTTCAACCCATTCAAGTGGCAGATGCAGATAAAATGAATATAGCTTTTCAAGAAGAAATACATGCTCGATTAAAAGGCATCAGAATAGTTTTGGAAGAAAAAAATTGATGAAAAAACTTGATTTAAATAGTGATATGGGAGAAGGTTTTGGAGCCTGGGAGATGGGCAATGATTTTGCTCTATTAGATGATCTGACTTCTATCAATATTGCCTGCGGTTGGCATGCGGGTGATCCTCAACGGATGCGCCCCTTAATTGATCAAGCATTAAAAAATAATGTTCATATTGGCGCACATCCCAGCCATCCTGATTTGGCGGGTTTTGGCCGACGTGAGATGATGATTACTCCACAAGATGCTTATGATTTTGTGCTTTATCAATCTGGCGCGCTACAAGCATTTATCCATGCTGCTGGCGGGAAATTACATCATGTCAAACCACATGGTGCTTTGTATAATCAAGCCGCAAAAAACCTTGATCTTGCTAGAGGCATTGCACGCGCCGTCAAAGATTTAGGTGAGCATGTTATTTTGTATGGTTTAGCTTCAAGTTGTTTTGTGGAGGCGGCAGAAGAATTTAACGTCCCCATATGGCAAGAGGTTTTTGCGGATCGACGTTACACTGCCACTGGGGCTTTGGTCCCGCGTAGCCATCCTCGTGCAATGATTGAGGATGAGCAAGAAGCATTACAACAAGTCAAAATGATGTCTGAAAAAGGGCTGGTAAATACATTAGACAATACCCAAATATCGGTACAAGCTGATACTTTGTGTGTTCATGGAGATAACCCCCATGCATTAGAATTTTTGCGCCTCATTAAAAAAGAAATTCATTAACTCAACATCGATAAAGTCTTCACAATTATCAAAAAGAAGAAGGAAACAACATGGGACCAACGCAGTTTGAGATCAAAGATTCAGTTGCTTTAATTACGCTGAATAGTCCTCCAGTGAATGGCCTTGGCCATGCCTTAAGAATTGCGATTGTTGAGGGTATTCAACAAGCCCAAAACAATGATGCGATCCAAGCGATTGTCATTACTGGAACAGAAAAAGCTTTCTCAGGTGGTGCTGATATTAAAGAGTTTGGTACCCCTAAGGCGGTTACTGAACCGCACCTGCACACGGTGATTCATCTGATTGAGTCCTCCACAAAGCCTGTGATTGCTGCTATTCGAGGTGTTTGCATGGGGGGTGGGATGGAGTTGGCTTTAGGGTGCCATTATCGTGTTGCTCATCCTAAAGCATCATTAGCGCTACCCGAGATCAAATTAGGCTTAATTCCAGGTGCCGGTGGGACGCAACGTATGCCCCGTGTTATCGGTGTGGAGAAGGCGCTGAATTTTATACTTTCTGGTGATCCAATTCCTGCTATTGCTTTTAAAGCTAGTGCATTAATAGATGCTTATTTCGAAGACGATTTTGTTGGACAAGCGATTGCGTTTGCGAAGCAGTTGGTCATTGATAAAAAACCGATTAAGAAGATTCGCGATATCAAAATTCAATATCCAAATCACGAGAGCTTTTTACAGTTTTCTCGTAATACAGTGAAAACAGTTGCTGCCCCTTATCCTGCAGCATTAAAAGCAATCGATGCAATTGCCGCAGCAATTACCAAACCATTTGATCAAGGTGCAGCAACAGAGCGAGAGTATTTCATGGAACTCATGAATACTTCTGTTTCTCGTGCGATGCGTTACGCTTTCTTTGCCCAACGAGGTACTAGCAAAATTTCCGATATACCTAGCGACACCCCACTTAGAGAAATTAAAAAGATTGGCATTATTGGTGCTGGAACGATGGGTGGTGGTATTGCCATGAACTTTATCAATATTGGCTTACCGGTCATGATTCTTGAGACAGAGCAAGCGAAATTAGACAAAGGTTTAGCGATTATTCGCGCCAATTATGAAAACACAGTCAAAAAAGGCAAGTTAACGCCAGAAAAAATGCAACAAAGGATGTCTTTAATTCAGACGACGCTCGACTATAGCGCCATCAAAGATGTTGATTTGGTGATTGAAGCAGTCTTTGAGGACTTAGAGGTTAAAGAGACTGTCTTTAAAAAGCTTGATGAAGTCATGAAAAAAGGTGCGATCCTCGCCAGTAACACCTCGACTTTAGATATTAATAAGATTGCGAATTTTACGAAGCGTCCGCAAGATGTGTTGGGAATGCATTTTTTTAGCCCAGCCAATGTGATGAAATTATTAGAGGTGGTGCGTGGTGATCAGACTTCTAAAGACGTTTTAGCGACAGTGATGAAGTTAGCACAAACAATTAAGAAGACTCCTGTTGTTTGTCGAGTGTGTGACGGATTTATTGGGAACCGGATGGTAGAGCAGTACTTGCGGATGGCTGGATTTTTATTAGAGCAAGGGGCAACACCATCACAGGTGGATAAAGCTTTAGAAAGTTTTGGAATGGTTATGGGGCCATTTAGGATGTCTGATTTAGCTGGAAACGATATTGGATATGCTATTCGTAAACGCCGTTTGATTGAACAGCCTCATTTAAAGTATTCTAAATTTGCAGATGTGATTTCTGAAGCTGGTAGGTTTGGCCAAAAAACAGGAAAAGGCTGGTACCTTTATGAGCCTGGAAATCGCAAACCGATTCCAGACCCTGAAGTAGACACGATGCTAGTCAAATTTAGAGCTGACAATGGTATCAAGGCTCGTAAAATTTCCAGTGAAGAGATTGTGCAATCCTGTATTTTCGCTTTGATCAATGAAGGTTGCAGAATTTTAGAAGAAGGTATCGCACAGCGCGCTTCTGACATTGATATTGTTTATCTCACGGGTTATGGTTTCCCTGTGTATCGGGGCGGACCACTGAAATATGCTGACGAGGTTGGGTTGTATAAAGTAGTTCAAAAACTAGAGCAATTCTATGTGAGCACTCAAGATGAATTCTGGAAACCGGCAAAGCTATTACAAGACTGTATTGCACAATCTACCTCAATTAGTGGTTCTTGAACCTTATTCAACAACGGAGATGTTATGACTGAAGCTGTAATCGTATCAACCGCAAGAACTGCACTGACCAAATCTTGGCGCGGTGGTTTTAATATGACGCATGGAGCCGTTTTAGGAGGGCATGTCGTTGATCATGCTGTTCAACGTGCAAAGATTGATCCCGCTGAAGTAGAAGACGTCATCATCGGTTGTGCTAACCCAGAGGGAGCTACTGGACTTAATATTGCCAGGCAGATTGCCATTAAAGCAGGCTTACCTGTTTCTGTTGGTGGAGTAACTATTAACCGTTTTTGCTCCTCAGGGTTACAAGCGATTGCGATGGCAGCACAAAGGGTTATCGTTGATCAAGTCCCAGTGATCGTTGGTGGGGGTGTGGAATCTATTTCCTGTGTCCAGCTCGAGATGAATCAACATATGTTGTTAGAGCCTAGCTTACAACAATCTAAACCAGAGCTCTATTGGACCATGTTACAAACTGCCGAGCAGGTTGCAAAGCGATATAGTATTAGTAAAGATTTACAAGATGAGTATGGCGTAAGAAGCCAAATACGCGCTGCTGCAGCGCGTGAAGCCGGTTTATTTCAGGATGAGATTGTGCCCATTACGGTTATCATGGGAGTTGCAGACACACAAACCAAAATGCTTTCTACAAAAGAGGTGACAGTCTCTGAAGATGAGGGTATTCGCCCAGATACAAATTTAAAAGATGTCAGTAAGATCCGTTCCGCTATGCCAGGCGGAGTTATTACGGCAGGTAATGCAAGTCAATTCTCTGACGGGGCAAGTGCGGCGGTGGTCATGAACGCTAAACTCGCTGAACAACGAGGTATTGAGCCTTTAGGTATATTTCGTGGTTTTGCCGTTGCTGGTTGTGAGCCAGATGAAATGGGTATTGGGCCTGTTTTTGCTATTCCAAGACTATTGGAGCGAGCAGGTCTCAAAATGTCAGATATTGGTTTGTGGGAACTGAATGAAGCTTTTGCCGTCCAGGTTCTTTATTGCCGAGATAAATTGGGTATTCCGGATGAGATTTTGAATGTCAATGGTGGCGCCATTGCTGTGGGACATCCCTACGGAGTTTCAGGAGCAAGAATGGTTGGTCATGCCTTGATTGAAGGTAAACGTCGCAAAGCAAAATATGTGGTTGTTACTATGTGTGTTGGTGGCGGCCAAGGTGCAGCCGGTTTATTTGAGGTTTGTTGAACAACGCCCTAAATTTTATATGGGGCGTTGTTGACCCAGTCTGACATAGGTAACACCTGGTAAAACATGCCTTAGAGAAGGCATGATGAGAACACAGTCATCATAAGGTGTTTGAATCGCCACACCTGCATCATAGGCAATGACAGTCCCAGCCTTTGGAATGATTTCCATGCCTAACCAATTTTGTACAAACTGAACATCATCAGATTTGGCAACGCACCGATGCGTTACTTTTACTTCAACTTGTGGCACTTTCTGTTGAAAATTTTCGGGAACATTCTGGATATCTATGGTCTTCGTACTCATTAAGAAACGGAAGAGGGTATGTTGAGAGTTTTCGATAGTTAATTTACTCCAGTGATGACCCGCCTCGATGAGTAAACCAATCGGTAATTTTTTTTCATCACCAAAAAAATCATAATCGATGAGGCGCTTTCCATCCGCGTGCCCAACATCTCGCATAATCACTTTTGGAAAGCCCATTAATTTTGCAAATTGATAAGCTTTATTCGTTGGACCACTCACCATCAGTGGTTCGCATTCTTCGTGCATAGAGTGGAGGTCGAGTAAGTAATCAACCTCTTTCAATAACGGCAAGATTTCGCGTGCTCTGACAAGCTCTTTTACATGGTTGCCAGATTCTAATTTTGAGTTTGACCAAACACGATTCATATCCACATCAAGAAATCTAGAAACATCTGGATTAGTTTCATCAAATGTAGCAAATGCACCTACATTCGCAAACGATAAAATCCATTTCCCACAAGATGGCTGAATTCTTGAATCGATTAGCTGCGATAAGACAACAGCACCACTGTATTCATTGCCATGCATTAATGCATTGATTAAAACAGTAGGCCCATCTTTTCCGGAATCAAGTATATGAACATAGTTGATTCCCGTATTGCTATGTTTAAAACGAGTAATTTCCGGGTGAGTAACTTCGATGGGATAAGCGGGGAGATTACCTTTAGAAAATAAATGTTGATTGTTCGACATCCCGTGAATTAATTATTTTTCATATTAGCAGCAGCAATTAAATCACCATATTTTTTTCGATCTGCGGCGATAGCCTCTTCAAATTGTTGAGCAGTAACTTGCCACGGGACCATGCCAGCTTTCAGTATTTTATCTTGCATCGCTTTACTCGATAAAATCTCATCGATGGCTTTGGCAATTTTTGCAGTGACTTCGGGTGGCATTCCTGCTGGTCCTACAACACCACCTAGAGAGCTACAGTCGTAGCCTTTAATGCCTAGCTCATTGAGAGTGGGAAGATTTGGACGATTTGGAATTCGATTTAAATTGGAAGTTGCTAAGGCGACAACTTTTCCAGAATCAACAAAACCTAGTATCGAAGGACCAGAACCAAATGTAAAGGTGACCTCATTACTTAGTAAAGCTACTGCTGCAGGACCAGCGCCTTTATAAGGCACATGCGTCATTTGTGCCCCTGTCATTTGACTTAACATTGCACCTGCAAGATGAATCCCATTACCAACGCCTGCAGAGCTATAGGTCACTTTTTTCGGATCTGCTTTTGCCATGGCGATTAAATCATTAACAGATTTGATACCTGATTCCGGATTGACGGATAAGTAAAAAGGATATTTGTTATAAGAAGAAATATAAGTAAAGTCTTTGACCGGGTCATAGGGTAAAGTCATTAAAGCCATATTCACATCTAAAGCACCTGTAGAAACCATTGCAATGGTGTAACCATCAGGTTTAGATTGACGTAAAAAATTCATGGCAATGGTGCCATTGGCACCTGCTTTATTATCGACAACGACAGAAACTTTTAATTTCTCTTCTAATGCTTGGGCGAGCATTCGTCCTGCACCATCGACACCACCACCGGGAGCAAAAGGAATAATTAATTTAATTGGCCCTGAAGGCCAATCATTGGCATGTGCATAGGTAAAACTCAAAAAGGTAGTAAGGGATAAAACAATGAACCTGAAGAAACGCATTGTTCTCATAGAATTGCTCCGTATATTTTTATATTGATCTGCAAACTGTCCAAACTACCAGATAATTGAGCTTACATAAATTCTACTTTTGCAACATTACCAGGTTGAACCGTCAGCAAGAGACCTTCTTCACGACCTTCACCAGGGGTGAGGTTGATAAAACGTCTTGGTACGAATGGAGGAACTGAGCAGACATCTAAGGGATTAAGGTCCACAGAATATTTTTCTCCGATTCCCCAGATGACGCGCCATTGGCCTTTGATCGCAACAAAAGTCTCATTGGTATCGTGATTATGTAATTTAGGACCCTTACCTGGTTTGGCTTCTACATAAGACATTTGAAAGCCTTCAGAGATTGGAATTGCTGACATAGGGTCTTTACCACCATCAACAATCAAACCTGTTCCTACAACAAGGTAATTTTTTCTTTCATTCCCAGGAGTTTGGCTATCTGGATAACGATCTGGCGGGTATTTCAGTTGCCCATAACGAGCGACTCTTTTGTTCATTTGTTCCGGAGAAACTTCTTTAATCTCCATTTCGTATTCTTTTATCTCAGACATCTTGTAGCTACCTTTTAATCAAAATAATAAAATTAATAACAAAGTGATTTTTTTAGATAAAAACTCACTTTGACTTTGGGTAATCCATAATAGGAGTACCAATCATATTTAAATATTAGGGTTTATGCTAGGTTTATGAATTCAGAAAATCAAATGGAAACAAGAGACTTTTTCACTTCGGTCAATTCACGTCAAGTACCAGCAAGTATTTGGCTACCTAAAGACTCAAATACGCCAAGACCGGTCGTACTTGTGGGCCATGGTGGTAGTGGGCACAAACGATCACAACTTGTACTCGACATTGTGCAAGCTTTGATACCGCACCAGATTGGAGTTGTTGCGATTGATGGACCGGTTCATGGTAGTAGAAGAAATGTTTTTGCAGATGGTCCCATTGTGCGACAAGAGTTCCGTGATCTTTGGGCTACGGGTCAGAGCGTTGATCCTATGGTAGAAGATTGGCAATCGTGTATTGATTACATTTGTCAGTTGCCAGAAATCAATCCTCAACAGATAGGCTGGTATGGTATTTCAATGGGAACTGCTTATGGGATTCCGCTCGTTGCAAAAGAGACAAGAATTAAGGCGGCAGCGCTTGGGATGTGGGGCACATGCCGAGAACCTGCACTTCGTTTAAAAATAGATGCGGCAAAGATGCAAATACCTGTTTTATTTCAGGAGAAAGAACAAGATGAGATCTTTACTCATGAAGGTCAAGTCGATTTATACCAATGTATTCAAAGTCAAAATAAAATCTACCGATCTTATTCTGGGGGGCACACAGACCCCAAAGATGAACAGCTCAATGATATTGTGCATTTTCTAGTACAACATCTATAGGGTGAGTGTGGAGTTTATTTCTGCGCGTCATCTTTCGAGCCATTAACACAACACAAAATTGCTCGACCTTTTACTCATTTGATGATCCAGAGCCAAATTCAATAAGTAGAGTTTTGACCGTGATGGGGCAACCATGAAAAAATAGTGACTTTTTAAAAGTCACTATTGTTGTGGATCATGAATAGATGACCCATGGATAAAACTACCAGTAAGGATCTTATTGAGTTACAGGCGCTTCCATTTTGTTCAGAGCTTGCTCAAAAAAGTCGACAGAACGATCAACATTTTGTAGTTTTTCCAAGCCAAAAAGACCTAAACGGAAAGAGCGGTAATCTGTGCCCTCGTCACATTGCAAAGGAACACCTGCAGCAGTTTGAAGACCGAGTTCAATAAACTTTTTACTTGACTGGATATCAGGGTCGGTTGTGTAACTGACAATCACGCAAGGCGCTTGGAAACCTTCAGCGGCAACTGAAGGAAAGTTGTGCTGGATGAGTACTTTTCTAATTTTCGTACCTAATTCCATTTGTGCGGATTTTAAGCGCTCAAAACCAAGCGCGCGAGTCTCTAACATCACATCTCTCAGAATTCGGAGGGCATCGGTTGGCAGTGTCGTGTGATAAACAAAACTGGTTGTTGCATAAGCTTCCATGATTTGCGTCCATTTTTTGAGGTCGGCCGCGTAGCTAGAGCTTGTTGTAGTTTCCATTTTTTCGCGAGCACGTTGGTTCATACTAACCATGGCGCAACAAGGGGAGCTACTCCAACCTTTTTGCGGGGCGCTGATTAAGATATCAACATTACAAGCTTTCATATCAACCCACATTGCACCAGACGCGATGCAATCTAAAACAAATATTCCGCCGACGGAGCGAACAGCTTCACCTACTGCTTTTAAATAGTTATCAGGCAAGATGATTCCAGCAGAAGTTTCTACATGAGGCGCAAATACAACTGCAGGTTTTTCTTTTTTGATAAAAGCAACAACATCTTCGATTGGGTGAGGCACAAAAGGAGATTGATTAGTTTGTCCTAAACGTTGTGCTTTGAGAACATGTAAGTCACCAGCAAAATTTCCCATTTCGAAAATTTGTGTCCAGCGATAACTAAACCAACCATTTCTGAGGATTAAGCATTTTTCTTTATTAGCAAATTGCCTAGCAACCGCTTCCATACCAAAAGTACCACTACCAGGAACAAGGGCGCAAGTATCGGCGTTATAAACTTCTTTTAATACCATCGTGATGTCTTGCATTACTTTTTGGAACTTCTTGGACATATGATTGAGGGAGCGGTCGGTATATACCACTGAGTATTCTAAGAGTCCATCTGGATCAACATTGGGAAGTAGGCCTGGCATATGATTTCCTATAAATGGGGGTAATGAATTGAGTTTAATTAAAAGTGATCTATTATTTTAACAATTTAATACTGTTTTTTGGGAATAGTCTCGTAAATACTAATTTGTAATGGCGGATGAAGCCTTTATATTAGTTAATACAACCATTCAATATAAATCTATAGAAAAGCCTAATCCTCATGAAAAGTGATATAGAAATTGCCCAAGAGGCTCAAATTCAGCCCATTATTCCACTAGTTAATGAGAAATATGGAATATCTGCAGAAGCCCTCAATCCATTTGGTCATTACAAAGCTAAGCTTTCTTTAGACTTTATTCATTCACTAGAGTCAAAACCGAATGGAAAACTGGTTTTAGTTACGGCGATATCACCCACTCCTGCTGGGGAGGGTAAAACGACCACAACGGTCGGTTTAGGTGATGCTTTAAACCTTATTGGTAAGAAAAGTCTGATCTGTCTTCGGGAGCCTTCATTAGGGCCCGTATTTGGGATGAAAGGGGGGGCAACCGGGGGCGGAATGTCCCAAGTGATCCCCATGGAAGATATCAATTTGCACTTTACAGGCGATTTTCATGCGATTTCTGCTGCGAATAATTTATTAGCCGCTTTAATTGACAATCACATTCATCATGGTAATGAGCTTAAATTTGATTCACGACGTATTGCGTGGAAACGCGTCATGGATATGAATGATCGCTCCTTACGCAAAATCACGATTGGGCTTGGTGGACCAGGCAATGGCTATGTTCGAGAAGATGGTTTTGATATTGTTGTCGCTTCTGAAGTAATGGCCATTTTCTGTTTAGCCAGTGATCTCAATGATTTAAAAGAACGACTTGGAAAGATTGTCGTTGGTTATACCTCAGAGTTAAAGCCTATTTTAGCTAGTGATTTAAAAGCACAGGGCGCCATGGCCGC
This sequence comes from uncultured beta proteobacterium, assembly GCA_903867305.1. GTDB lineage: Bacteria > Pseudomonadota > Gammaproteobacteria > Burkholderiales > Burkholderiaceae > Polynucleobacter. Next base: position 52,459 of record CAIPQU010000160.1, read on the forward strand.
TTTGTTAAAAGAGGCTTTTTCACCGAATGTTGTGCAGACTTTGGAAGGTAATATTGCTTTTGTTCATGGCGGCCCTTTTGCGAATATTGCCCATGGATGTAATTCAGTTATTGCCACGAAAACTGCACTCAAGTTAGCAGACTATGTAGTTACTGAAGCCGGTTTTGGAGCTGATTTAGGCGCTGAAAAATTTATTGATATTAAGTGTCGCAAGGCAGGGCTTCAGCCATCTGCCGTTGTCTTGGTAGCGACGATTCGCGCTCTTAAGTATCACGGTGGGGTAGAGGTCAAGCAAACTGGTCTTGAAAATTTAGATGCATTGAAAAAAGGATTAGTCAATTTAGAAAGACATATTCAAAATATCAAAAATCACTATGGATTGTCTTGTGTCGTGGCCATTAATCAACGTCTTGAAGATACAGAAGCAGAGATCGCTCTCTTGAAGTCAACCACCGATGAATATGGCGTTGAGATGATTCTTGCTAAACACTGGGCCCAGGGTGGTGCTGGTGCTACTGATTTGGCACATGCAGTAGTCAAACTATGCGATATGCCTAATCAATTTAAATTTGTCTATGAGGACAATTTACCGTTAATCGAAAAAGTTCGTACGATTGCTACCAAAATATATGGCGCAGCCCAAGTCACTGCAGATAAAAGTGTAATGGATCGTTTAGCCATGTTTGAGAGTTCTGGCTATGGAACTTATCCTGTATGTATTGCAAAAACACAATCTTCTTTTTCTGGCGATGCAAGCTTAAGAGGTGCTCCGTCAGGACATACTTTACATATACGTGAAGTTCGGTTGTCCGCTGGAGCTCAATTTATTGTGGCGATTTGTGGAGACATTATGACAATGCCTGGATTACCTAAGGTCCCTGCTGCGAATTCGATTGACATTGATCAAAATGGGGTCATTAAAGGACTCTTTTAAGCTTTACGTTTGGAGTCTACTCAAACTTAAAGCCTGAGCTTTTTAACAAAAATCCGAAAGAAATCCCCCACCTAAATGAACTGACCCCCAAAAGTTGGACGAAATGTCTAACTTCTGGGGGTTTAGTTTTATGTCAAAGTATTCATATGAATTTAAATTAAAGATTGTTCTGCAATATTTAGAGGGCAAAGTTGGTTATAAGTCTTTAGGCAATATTTATGGTGTTGATAAGCGCGACCTCCG
>CAIPQU010000161.1 GCA_903867305.1 uncultured beta proteobacterium
GACTGACAGCAATCCAGCTGGGTTTAAATCCCCAAGTTAACTGCGTTTGAATTAAACTACGTTCTTCCATGCTTAATTGTTTATATTTTTCCATGAAACATTTTCTTCCTAAAAATGTTGCACTTCAATTTAGAGCGCGCCGACTTATTCAATAAACTTGCTGGTAGTGCAACCTTTTATTTGGTGATCTTGAAAATACTTCCTAATCCCTTTCGCGCTTTAATCATTGGCTCCTCCGGTACCATAGGGTCGGCTTTTATGGAGCTTCTCAAAAACAACCATGCCTGCTCAAGAGTTGTTGGCATTCACCGCCATTCAGAATACGCGTTAGATTATCAACATCCAGCATCTATAGAGAACTGTGCTGATTCGTTAAGTGCTGAAGGGCCTTTCCAACTAATTATTAATACAATCGGCGTATTACATAGTCGCGACTGGATGCCAGAAAAGAAATTGGAAGACCTCAATGCCGATCAATTAATGGCGCAACTGAAAATTAATACCATTGGCCCTGCCCTAACGATTCGTCATTTTTCTAAATTATTGGATCCGAAAAATAGCATCATGGTTACACTTTCCGCCAAGGTCGGTAGTATTGAAGACAATAGACTGGGTGGTTGGTATAGCTACCGAGCCTCTTAAGCAGCTCTAAACATGCTCATTAAAACTGCCTCTATTGAACTCGCACGAACTAAATCAAATACTGCACTGATTGCCATGCATCCAGGAACCGTCAATTCCGCGCTATCGAGACCATTTCGCGGTGAACAAATTGGAAGACCTGCGAACGAGGCTGTTGTAGACATGTTCCGGGTCATCGAAAATCTAACAAAAGAAAATTCGGGAAGTTTTGTTTCCTATTCAGGTGAAAAATTACCCTGGTAAAAGTAAGTAGCCGATTTAGGTCTCCCCTTTAGGTGCTTTTTTTCTGCAAGTATCAGAGCAATATTTAATCGATTCCCAATTTTTGGCCCAAGACTTTCGCCATGTCATTTCTTTTTTGCAGACGACACAGATTTTGCTGGGTAAAAAACTTTTATTGCCTTTAAAGGAAGTTCTCATATCAAGCTCTAGAGATCATCCAAGTGATTCAATAGATACTCAGCATGCCCCACAATCGACTTCTGATCTTCTTCACTAATTCTTTTGAGATTTGCTGTCATCAACCTTGTACGCGGACTGGATTCAAACTGACTACGATGTTGAATTAAGAAGTTCCAATATAAAGTAGTAATGGGACAAGCAGTTTCACCAAAACGAACATCTGGCTTGTACCTACAAGAATCACAGTAATTACTCATACGCTTTATATAGGCTCCACTTGCGATATATGGCTTGCTAGTAAAACGGCCCCCATTGGCAAATAAAGCCATACCAGCCGTATTCGGAAGCTCCACCCATTCAATCGCATCCACATAGATAGCCAAATACCAATCGCATACTGCAGATGGGAGGATTTCTGCTAAGAGGGCAAAGTTTCCTGTAACCATCAAGCGTTGAATATGGTGCGCGTAGCCATATTGAAGTGTTTGACCTATAGCATCTTTCATGCAAGACATATTCGTTTTGCCACTCCAATACCAGTTTGGTAAAGCCCTTTGATGCTGGTAATAATTATCTTCGGCCATCCCAGGCATATCTAAGTAGTACATACCCCTGACAAATTCTCGCCATCCAAGGATTTGGCGAATAAAACCTTCAACTGTTGATATATCTAGGGAATATTTTTTCCAAGCACTTAATACAGCAGAAATTACCTCACGGGGATTGAGTAGTTTTAAATTAAGAGCGCTTGAAAGAATGGAGTGCCATCCGTAAGGAGTATTCGTCCACATGGCGTCCTGATAAACCCCAAAGTTTCTTAACCGATATTCCACAAAATAATCCAGGGCCTCTAGTGCCTGCGGGCGAGTTACTGGCCAACGAAAATGATCTAGCGACCCAGGATGCTTTGAATAGGTTTCCTTTACAAATGCAATCACCTCTTGGGTCATCGAATCTGGCTCAAATAAAATTGGTTCATCAACAATACCAGGGCCTTTTTTGGGATAAGGTTTACGGTTATCTTGGTCAAAGTTCCATTGCCCCCCCTCTGGGTTGCCTTCTTCATCAACCAAAATATGATGGGTCTTGCGCATCAAGCGATAAAAGTACTCTAACCTCAACTCTTTCTTGTCTTCAGCCCAGCCCATAAAATCCCGATGTGAACAAAAAAAGTGCTCGTCCTCACGCATATCCAAATGTAGCTTAAGCTCTTTAGCCATCAATTCAATTTGTTGTCTTAATCGCCACTCGCCTGGCTCAACACAAATCAACTGTGTAATCTGCTCTTGGACTATTTTTTCCTTTAAAGCTGCAACGATTGATAGAGGTGAGCTTTGAATATATGCAAGAGGGTAATTGAGCTCTTTCAGTTGTTTGGCAAAATGTCGCATAGCAGATAAAAATAAGGCGATCTTGGCTTTATGAGACCAAACATACTGGGCTTCATGAATAGACTCCACCATAAAAACTTCATCCGTTGCAAAATTAAAGTTTTTGAGTGCAGCGCCCTCTAGATCAAGCTGATCTCCTAAAATCAGAACCAACCTTTTTAGGGAATTCATTTGTTTTTATACTGGGTTGGACAATACGCCCGTTCTACTAACTTACTTCGAAGAGCAACATGCTTTGTTGCCCTGCCAGTTACACGCTTTCTCCACAACTCAAAAGAGCTGCGTTTAAGCTCATGACGCATCAATTGAATAACTTGTGACTCTGATAAGCCAAACGATTTCTCGATTGCATCAAATGGCGTGCGATCCTCCCAGGCCATTTCAATTAGGCGAGATATGTCAGATTCAGAAAGAGTTTTAGCCGAAATTTTTTCCACTGTGCAAGTTTACGGCTAATTTACTAAACTTGTAAAACACACTCATTTTAAAAAATATGAAATAAAGATGATTTACCCAACCTGTAGAGCCACATGATTGGAAAAATACGCCAGAAACTTATTTCTTTAGAGCCTGCGAAAATATCAAAGGCTCAGGAAATAGTCTGTCCCATCTGCGAACGCATCATACCAGAGTCCCAAAAGGACGCGCATCACCTTGTACCAAAATCCAAAGGTGGCAAGACTACTGAATATCTTCACCGTATTTGTCATCGTCAAATACATGCCCTATTTACTGAAAGTGAACTTGCTGTGAAGTTGAATACTGCGGCAGCACTTCAAGAGTCGCCTGAAATGCAACGATTTATTCAATGGATTAAAACAAAGCCAAATCACTTTTATGAAAAATCACGTAAAAGCTCTCGCTTAAAAAATGAATAGTAGGTCGAAAAAATCAAATGGCAAATCTATTTAGATTTATTTGACAGCCTCCCCGTCCTAAAGGACGGGGATTCCTACCGCTAGACGTTCATGTCCGAACGCAAGAATATTGAGAGCTCCATTGATGTCCCTGTCGTGAACAGATCCACAATGACACTTCCAACTTCCCTTATTCAAATCAGCTCTAC
>CAIPQU010000162.1 GCA_903867305.1 uncultured beta proteobacterium
ATATCTATCAAGACAGCCTATTAGCTATTGCTTGATATTATGTGATTCATTCTAAACATATAAAAACAATAGAGACAATGCCGAAAACCCCTAGCGCCAAACCTTTACCGCTTGCCGGAGTCCGCGTTTTAGATGTCAGCCAAGTCATGGCTGGCCCCTACTGCTGCATGCTCCTGGCTGACCTAGGGGCTGATGTGATCAAAATTGAACCTCCAGGAACGGGAGATCAAACCCGCGGCGCCATGGGATTCAAGATGAAAGGCTCAGATAGCATGGGCTTTCTGAACATGAAGCGCAACACACGCAGCGTGACCTTACACCTGAAGAGCAAAGCTGGCAAAGAGGTCTTTTTCAAACTCGTCAAGACTGCCGACATCTTGGTCGAAAACTATCGCCCCGGTGTCATGAAAAAGCTTGGAATCGACTACTCATCGCTCAAAGCCATTAACCCAGGCTTGGTCTATGCCAGTATCTCTGGCTTTGGTCAAACTGGTCCTTGGTCTGATAGGCCTGGTTTTGATCTGATGGCACAAGCCATGTCTGGCGTCATGAGTGTGACTGGCTACCCTGATGGTCCACCAGTAAAAGCGGGTGTACCGGTTGCTGATATTGGTTGCGCTCTTTTTGCCGTGTATGGCATCCTCTCCGCCTACATTGGTAAAACGAAATCTGGCGAAGGTCAGTTTATTGATGCTTCATTATTTGATTCTGCTTTAGCATTTTCTATTTGGGACACAGCGCAGTACTGGGGCACTGGTGTTGAGCCATATAAGCTAGGTACCGCCAATCACATGAGTGCACCTTATCAAGCCATGAAAGCCTCTGATGGCTACTTTGTGATGGGCGCCACCAATCAAAAACTCTGGAAACTGTTATGCGACAACATTGCTCGCCCAGAACTCTTTGAAGATGCGCGCTTTAAGACCAATCCACTGCGCTTAGCCAATCGATTAGAGCTTGCGAGTGAACTAGAAAAAACTTTTGTTACAAAAACCAGCGAAGAATGGGTTGATCTATTGCTGGCAGAAGGTATCCCAGCAGGCCCCATCAATACCTACCCACAAGCGTTTGATAGCGAACATGGTAAATATCGCCAAATGCGTATGGAAATTGATCATCCGATCGAAGGAAAGGTGCCTAACATTGGCTTTGCAGTGAAGTTGAGTGAGACACCTCAACAAGTCAGAAAACATCCGCCTTTGCTTGGTGAGCACACTAGCGAGTTATTGGCAGAACTGGGAATTTCAGGTGATGAACTGAAAGCGCTTGAAGCAGGTGGCGCCTTTCAGCCGTAAGCATAGCGATCAGCCAAAGATCTCCGTAGGTTCAGTTGGCAAAAAGATGGTGAACTTAGCCCCACCACCAGAGGCATCTGTGTAACTGATGCGACCACCATGGCGAGTCACAATGTGCTGGCAAAGCCAAAGACCTAAACCCATACCTGTTTTTTTACTGCCACTCAGAAGCTCGAACAGGTGGGATTGGTGCTCAACAGAAACACCTTCGCCATTATCGGCAATGCTGAACTCAAGACCATTCGATTGAGCTTGAGTTTCAATAGTCATTTTTCGATGGGTTTGACTCGAATCTTCTAAGGCTTGAATGGCGTTATTGATCAGATTCAGAATAACCTGCTGCACTTCGCCACGATTCACATTGGCTATGACATTAGAGCCACTCTTCAGAACTATTTGAATATTTTTTGACTGAATCTCAGGCTTAGTAATCTGCAGTACTAAGTCTATGAGTTCATTCAGATCCACCCTTTCAGCATCCAACTGAGATTCAGAAAAGATGGCGCGTAAAGACTTAATAATATTGGCAGCACGCTGATTATCAGCAAGTAAGGTTTCTAAAATATCTTTTTCTAAGCCTGGATCAATTCCACCTTCAGCTAATTTTTTTTGTAAAAACTGAATAGTTAAGCTGCTTGCCCCCAAGGGCTGATTAAGCTCATGCGCGATCGATGCGGAGAGCGCCCCAGTGGCTGTCGTTTTATTGGCCTTCAATAGTGAAGCAATGAGGCCCTCTCTTTCAATCAATAAACCCCGAATTTCTTCGTTCTCAAGCCCTGCTCTAGCGCTTTCTTTTGCAATGCGCTCGGCCCAATAACCGCCAATAGCGATATAGGACAGTGCGCTCATCACCATTTGAGCAACCGTAAAGAGAATGAGAATCTGGGGGAGTTGATCAACCCGACTAATGGAAACGCTGCTAGCAACCAGAACTAAGAAGCGTCCTAAAGCAAATAATAACTCTGCCGTTGTCGCATATTGCAAATAAGCCAACTGCTGCGAAGGGGTAGATTTTCTTTTTTATTAGTTGCTTGCATTAAATCAACAATTCCATCATCGGTTAAAGCGCCCCAACGCTCAATATCATCTAATTTAAAATTTAATAATTTCATTTAATAGCCTTTTAAATAATTAATTTTCAGAAATGCCCGCAACTTTTACGAGTCGAGCGGCCTTCTTATATTCGCTTAGAAAAAAATCATTAAATTGTTCGGGGGTGCCACCTCTAATAATTGCACCCTGGGAAAGCAACGCATCTTTGACTTCTTTCTCCAGCAATATATTGTTAAGTGTTTTATTTAGCACATCAATAATTGACTTATTGGTTCCCGCTGGAACGAGAACTCCAAACCAAGTTCCTGCATCCATACCCATTACTCCAGCCTGCTCCATAGTGGGTACATCGGGAAACTGTGGTGACCTTTCCTTTGAGGTAATAGCAATTGCTCGTAATTTATCAGCCTTTACAAATGAAGCCGCCGTACTAAAGACATCAAACATTAAGTCAATATCACCACCAACCAAAGATGTTAAAGCGGGGCTGCTACCCTTATATGGAACATGCACCATATCAATCTTGGTTGAAAACTTAAAGGATTCGGCGGCTAAATGAGCAGCGCTTCCATTTCCAAAAGAGCCGTAATTTAGTTTGCCACGTTTTTCTTTAGCTTCTCTAATTAAGTCTGAAACAGAATAAATTTTTGTTTCAGGATTGACAACTAGCAATAAGGGCTGAGTCGCTATAAGCGCGACTGGGTCAAAGGCTTTAATTGGATCATAACTTAGCTTGCTATAGGTATTGGGAGAGACTACTAGCGGTCCAGCAGCACTAAAAAGTATTGTGTATCCATCTGGGGCTGCCTTTGCTACAACATCCTGGCCAATAGTACCCCCAGCTCCAGCTTTATTATCAACAATAACGGGTTGGCCAAGCGAGATTGATAATGACTTAGCAATTAATCTGGCCGTTAGGTCCGTTGATCCTCCTGCAGCATAGGGCACGATCATTCTAATTGGCTTTAATGGATAACTTTGAGCGAAAATGGTTAATGGTGTACATATCAAAATTAAGGATGCCCACTTGCAAAGTTTTCTAATTCTGCTTGACGGCTTTAGCACTATTTTTTTCAAGACTGTCTCCAATTTCATTAATCTAATTATTTGATTTATTATTTTTTAGCAATAGTCAATCCCGATCGAGATTCAAACCGAGCTTGCATTACATCCTCAAATGACGCCCCCTCATCTGCAATGTAACTACCAGATCTTAGCGTGTAGGATGCTGATTTTGATGGTGCAGTTGGCTTAACACCTTGAGATATTGCTCTTGCTCCATCCATGACTTTGCGCCTAAATTGAACGATGGCGATATCTGAAGCGCAAAGATGCTCAGCCGTTCTATCAGCTATCCTGCCTTGACTATCCTGAATCATTGCATCTTGTTCTGCGACACCCCTAACGCCAGTGTAATTAATATGTTTCTGCATTTCGCGATCAATCAAATAGCTGTTTGATCGATTCCGGATTGGAATATAGTGCTCGTCCACTTCAGCAATAACGCCATGACCTCCTTTGAATTTTGTAATCTCATCATCAGTTAGTGGGCGCACCGGATTCCATGCATATGTATAAATCCAACAATTCTCGTCATCAATAGGCACCCAGGTATAACCAAAATAAGTTTCACCAGGCAAGGTAGACGGAGTGGTGCTGTGTGATGGAAGGGCAAATTGAGCGGTTCTCCAATATCTTTTTCCCTCATCGGCAGCTCTAGATCCCCCAACTACAAAACCTACATCATGTTCAATAATTGAAAACTGAGGCAATGTGTCCTCCCTGATCCATTTAAGTCTTTTCTCATCCGCTGGTGCATCGAGGTTTTGATTAGATGGAACGCTTGGGGCTGGCATATGCAAAAAAGAAAAGTGGGAGGTATCTAGAGCGCCCTCAATAGATTGAGCCCAATTGCACTCTTGCAATTTTTTAGTAACAAACCTATGGGATGCTGGAAGAAGGCCCATTTCCAACCTTGGAGGCTCTGATTGAGTATCAACCTCAGATTTTGTAGAGCCTAAATAACCCCAAACGATGTCTCCGAATTCAACTATAGGAAATGATCTCAAGCGTATAGTTTCATGGTACTGCGCTCCTGGCGGAACATTTGGAAGCTCCATTGGTAACCCATTAATATCGAATTTCCATCCATGGAAGACGCATCTAATACCGCACTCTTCATTCCGCCCGTAAAATAAATTCGCGCCACGATGAGGGCATTTTGAATCCACAAGGCCTAACTCGCCATTCGTATTACGAAATGCAATGAATTCTTCTCCCATAATATTGATACACAAAGGAGATCCGTCTTTTTGCGACAGCTCCCTCGAAAGCGCAATAGGCTGCCAAAAATGACGGAAGAACTTTCCCATTGGAGTATCTATACCTGTCCTAGTCAATAAATCGTTGTCAATCGCAGATAGCATATTTACTCCAATGTTTTGATGAAAGATTTCAAACTTGCCGAGGAATGCCAATTCCATATGGAGCGCCCCAACCCAGGGTTTCCAAGGTTGGTCCTGATGGGGTGTACTCACACCCAATCCACCTATCCCAGCCAAGCTTCTCAATTTGAGAAAATAGATATGGAAAATAAATTTCGCCATTTCCAGGCTCATGTCTACCAGGCACATTACCAACCTGAATGTGCCCTATGTACGGAAATGCCTCAATCAACTTCGGCGTAATAGCCCCTTCCTCCATCTGAACGTGAAACGTATCAAAACAAAGCTTTAAGTTCTGACAACCTAATTCCTTAATTACATCCACCCCTTCATGAATTCGGTGATATAAAAAATCAGGAAAGCGAGCAGCGCAGCATGGCTCAAGAATTAAAGTAATACCCTCCCGATTAGCCTCATTAGCAGCCCATGTAAGATTATTTTTGAAAATATCCAGACATTCTTTCTTATTTAATTCTGAAGTAATGTTACCCGGCATAACATGAATCATCGGCTTGCCGACTTGAATTGCAAATTCAATTGCGGAGGAAATGCTGGACTTGAATTCACTCTCCCTCCCTGGGAGCGCACCCAACCCCCTTTCACCCCCATCCCAATCAAACGGAGCAAGAATTTGCACAAGGGAGAGGCCATTATTTTTTAAAATTGAATTCAAATGACTTGCCTTGTAGTCATAAGGAAAGGCGACCTCAACTCCTTTAAATCCAGCCTGCGCTGCTGCAGCATAACGCTCCACCATGGGTAGCTCGGTAAATAACCACCGTAGATTTGGATCAAATTTGAGCATTACAGACCTTTATAAATAAGATATTGAAATTAAAAGATGTGCATCATCTTAGGTTGAGTTGATCATTTAAACAAACTATTAAAATTGAATTATTATTAATTTTTATTTGATAATAATTTGCCATGAAAATAACCTTAAAGCAGGTGAAGGCCTTTACTTTAGTCGCCGAAAACAATAGCTTTGTTGAAGCGGCAAACCAAATACATTTAACTTCGGCTGCATTGAGTTCATTAATTAAACAATTAGAGTACTCATTGAATGTTCGTCTTTTCGACAGAACGACTCGCAGCAGTCAACTTACCGAGGCCGGAAAAGATTTCTACCCGCTTGCAATAAAAGTACTCGAAGATTTAGAGCATGCGGTCGAATCTATAAGAGATATAAATCTCAAAAAGAGCGGGGTTGTGAGAGTTGCATGTACACCCCTTTATTCAAGCACAATATTACCCCGCCTAATAGCAAAATATAAATTGGGCCACCCTTTGGCTAATATTTATATACTAGATTCGTTAAATCAACAGGTGCTTAAGCGAGTCACAAGCGGGGAGGCAGACTTTGGGATTGCCCCCGAGCGTCAATTGGAAACAGATCTAGAGCAAATAAGTCTTTTAAAAGATCACATTTATTTTATTTGTAAGAAAGATCATGTACTTTCAAAACTTAAACATGTATCTTGGAAACGCGTTCTTGAAGAGCCAATTATTTCTCTCACGGATGACTTTACAAGGCAACTTCAACTAGATCTATCTCACCACTCGAGTCAATTAGCATTACGGCCCATTCAAAAAGTGTCTCTTATTACCACCGCCTTGGGTATGGTTAGCTGGGGGCTTGGGGTTACTGTGCAACCACAATCAGCTTTACCGCTATTAAAATCTTTTCAGTTAACTGCACTTCCAATTAGAGATCCAATAATTTCTAGGCGGCTTTCGTTAATTTCGAACGGAAACCAAGAGCTTTCACCTGCCGCCAAAAGTCTATATGAGTTCTTAATTACAGAAATGAAAGCTCTTAAGCCTTGCAATCAAGCTAAGTAAAAAGTTGGCCTAGCTTGTAGGGGTCCCTTGTGCCGACTAGACGATCTCCCCTCCTTACCCAAAGGACAATGCTTTCATGCCTCATTAGCTATTCTAGGAATGCGACCCAAAGAAATGGCAAACTAATTAATAATTTATGATTGACAGCTCAAGGCCGAAAGAGGCCGTTTGAGTAAGCTCTAAATCACCCTTTCAAAATGTGGCACATCTACAAACCCTTTGAAATTCCCACCCCACCTATTTTTAGGGCCTAGGCTTTCCCAATAATCACCCACCGTACGGATCAGCTCCTTGTCCCAGACTAGCTTTCCATTCCAGAAGAAGTTCAGATCAATAGCGCAGCGTCTTAAATGATTGCTATTCATAGTCTTTGATCTACCAGTCTTGAAGTAGATTTCTTGTTGCTCTGGAGAGCGCCAAAGCTCACCGCCAGTAATCACCCACCCTTCCGCAGTAGCAAACTGGATTAGTCTGCTGACGTCAATTAGGAAGGCAGCTTGTTCTGCTACTAGACCACTTACCTTTGTATTCACGTAGCTTCTTCTTTTTTATTTGAGCAATGCATGCGCATCTCAAAGATCTTCTCGACTGATCTACCGCCAAAATAGGCCAGCATGACTAACTGGCCCCATTCGCCAAGAAGCCTTACATAGGCTTCATTGATATCTATACCCATTGCTGATAGCAATGCAAATAACAGGTAGGCCGTGAGGATATAAACCAGCGTTCCTGGTCTGATGTTCTTAGATAACCTGGAGTCACTGCCCATATCGGATTGCCAGCGGTGAGTGGCATTCTCTTGTGAGGCACGATGCATCTCAGCTAGAAGTTTAGATTCCTCTATTTCAAGTTCTTTTTGCTTAAGCGTGTATTGCAATAGAAGCTGCTCTTGCTCTATCTCTAATTGCTTGAGCTTGATGAGATCTTCATGACTGGGGTTGTCAGGAATGCGCGCGCCAATCTTGCTCTCAATAAATTCCTTGCCTTTGGCTTGAACCGCGCCCGCAAGTAGACCAAGGCCATTGACGGCCAAGGTTTGTACTAGAGATGTGATGATTGGAAGCATGTCATTAGCTCTTTTCTTGATGCTCGAAGGTAGAAATAAGTATGGAAGTCCACCGCCCCACTACCGCCTAGGCTTTTTTTGGTGTTGGCAATGGGGCGCAGTTACGCGCGCCCACACACCATGGTTACTTCAACACCCGCAGCCGCACCCAAACACCTGCCGCTAGCGGTCATGGCGATGGCCTTCCCTTCTGCTAGCGTTTCTTGGCTCCTTTAGTTTCTTGCGGTAATTCTGGTTCAAGAGTCTTATCTAATGTTTGCTCTTGAGCCGGTAGGTAATCTAAATTAGGCTGTTTCATTGTGTTTAATAACAACTGGTTGTTGACTGCTTCCTCCTGATTCCTTAATGCCCTTTGTTGCAATACATTTTGCTCGTACTGCTGCCGTCGTTGGTCCTCATAAGTTCTATTTTGTTGATAAGCAGCTTGAGCATCAGAATTTGCTTTGCCTATGATGACCTCTCTTGATTTAGCAAATTCGCCATATGTTATTTTTCCAGCGTATAAATCTGAAAGTAACACCTTAAATTCACTTGACACCCTATCGTTGATGACTGAAATATTGGGTTGCCCATATTTTGCCAACCATTCTTGACTCATTTTTATACAAGGCTGTCTAAAGGAGTCCCATTTAAGAAGTGCTGCCTTCTCGGAAGCGTTATCTTTTGATAAATGTGGGCATCAAAGTGGGAATAACAAAG
>CAIPQU010000163.1 GCA_903867305.1 uncultured beta proteobacterium
ACCAACTGTGCATGGTTGTGTTCCAGAAGGAAGATAATTGTCATAAGTCACGCGTACAGGCACGCCTTGGTTAGCCACAATTACTGGTCCTAGGTAGCTAAAAGGAGCTTGAGCGCCGGTTGTAGCGTCCTTATTTGTTTGAATAAAGCAAACAAATTGTCCTGCACCGTTTGTGATGTAGGCACCAGTTCCAAATAAGTTTCCAGAGGCATCAGGGTATCTCCAGTGCACTTCACCTGTTGGACAAGCTATACCAGAATTAGCAGTCGCGCTCTTGCTGTCAACTTGTGCGTAAAGATTTACTCGTGTCATTCCTAGATCGGCGCTGAACTGCCATTGCGTACGGACAGCAGCAATTTCGTAAGTATCTGAAGCAGGAATAAAGTTAGGAGCTCCTAGGGTTCCGACCTGTGACCCAGGTACGCTGGTTGCAACAGGTAGATCCGGCAAAGTTTGCACGAACTTACGCAAGCCGTTTGCAGAGCCATATCCACTCCCGCCATTTATTACTGCAATCGACGTTATGCCGCCAAGGCTGTCAAATGTGAGTGAACCACCGCGTGCAAGGCCATCGCCGCCACCACCAATCACCGAAACAATTGTGTTGAGGTCATATCCGGTTCCTGAACTTACTAGGTCAAATTTCGTAATAGCGCCAGCAGTATTATATTCAGCTACAAAGACCGCACCAGTGCCAGCTCCTTGAATCAATACCGATACAGGTAGCGGACTGTTAGCAAAGTTACCGGTTGCATAACCAGATTTAGAATCTGGAGTACCAAAGTAATCAGGCAAGGCAGTTGTTGGAGTGTAGGGATCCAACGGGCTCATGCCGGAAGGTATCGAAGGAAGTACATTCGCCGCACCAGGAATGATTGCTGAAGGCAATGCGTTTAAGTGCGCCGACGAAGCACTACTACTTGGTGTTTGCACTGGTGCTATCGCATAAGTGGCACCTTGGGATCCAAAAATAATGGAAGCAACGATCATAAATGCAACTGATTGCACACGCGTTGGCAGATTTATTTTTTTCATAGCAACTCCTACTTGGTGAACGTTGTTAGTGATACGGATACTCATGTGGAGATTTGTACGCGAATGAGTTACACGAAAGTGTTCATTTAGATAGTTAATTTATAAAAGCTATTCACAAAATCTGGTAAGTACCTGACTAACATTTTTTGCAATGGTCATTAACAAAAATATTTTCATACTCTTTTTCAGAAGTGCTTAAATGATGAGTCAAATAGTTACGCTTCAAATGGCTATCGATAAAATCAGGACAGGCTGAATTACATGTATGTAATTACTTTTTATGCTCAATTATCAGATATTTGACCATTTTAGATTATGAGTTATGGATATGTTGCTTTACCCTGAGATAACTCATATCAAGGTGAGTCATAGTTGAGGAGGTTGCCGATGGGTTCACATGACCATATCGCCGACGAATTATCTTCAGCTAAATCCATTTCTTTATCACTTTTGAGCTTACTTGATTGGCTAAATAGCGAACCACGTTTAGATGACATTTGTCGAGGTTTGGTTCTCGCGTATTTACATCAGTACCAACCTTCCAAGTGCAGAATCGTTGAATTCAGTAGCGATGATTCACTGGCCGTACTTTCAGATTACGGTTACCTGTCATCGGTTGGCCATGCATCTAAAACAATGACCGCAAACCAATGGCGTCAATCAACAAATGATTTTTCTAAACTTCTTGGTTGCCAGGATAAGTTTTATTGGAATCGTAATTCCACAGCAATAGTTGTTCCATTCCGCCCTCATGGCATTG
>CAIPQU010000164.1 GCA_903867305.1 uncultured beta proteobacterium
ACAGGGACATCAATGGCGCTCTCAATATTCTTGCGTTCGGACATGAACGTCTAGCGGTAGGAATCCCCGTCCTTTAGGGCGGGGAGGATGTCAAATATCCGATTCATTTTTATTTAAACCCTAAGGCTGCAGGAGCCCAAGTACTTAACCCAGGAATAAAAGTAATCATGCATAAAATAATGGTATGCGCTAACAAAAATGGCTTTAATTCTCGTGTTAATTCCGATAAAGAAACTTTTGCCACATTGGAAGTCACAAATAATAATCCTCCCACTGGCGGTGTAATCATTCCCAAGGTAAGGTTATAAATAACAATCATCGCAAAATGAATCGGATCAATGCCTAGCTTGGCTGCCACTGGAGCTAGGATCGGAACCAACACCATGACACCGGGCAATGGTTCAATAAAGATTCCAAAAATTAATAAGAAGATATTGATTAATATTAAAAAGGTGAATACTGAAAAATGTTGAGCCGCCATCCAATCTGCCATACGAATCGGTAAGCCATCAACCGTTAAAACCCAAGCAAATGCATTGGAGACGCCAATAATAATCAGGACAGATGCTGTCATCAATGCTGAGCGCGATAGGATATCTGGTAAAGCATCCCAATGCAGCGTTCGGTAAATCCATTTACCACAAATAAAGGCATAGAATACTGCGACCACCGAAGCCTCTGTTGGGGTAAACCAACCCGCCCGCATACCTCCCAAAATAATGACGGGTAATAGCAATGCCGGAATAGCTTTCCATGAATTTTCTAGTTTTTGTTGCCAAGTCAGAATATCATCCACGCCACGGTAATTTCGCTTTGTGGATACATACCAATTCACCACCGCCATACCAATAGCAATCAAAATTCCAGGAATGAATCCTGCAACAAACAAAGAGCCTACCGAGACTTTATCATCTTGCAGTGCATAAATAATCATGATGATAGATGGTGGAATAATTGGCCCCACAATAGCCGTCGATGCAGTCAATGCAGCCGCATAAGACTTAGAATAGCCAGCCTTATCCATCATCTTGATCATCATAGATCCAGGTCCCGCGGCGTCCGCAAGTGCAGATCCTGATATGCCTGAAAAGAATGTCAGGGATGCAATATTGGTGTATCCAAGACCACCGCGCCGATGTCCTACAAATTGTTCAGCAAACTTTAATAAGACTATTGTGAGTGAACCACCACTCATCAGTTCTGCCGCTAAAATAAAAAACGGTACAGCCATTAATGGAAAGCTATCAACGCCTTCATAGGTTTGTTTTAAAACGGCTAATAATGGATAATCCGAAGCCAACAATACTGCTGTAAGAGTGGCTATCGCTAAAGAAAATGCAACGGGAATACCAAGCGCCAAAAAGAAACAACAACTCAACAGAAGAACGAGACTCATACTCATAATGAGGCACTCGCAGTTGCATCAAAATGTTCATCCGCGGCAAATTTTCGATGAAATACATAATCCCGCACAATAAACAGCCAATTGAGTAGCAAAATAAAACCACCAATGGGAATTGAAGCATACACCCACCCCATCGAAATTTGCGTAGTTGGCGTCAGTTGATAATGAACGCGGTCGACATAAATATAGCCATAAACCATCATAAAAATAAAAAAGGCTGATATGACAATGGCTATTAAAATTCGTAGGGTGATAGCGATTTTTCGTGGTAAAACATCTTGCAAATTTTCTACTGCAATATGACCACCATAACGCAATACCGGACCAGCGCCAATAAATGTTAACCAAACCATGAGGTAACGAGCAACTTCTTCTGCCCATTCAATGGATTGATTCGTTGTGTATCTTAAAATAACGTTGGCAAAGATAATCAATGCCATAGCAGCAAGCATCAATATCAAAGCCCATCTAGTTGAACTCATCAACAGGGCCTCAATTTTGCGTAGCATATATATTTATAAAGAAAATTGGTCTTGGATTAACCAAGACCAATCTTTTGTCTAAAGATCATCAGAGAATTATTTCACAGCCTGAATAGCTGCGATGTTATCGGCACCAAATTCTTTCGAATAATTTGCAAATGGTCCTTTCATAGCATCCCGAAAGCTATTACCATCAACTTTAGTGACAACTTGCATACCCTCTTTTCTTAACTGCGCAACACCGTTTGCTTCATCTTCATCCACTTTTTTACGCGTCGCATCTACACTTTTTTTAGCGGCAATCATAAATATTTTTTTATCCGAATCACTCAACTTATCCCATACTCGAGGAGATGTAAGAATTAAGCCAGGTGAATACACATGGCCTGTCAGGGATAAATATTTTTGTACTTGGGAAAATTTAGCTGCCAAGATCACAGGTATCGGATTTTCTTGACCATCCACCACTCCCTGCTGTAAGGCTCCAAATACTTCCGGAAAGGCCATTGGAGTTGGCTGTATACCAAATGATCGATAACCTTCGATATGTACTTTATTTTCCATGGTACGCATTTTTAGGCCATTAGCATCAGCAACTCCTACAATAGGTCGCTTATTATTCGTCATATGACGAAAGCCATTCTCACTCCAAGCTAAAGCAACCAAGCCATGTTTCGGAAATTTGGTCAACATATCTTGACCAATTTTTCCATCTAAAGTCTTGCGGGCATGATCATAATCTCGAAATAAGAATGGGATATCCACAATCTTCATCTCTGGTACAAAATTACCAACGGGACCAGTGGAAGTGATCACAAAATCTTGAGTGCCTAATTGAACTGCTTCAACTTCTTCACGCTCTCCACCTAAAGCACTAGAGGGATAAATTTGGCATTTATAACGACCATTTGTGCTTTTTTCAATTTCATCACAAAATGCTACAGCACCAACATCATAGTGTGAGCCTTTGGCGAGTGCATGACCCATTTTAAAAACGGTTTGAGCCGATGTTGTACCAGCCAGTATGAGGCTTGCTATTGTAAATATAAGACGTTGAATTTTACTCATGCTGAAGATCCTTTATAAAGATGAACGAGCTACATGGAGATAGATAATTTCCGAATTCTATTCCAAAATGCAATCTGTCCATATTGAGATTTATACCTAGAAATAATGTCGCCTTAATCAAATAAACCTTGAAAAGGTAGTCGATTTTGCAATGCAACAAATATTGATGACAAAAAAGTTTTCATAGAATACAGGGAATAATCGATTCAATATCGTTGATTAAACCGATTTGGAGGATAAGATTTCGATCAACTTGGGTACAGGCGCATTCCATTCGCCACTTTTTACAGCATCTTCATAGGTTGAGTTCACTGCTTGAGCAACCCCAGACGAAGCTTTTAACTCTTCAACCATCCGTAAGTAATAACCTAGATCTTTATTGGCATTAGCGATGGAAAAGCGGAAGTTGGCGTCATCCCCCGATTGAATATAAGGTAAAAACCGCTGCAAAATAACGCCGCCTCCACCGCCCTTCGAGAGCACGTCCATAAGGACATTCATATCGATATCAGCTGCCTTTGCGCAGGAAATCGCTTCTGCTAATAATGCTGAAAACCCCAAGGAGACAAAGTTGTGGATCAGCTTTAAGCGATTGCCGTAACTTACAGGACCAACATGTTCGATATTTTCAGCAAAACACTTAAAAATGGGTAAACATTTTTCAAATACTTCTTTATCACCACCAACGAGTAGATTTAAGCGGCCCTCTTCAGCCTCTTTTGGGGTTCTTGTCATTGAAGCATCCACATAAAATGCTCCTTTTTGTTCAATGGCACTAGCGACCTTTAGGGTGGACTCTGGAATGGCCGTCGTGCAATCAATCACAAAAGTTCCTGACTGAATATTGTCTAGTAAGCCATTTTGACTAAAGACCACTTGCTCTACCTCTGGTGTTCCAGTTATACATAGGATAACGGCATCTAAACCAATGAGTAACTGCGCAACAGAGTCTTTCTTGTGCCCGCCAAGCGATATAACTTTTTCTTCAAATGGGCTGGGTGGAGGAGAATAAAAGCTCACTTGGTAGCCATGCTTTAATAAGTTGGCTGCTAAAGCATGGCCCATATTGCCAATACCAATGACACCAATATTTTTGATCATGGTTCTTTATCTCCTCTAATACTCTTTTATCAGTTTTGATGAATTCTTATCTTATCATTGCATCATATTTGATGTTACCCAAAATAAGCCCCTTCAAGTTTTAGCGTTACAGGTTGATTAAGCCATCGCTTGACTGGGACTTATAGACTATCTGACTAGGGTGCAACGAGTTGTTTGAGTGCTATAGAATTTCCCATGGCTTGATAACCTACACGATTCGGATGCAAGCGATCTCCGGCTCCACCCATCGTGCTCTCAGGAACATATTCGGGCTTCATTTGACCAGTAGATGGATCTAAAATCACCTCATCAAAATCGATGTAACTTGAAAAAATAGGTGAGGTTTTAATAAACTCATTCAAGCTCTTGCGCTTCTCATCCTGCTCTTTGAAGCCATGCGCTGCACTTGTACTTCCTAGGGCTGTTGTCACCGTGGCGCCAATAACTTTAATACCTGCTGCTTTCATTCGTTGCACTCCATCCGTCATCGCATCGATCACTGACTGCGTACTTGCATTACCATTTTTACTAAAATCATTAATCCCCTCAAGCCATATGACGGTCGATATCCCAGACAAACTCAACACATCTCTTTCCAGTCGCATTCCAGCAGACGGTCCGCCCGGAAAAGGCTTAGTTGAGGTGTACTCCGCAGGTCCGGCGATCTGATTTCCACCGATACCAGCGTTGAGCACAACAAATTTATTTCCATAAGATTTATGTAAGCGACGCGATAATACATCAGGCCAACGATCATCGCCATTCATGGTGGAGGCGGTTCCATCAGTGATCGAATCTCCAAAACCCATGATCACTTTGGTAGATATAGGCGCTGACATATCTACAGCGTCCAGAAAAAACCAGGATGCCGTGGCAAATGGAAAAGCTGCCTCAACTTCTTCACTTGTTTTTGAACCTGCATTAGGTGCGGTTAAATAAGATGTTGCCAAAGCTTTGGCATGCCAAGTCATGGGTCCACTGACGTTTGGGATATAAAAACTCACGGCCAAATTACGCCCTTCTAAATTGGCGCTTCCCATTTTCTTCACAAAGGGTAGATTGACAGGATCACTCCAGGCTGATTGACCTGGGGGTATGGTGATAGTTTTCTTGCCAGCAAATGTCACCGACAAATTTGTTCCCTTCACAATTTCTGCGCTTCCTAGTTGTAAGCCCACATAGACATTCTCAAAGCTAACCGCTTTCGTTCCCAAAGCATTGGAGAGCCGAATTCTGGTTCGATTTCCCCAAATATCTGGACGAACCATTAAACGCATCGATTGATTATTCGCCCCATCTTCTGGAGAAGGAAAGACCGCGCTTAAATTGGGTTGAGCTGAGGGATTTCCGACCGGATAAGGCCCTTGAACAGAACCTACCCAAGAAGTAACCCATTTCTCATTTTCAGCAAATGTTAATTGGCTTACAGTCGAAATAAAGAGTAGGCATACTAACAAAATTTTTCGCATATATTTCCTTTTTCGGTGATGTTAAATATTTTTTTGTACTTGTTTGATGAAGTGCCATCTATCATTTAATTTAGAGAGGTATGCCTAACGCTCTCTTCGGTAAAAATGAATTTTCTAATTTTATTCATGATGTCATCTCCACATAGACTCTTTATTAAAAAACTATACTCTAGAATGATTCAAGATCACCGAGATCGATGAGCCCACGTATACAAGCTCTTATCTTTCTCAACTCCTTCATTTCTCACAATGTTCAACACACTTGGCAATGCGTTCAAAAGCATCGACGGTAGCAATCATTACTGTATAGCTTACATGAAAGACTTTTTTCTTTGGACAGAGTCAACAACTCTCTCAATTTCTAATGGCAAGGTATTGACACTTTCATAAGAAGTTTTTATCGCAGCCTACCCCTTTATTCTGACGATAAGCTCATTTTCAGGTAAAGCTTTTGCACAACCTTGGCTCCCAAAAACATGACAGTCTGCGTATCTAGTGGATTCGGTGTGGTCTTGTTGATACAACTTGCGCTTGCACCATTTTCACTGGATCAGCCTAACTACCTTGCTTGTGTGCTGGCAATCATTTGTGCACATGTAAGGAGTGTGGGCGTGCTAATACGATAGCCTCCACTTCTGGGTCAAGCAGTAAATCGGCTGTTTCGGTGGAAATCTTTAATTGATGTACTTTCGCATATTGCTCAATATCTTCTGGTTCTTTCGAAACAGTGTCAATAAAGCTAATGTCTTGATGCTTACCATTCATCGAATGAAGCAATTTTTGTGCCTACCAACCTAGGCCTACAATACCTAATTTCATTGTTTCACTTTTTTATGATTCATCTCGAAACATCTGAAAAATATTCGCTGGAATCGTTTGCTGATATTTCTCAAATACAGGTTTGACTGCGGCCTTAAAGAGCTCTCGTTCTTCATCTGTTAGATAAATAATGTCATTTTCCTGTGGATTCATTTTTTTCAATATGTACTCGTCTTCCTGGCTAGCAAGTTGCCATTGATACTCCGTAGCAAGATTTGCAGCTGAAATAAAAATTGTTTGTATTTCGTCTGACCAGCTATTGAATTGCTCAGCATTACAGATAAATGCTGCGCCTCCAAAAAAATGGCCGGATAATGTAAAGAATCGATGATATTGATGAACACCAAAATTAAAACTATTCGTCAACGGGTTATCCTGCGCATCAAAGCGTGGTCCATCTATTTCATCGACAAATACTTTCACATCCACCGGTATCGGTTTAAATCCTACGGCTTTTAAAGATTCCACATGTACTTCACTAATTTGTGTACGAATAGTTAATCCCTGACAATCCTCGGGCCGGCGAATTGGGCGAATCTTATTCGTAATATGCCGAAAGCCGTTATCCCACACACCAAATAACTTAAATGGCGTGTTGCTAGCAAATCGATGCTGTAAATGGTGCCCAAATTCACCTCTAAAAGCGGCTTGTACTTGCGTACGATCTTTGATCAAAAATGGTAAATCTAAAATACTAATTTCGGGGATCCATTCGATAAAACGCACAGTAGAAATATAGCAGCAGGTCAATTCACCATTTTTAACCATATCAGGCAAATCGCTAGATTTACGTCCCAAATCTAAGACATTCCCAATCAATTCGGTAGTAACTTGCTCCCCAAGTTTTTCTTGCAGGGTCTTTAAAAAATACTTAGCCGCTTGGTTATGTATGGAATTTTGGTTTTGGTATCCTCCAAACCGAATTTGTAATGATTTCATTTTTTAATCTACCTTTATGTTTACTTCTCGAATGATTTTTTCCCAGCGCATCATATCGTCATCAATAGTTTTGGCGAGCTCATCAGGGGGTTAGGTGTAGCGTCATTGCCACTTTTGAGTAGACTTTGTTTCACTGCACTTTTATTCAATGCTTTTACCACCTCTTGATTGATCAACTGAATAATATGTTTAGGGGTATTTGCGGGTAAGGAACTAACCCCCGTTTCAATGGCGGTAATCGATCCAGCACCAGATCGATTATCGATATATACAGGCTGTCCAAAAAAATTTGATAAGGTCGGTGTAATGAAGCGTGCCGCAATATCTGCGACGCCTCCAGGATCAGTAGTAATAATTCGAATCAGTTGGTTTGGCCACTCTTCATAAGGGAAATTCTGAGAGTTGACTTGACTAGATAATATGGCAATTGAAAAACCTGCAAATAGCTTGAAAATATCCATCATGAATCAAACATGCCCACGCTTAGCAAAATGTGCGAGTGATCAAGTATGAACTTTACTTTCACGTGGGTCTCCTTGTATCTATATATTTTATGCAATACATTATGTCATCTTTGCATGTGCAAGATCTACGCCCGACTTGAGGGTCCTACGGTTGAGAACCACCAACTTCCATGGATCATCTTAGAAAAATAATATATATCTATAAGAAATACGATTTTTTTACAATTTTTAGCTAAAATTACTTTCAGATCTTTTTCTGCACTTTTATAGTGCACTTGTTTCAATGTCCAATTTGCCAACCCGATAACATTCAACTATGTCGATCCATATAGCCCTCAATCATGTCACTGAGTACGAATACGATAGGCTAGTTAATCTTGGGCCTCAAATTGTCCGCCTAAGACCTGCCCCTCATTGTCGCAACAATATTCTTTCCTACTCCCTAAAAGTAGAGCCTAAAGACCACTTTATTAATTGGCAACAAGATCCACTATCTAATTATCAAGCTCGTTTAGTTTTTCCAGAAAAGACTAGTCGTTTAAAAGTTACTGTTGACCTTGTTACTGAGATGGCTGTCTACAATCCTTTTGACTTTTTTTTAGAGCCCTATGCTGAAAAATACCCATTTAAATATGGCAATGATCTTCAACAGGAGTTAAAACCCTATTTAGGGAAAATTCGTAATGCTACGGTCAACCGTTATTTGAAAACGTTTGACCGCAGTGAAATGCGTACCATTGATTTTTTGGTGAAGTTAAATCAAAAACTACAACAAGATATTCAATACCTCATCCGAATGGAGCCTGGGGTTCAAACTCCAGATGACACCATCGACTTGCGAAGTGGTTCTTGTAGAGACACAGCATGGTTGATGGTGAATTTACTTCGCCTTTGTGGCTTAGCCGCACGCTTTGTTTCTGGATATCTGATTCAAATAAAGTCAGATGTTAAATCACTAGATGGCCCTAGTGGGACTGATATTGACTTTACTGATCTGCACGCATGGTGTGAAGTTTACCTGCCAGGTGCAGGATGGATTGGTCTTGACCCTACTTCTGGGCTATTAGCT
This sequence comes from uncultured beta proteobacterium, assembly GCA_903867305.1. GTDB lineage: Bacteria > Pseudomonadota > Gammaproteobacteria > Burkholderiales > Burkholderiaceae > Polynucleobacter. Next base: position 8,817 of record CAIPQU010000164.1, read on the forward strand.
GGTGAGGGGCATATTCCTGTCGCGTGCTCTCCAGACCCATCAGGAGCAGCGCCTATCGAAGGGATTGTCGATGACTGTGAGGTAATCTTTAAACACTCGATGGAAGTAACGAGAATTTATGAATCTCCACGTGTAACGAAACCCTATACAGAGGATCAATGGAAAGAGATTTTTCAGCTCGGGGAAGTTGTTGATCAAACGCTAGAAAGTGAAGATGTGCGCCTGACGATGGGTGGAGAGCCTACCTTTGTATCGATCGATGGTCTTGATGCTCCAGAATGGAATGTCGATGCGCTTGGTCCGAAAAAACGCGGTTACGCTACTGAATTAGTTGAAAAGCTCCGTAAAGAATATGGTGATGGTGGTTTCCTCCACTTTGGCCAAGGCAAATGGTATCCAGGCGAGCAATTGCCAAGATGGGCTTTATCGATTTATTGGCGCTCAGATGGAAAAATGATATGGAAAAATCCGACTCTATTTGCTGACGAACGCAGACCCATGAAATATCAGCCTGAAGATGCAAAGAAATTTGTTTCTCGACTATCGGAAAACTTAGGCCTTTCCAATGAGTTTGTTGAACCCGCGTTTGAAGATGTCTTTTATTATCTCTGGCGAGAATCAAAGCTACCCATTAATGTTGATCCTTTTACATCCAATCTTGATGACGAAATGGAGCGAACTCGCCTAAAAAGAATCTTCACTCAAAAATTAGATACGGTGATTGGTTATGTTTTACCGATCGAAGCAACTCATGAGAAAAATGACTTGCATTGTCAATGGAAAACGGGCCCTTGGTTGTATCGAGAAGAACGACTCTACCTATTGCCGGGTGATTCGCCAATGGGTTACCGTCTTCCTCTAGATTCTTTACCTTGGGCAAGTAAGTCTGATTATCCCTATTTGATTGAAGAAGATCCCTTTGCCCCTAGAGCGCCTCTACCAATGGAAGTACCTATTCGGGAACAATCGAATCAGATTAATATAATCAATCAGTCGCATCCGACCGGTTATCCCGCGACGGGGCGGACAGCTTCGAAGTATCCCTCTGAATCTCTTCTGAATAATCATCCTGATCACGCTGACAAATTCAATTCATCTGGTAAAAAAACTTCGACAGACTCAGATCTCTATCGCCAACCTGAACAACAAGAATCTGCAGCATGGATCACAAGAACTGCACTATGTGTGGAAACGAGAGATCCAATGCGTTCAAATGGTCCTAAAGCAGAAAATGAATACGGTGGTAAGAGTGGAGCTTTATACATTTTCATGCCACCACTGGCTCGTTTAGAGGATTATCTCAATCTCTTAAACGCTGTTGAAACGACTGCAGAAGAATTACAGTATCAAATAATTTTAGAAGGATACCCGCCACCTCGGGACCCAAGACTTAAATTATTACAAGTCACTCCAGACCCTGGAGTGATAGAAGTTAATATCCATCCAGCACATGACTGGAAAGAATTGGTTCAGAATACTGAGTTTTTATATCAAGCCGCTTTTGAATCTCGTCTAACGGCAGAAAAATTTATGACGGATGGTCGACATACCGGAACTGGGGGAGGTAACCATTTTGTTATGGGAGGTGCAACTCCTTCAGACAGCCCATTCTTACGCCGTCCTGAATTGTTGGCAAGCCTTCTGCTCTATTGGCACAACCACCCTAGCTTAAGCTATCTATTTAGTGGAATGTTTATTGGTCCAACAAGTCAGGCTCCAAGGGTTGATGAAGCGCGTAATGACCAACTGTATGAGTTAGAAATTGCTCTTAAAGAAATTCATAATAGTCGCAAGAAGTTTGGTGAAAATATGCCTCCTTGGTTAGTTGATCGTACTTTGCGAAATATTTTGATTGATGTGACGGGCAATACGCATCGTAGCGAATTTTGTATCGATAAAATGTATTCGCCGGATAGCCAAACAGGAAGACTAGGACTTCTAGAGCTGCGCGCGTTTGAAATGCCTCCCCATGCGCAGATGAGCATCGTACAACAACTGTTAATTCGCGCTTTAATCGCTCGTTTTTGGGATGATCCATATCTTGAGCCCGCGACTAGGTGGGGCACCGAATTACACGATCGCTACCTATTGCCAACTTTTATCAAAATGGATTTTGCTGATGTTATTGAAGAAATGCAAAGGTCTGGTTATGGATTTAAGTCAGAATGGTTTGCACCACATTTCGAATTCCGCTTCCCATTAATTGGCAAAATACAAACCATGGGTACAGAAATTACGCTACGCAATGCACTTGAGCCTTGGCATGTGATGGGTGAAGAATCTTCTGCTGGAGGAACTGCTCGTTATGTTGACTCTTCGCTTGAAAGAATAGAAGTGCGTGTCACGGGACTAAACCAAAGTCGATACAGTATTACCTGTAATGGCAAGCCTCTACCATTGCAAGCTACCGGTGTGGCTGGTGAATATATCGCTGGAGTACGTTATAAAGCCTGGAATCCACCCTCAAGCTTGCATCCTACAATAGGAATCCATGCGCCACTCTGTTTTGATATTGTTGATACTTGGATGAAACGCTCGATTGGCGGTTGTGAATATCATGTTACCCATCCCGGTGGGAGAAGCTACGATACCTTCCCCATTAATGCATATGAAGCTGAAAGTCGTAGACTTTCTCGTTTCTTCAAAATGGGGCATACCCCTGGGACCATTAAAGGTACTCCGGCAAATATTGACTTAGTTGGTAGTCGTGAATTTCCTTTTACCTTGGATATGCGTCGCTAAACTCATCTTTTAATCATAAGAGCTTCTTAGATGATGACTATTGCCTTTAACATCACCTAGATTCCTAATTCACAGTCTAGGTGATGGATTGAACAATATAATTTACTTTGGTACGCCAACTACTTCAATCACGGCACGACGATTTTGTGAGCGACCTACTGCTGTTTTGTTTGTCGCCACAGGTTCAGAGAAGCCTTTACCTTCTATAAAAATAGTAGATACATCGACCCCGTGAATTACTAAGTAACTCTTCACTGCATCAGCGCGACGTAGCGAAAGCTTATTGTTATAAGCCTCTGTGCCAATATTGTCTGTATGCCCGATAACAATGACAACTTCTACGTTGATATCTTTTAGCTTTGCTAGTATTTCATCTAATTTAACGACACCTTCTGGTTTAATTTTTGATTGATCAAAATCAAATAGCGTGTCAGTAAGTAAGTTTACTTTAGCAATTTGAACAACTGGAGCAACTACCGCCTTCGGTTTTGTTTCAGTTTTCGTTTCAGCTTTAGTTTGTGCTACTTTAAGTGCCCCATCGCATGCTGGATCTGCAGTAGCTGGTGTCCAAAAACCATTTCTCCAACAAAGTTTGGAGTCATTTCTCAGTGGACCACTAGCTGATTGCCAATTATTATTATCGGTATTTTGCGCTGATGCCAAGTCAGCTAGGCCTATTAAACAAAAAAACAATATTGTTCCAAAGACTTTACGTACGCTATGTGTCATTTTATTCCCCAAATTTGTAAAAAATTGTTGAAACTTAATGATTACGATATTCCTAAATAAAAGTTACAACTTGATCTATGTCATATATTTCCCAACTAATTCAATAGTGAAATTAAAAATCAATGATTCAAAAAGGTAGTCAATCCCGCAATAAACATTTATGCTGAAATATCTGTAAGATTCGGTGTATGCACATTTCCTCATCCAATAACGAATAATAGATCTCGCAGAATTACTTAATGAATAACATCCTGACCATTTCTCACCTTTCTAAAATTTATCAGTCTGGTTTTCAAGCACTAAAAGATATCAACTTAGAAATATCTAAGGGTGAAATTTTTGCTTTACTCGGTCAAAATGGTGCTGGTAAGACAACCTTAATTAGCATCATCTGCGGCATCGTGAACCCCAGCTCAGGACAAGTGTTAGTTGATGGTAACGATATCGTTCATGACTATCGTAATGCCCGTAGCTTAATTGGTCTAGTTCCCCAAGAGTTATCAACGGACGCTTTTGAAACTGTTTGGAATTCTGTCAGCTTTAGTCGCGGCCTTTATGGAAAACCCCCTAATCCAGCATTTATTGAAAAGACGCTGAAAGAGCTTTCACTATGGGATAAGCGAGATAACAAAATTATGACGCTATCGGGTGGTATGAAAAGAAGACTCATGATTGCTAAAGCACTGTCTCATGAACCAAAAATATTATTCCTAGATGAACCAACCGCGGGTGTTGATGTTAGCCTCAGAAAAGATATGTGGGAACTTGTAAGAGAACTAAAAAATATGGGTACAACCGTAATCCTTACGACACACTACATTGAAGAAGCTGAAGAAATGGCCGATCGTATTGGGATTATTCGAAAGGGTGAGCTTATCCTCGTAGAAGAAAAGCAAAGTCTGATGAAAAAACTGGGCAAAAAAGAACTGACGCTTCAACTTCAAAGCCCCTTAAATATGATTCCTGAAGAGCTTAATATCCCTGGCCTGATCCTTTCGAAGGATCAATGTGAACTCACCTATACCTTTGACTCCAATAACAATCAAATGGGGATTGTTGAACTATTAGAAAAACTCTCAAAGCATGGTGTGGTTTTTAGGGATCTTCACACCACACAAAGCTCTCTAGAAGATATCTTTGTCAGTTTAGTAAATGAAGGGGAACATATTAATGAGGTTTAATTACTATGGCATTAAAGCTATCTATCAATTTGAAATGGCAAGAACCCGTCGAACTCTCATGCAAAGTATCGTTGCGCCCGTCATCTCAACATCTTTGTACTTTATTGTTTTTGGCTCTGCCATAGGGTCTCGAATCTCAGAGATGGAAGGGGTTTCTTACGGTGCATTTATCGTTCCAGGTCTAATCATGCTATCGCTTTTAACGCAAAGTATCTCCAATGCGTCTTTTGGCATATATTTTCCAAAATTTAGTGGCACTATCTATGAATTACTATCTGCTCCGCTCTCACCTCTAGAAATAATTATTAGTTATGTTGGTGCAGCGGCCACTAAATCAATTTTCTTGGGCCTGATTATTTTACTAACGGCGACTTTTTTTGTGCCACTAAAAATAGATCATCCTTTTTGGATGATCATCTATTTGCTACTCACTTCCATTACCTTTAGTTTGATCGGTTTTATTATCGGTGTATGGGCTGACGGCTTTGAAAAACTTCAGGTGATCCCGCTGTTAATTATTACTCCTTTAACCTTCTTGGGCGGTAGCTTTTATTCAATTTCTGTTCTCCCAGCCTTTTGGCAAAAAGTTGCCTTACTTAATCCCATCGTGTACCTTGTTAGTGGCTTTCGCTGGAGTTTTTATAGTATTGAGGATGTTGATCTTTGGCTGAGCTTAGGCATGACCTTAAGTTTTCTTGGCATATCTATCGGAACAGTAATTTGGATCTTCAAAACGGGATATCGTCTCAAAAAATAGTCCCAGTATCGCTAACCGAAGGAGCAATTTCATCGATGTTGGGGAAGGGTCTTAGCCCCTATTGTGAACTCTCAGATCTCATTCAACCAATAAAAGTGTAGTGTTATGCCACTTCTTGATCTTTACCGTTAGATTTTTTTCGGTGATAAAGCTGTATGACTAAAAAAGTGACGATAGCTAGATTAAACAAAAATATAGCCAATGAGACTGCTGTCATTTCTTTCATGAGATGCCGAATTTCGAAGGGTATATACATACCACCAGATAAGGCGGCTAACCACTCACCCCACGCCGTATCCAACCAAAGCCCTATTGCCTCAGCGATTCGAATGGTGGCATATAAAAAAGCAAGTAATAAAATAGATGATGTTGGTGTTCTTGCAATCAGATCAGCATATTGTAAAAATAACTCGGGGTAATGATGGGTTGGATCTGCGCCAAAATGGCCAATCATTTCATTGGCCAAATGCCGAATATCATGATGGATCAACGATAAGATGCCAAAGGCACTGGCGATAGCAGCAAATCCTTTTAATCCTTCAAATAATGCAATGAACCGAAGAACTTTTCTAGATGAAGATTGAATCACGTTCATTCCTTAAAATTAATACTTCTGTAGTACAAACATGAATTTATGTTGAGTGTACTGCCATCTACAAATAAGTTGGGAGTATCATGAAAATATAGTAGGTAAATTTCTCATTATCGTTTTTCAATTGAATATCAATCAATTGACTGTATCAATTACCTTTTGCTGAGGTTTGAAAAATACGATTTATGAAACTAAAAGTCCTAAGTATCAATATTCATAAAGGAAAATCTCCACTTAATCTGCAAAATACGATGCATAGCATCAAGGAGTGTATCAGGCAATCAAACCCTGACATTGCTTTTATTCAGGAATTTCAAGAAAAATATATTCATCCAAATATAAAATTTCCTAGTAATGCCCCTGATGCTTTTTCTCAGGATTTATTTTCTCATTGGCATTACGGCAAAAACGTTGACTCCCACAATGGTCATCATGGAAATTTAATTCTTTCTCGACTGCCTCAAAGGAAAGGCTTGAATTATGATATTTCAGCTTATCGTTTTGAAAAAAGAGGCTTATTACATAGTGAAGTAATCTTCAATAAAAATGGTATCGAAATACCTATTCATTGCTTCTGTGTACATTTAGCCCTTTTACAAAATGGCAGAACTCGTCAACTTCATGCGATGCTTAGTCATATCGAAAAACTAGCTCATGGTCAACCCACCATCGTCGCCGGAGACTTTAATGATTGGTATAAAAAAGCTAGTCAACACATGAAGCGCTCTGGATTTATTGAGGTTTTTGAAGTCTTAACTGGTAAAGTCGCAAAGACATTTCCCAGTATTTATCCAATCCTAGCGATGGATCGTATTTATGTCAGAGATTTAAAAATTCAATCAGGAAGCTTCCTGAATGATTCGCCAAATATCTCAGATCATTTAGGAATTGTTGCAGAACTGGAAATCATATGAATTGGCAAACGATTCTCCTTGGAACTTTATTTGGATTTTCTTTTCCTTGGTTTATTTTTTTGCATATTACGATCGTAGTCTTTTTTGCTTTTCGCCTCATTTGGATTAAGCGTCGTGTGAGTGTTGCTATTGCCTGGGCCCTAGTGGTTGGCTTACTTCCATTTATTGGACTCATTCTCTATTTAATGATTGGTCAAAAGCCTGTAGGTGTCAAATTAACAAAAAAAATTATTGCTATTCAGCATCATCACACCCATCTGATGAGTGTTATGCAAAAGCGTTATTCAGCTTGCCATCATTCAGTGTCTCCCGCATTTCAAGCTCTCAGCATATTAGCAGCATCAGAAAATGGCTCTCCTGTAACTGATGGAAATAGCATTGAACTACATACAGATTCAGAAGTTATTTTTGAAAAATTTATTCGTGAAATTCATTCAGCAAAGAAAACTCTCTATTTAGAATTTTATATTTGGGAATTGGGTGGATTAGCCAATCAAATCGCAGAATCCTTAATACAAGCCGCCAAACGTGGGGTGAAATGTCAAGTCTTACTCGATTCAATTGGAAGTCGGCAGTGGTTGAATTCAAGTTGGCGGCTCAAGTTCCAAGAGTCTGGAATTTTAGTCATTGAAGCACTACCTATTCATTTTTTCAATTTACCCTTTCAACGAGCTGACCTCAGATTACACAGAAAAATATTTATTATTGATAATGAGGTTTGTTGGACGGGGAGTATGAATCTTGTTGATCCTTCAACCTTTAAGCAAGAGTTACATATTGGGAAATGGGTTGATGCGATGGTTCGCCTCAAAGGACCTATCGTCACACTATTTGAAGCAACTTTTTTAGTAGACTGGCATCTCAATAATCCTGAATTTACTTTTCCAACAAAAGAAATTTCAAAAGTGTCTCGGCAAACTGAAAATGTTTTAGCGCAAGAGTTTTCTTCAGGCCCCGTATATCGAGATGAAACCCTCTATCAACTGCTTTTGTCCGCTATTATCGACGCACGTGAAACTCTCACCATCGCTACCCCTTATTTTGTTCCGGACGATAATTTAGTTCAATCATTAATAGCCGCAGCTCACCGCGGCGTGAAAGTAACTCTTCTTTTACCTCATTTAAATGATTCTATTTTGGTGAAATACTGTAGTCAAAGCTTTTATAGTGGATTGCTCACCGCAGGGATTCATATTGCAGAATTTTATGGGGGCTTACTACATACTAAATTTCTTTTAATTGATAAGCGTGTCGCCATATTTGGGTCAATTAATTTTGATTTAAGAAGTTTACGTCTGAATTTTGAAACTTGCCTATTAGCTTATGATGTGAAATTTTGTTCATCCTTAGATGATGTTGCGCAAAAGTATTTAACTGAGTCTCAATTTATCGATCCAAGAAAATGGGAGAAAAGATCTCGTTGGAAACAGTTACTAGAAAATTGCGCATATCTTATGTCGCCATTACTGTGAACTCGAAAAGAAATACCATTTGTTTACACGCCTTAATACTTAGCGAGAAGCCACTCCTTGGCATCCTCCCCGTCCTTTAGGACGGAGAGGATGCCAAAAAGTCTGAAATAAATCGTTGGACTCCTTTGGTGCATCATCTAAATATTAAAGCTGATTAATATTTAGATATAGGTAAAACTATACGGCAAGCTCCCCCGATTCCCCCGTTCGAATCCGAATAACTTGCTCGACAGATTTAATAAAAATCTTTCCATCGCCAATTTTGCCAGTGTGTGTGGATTTAAGAATTACATCAATTACCAAATCCAATAATTCGTCCGAAATAACAATATCAATTCTTGTTTTAGGTAAAAAATCAACTACATACTCTGCTCCACGATATATTTCTGTATGCCCTTTTTGACGCCCAATTCCCTGGACCTCATTCACCGTTAAACCTTGCACACCGATCTCAAATAATGCATCCCGAAGTTCATCTAACTTAAAAGGCTTAATAATTGCAGTAACTAATTTCATATATCGATACTTTATGTTAATTTTTTAAAGAGAATTTAAATTCTAGACAGATTATCATTTAATGTAGACTATAAACTACATTATTATTGAATTCTTTAATACATTATAAAAATCGATAGGACCCCAAATGGACGACATTAAGATCGCCGTAGATGCTTTATTTATTATGCTAGGTGCCACCATGGTTCTTGCAATGCATGCTGGTTTTGCTTTTTTAGAACTAGGAACAGTGCGTGAAAAGAATCAAGTCAATGCCTTAGTAAAAATACTTTTAGATTTTGCAGTATCGACGATAGCTTATTTTTTTATAGGTTACAGTCTGGCCTATGGAGTTCATTTTTGGGAGCCGGCATCTATCCTATCCCAGAAAAGCGGCTTTGAATTAGTCAAGTTCTTCTTCCTCTTAACCTTTGCCGCAGCGGTTCCTGCCATTATTTCAGGTGGTATTGCAGAAAGAGCGAAATTTAACCCACAACTAATAGCAACCTTTATTTTGGTGGGTTTTATTTACCCATTTTTTGAAGGTATTGCCTGGAATCAACATTATGGTATTCAAGCTTGGATAAAAGCTTTTTCTGGTGAAGAGTTTCATGACTTCGCAGGATCTGTTGTAGTCCATGCAGTTGGGGGTTGGATCGCTTTACCTGCCATTATTTTACTCGGCTCAAGATATGGTCGCTATGGCAAAGATGGTAAAGTTTCAGCACATCCCCCATCAAGCATTCCTTTCCTTGCTTTAGGTTCTTGGACTCTAGCGGTAGGATGGTTTGGATTTAATGTCATGAGCGCGCAAACGATCGATAAAATGAGCGGTCTAGTGGCGATTAACTCGCTGATGGCAATGGTGGGCGGTACTTTAGCGGCTTGGTGGGCTGGTAAAAATGATCCTGGCTTCTCATACAATGGCCCCTTAGCGGGCTTAGTTGCAGTCTGCGCAGGATCTGATTTAATGCATCCTATTGGAGCACTGATTGTTGGACTTTGTGCTGGGGTTCTTTTTGTAAAAGTCTTTACCCTAGAGCAAAACAAATGGGGAATTGATGATGTTTTAGGAGTTTGGCCCCTGCATGGTTTATGCGGCGTATGGGGCGGAATTGCTGCAGGTATCTTTGGTCAAGAAGCTCTTGGAGGTCTAGGTGGCGTATCCTTTACCGCACAACTGATTGGGACTGGAATTGGTGTATTCATTGCCGTATTGGGTGGCTTGATTGTTTATGGAGTATTGAAAAAATTCTGTGGGCTAAAATTGACTCCTGAAGAAGAACACCGGGGTGCTGATTTAACTATTCATAAAATATCTTCAACGCCAGGGCAGGAGTCTAATTGGTGATAGTTTTTCAATCGATTATGTACTATCTATCATCTTTTCATCTCAAACAAATCAAAGATGATGGTTAGGAAATATCCATCGATAATTTCTATCAAAAATTAAGCTGCTGTAAGGCCGCCATCCAATAATAAAGTTTGACCTGTAATATAAGCAGCTTCAGGACTTGCTAAATATTTCACGGCATGAGCCACCTCCTCCGGACGACCAAAACGGTGCATCGGAATACGCGATAATAATTGCTCTTTTCGAATTGGGTCATTAAAACTCGGTGCTCGAGATTCCGTATAGGTTGACCCTGGAGCAACAACGTTCACACGAATCTGAAATGGCGCCCATTCTACAGCCAACATTTTTGCAAGATGACTAAGGCCGGCTTTAGTGATTCCATAAGCGCTAGCGCCTTCAAAACCAACCATGCCATGAGTTGATCCAATATGAACGACACAACCAGTTAAATTTTCTTTAATTAAGGTTTTTCCAAAACTCGTCGTCATAAAAAAGGTTCCCGTTAAATTTACGTCAACTATGCTCTGCCACTCTTCTCGCGATATTTCTATCGCTTTTTTTCGTAACGATGGCAGTCCTGCATTATTGACTAATACATGAAGTGGACCCAATTTCTTTTGAACTTCCGATAATGCAAAATCAATTTGATGTTGCTCTCGAATATCTAAAGATAAAACAATTACTTTTCTACCAATAGCCTCAATCATGGACTTTGTTTTCAATAAAGTCTCTGTCGAAAGATCGGTAATAGCGAGATCATACCCATCTTGAGCAAGGGCAATTGCTGTTGCTTGACCGATACCATATGAGGCCCCTGTAACAATAGCGGTTCTATCTTTAGTTGTCATTGTGAACGAATCCTCGTCATAAAAATTACATCCAAATCAAATAATAAACATCAATGTCGCAGCTAATGCCATGATGCCTGTAGCTAACCATCCAATTGCAAGAATAGATTTCGAAGCAACATACATGCCCATCACCGAACTCCTTGACGCCAATATGAGTATGGCAACCATTAATGGAACAGCCACGACTCCATTAATAACAGCACTCCAAAATAATGCTTTCATGGGATTAATGGGTAAGTATTGGATGACAATCGCTCCCAATACACTAATAGCAATAATGGAATAAAACTTTTTATCTTGCAGGACAGAATCTTCTAAACTAGATCGCCAACCCAATACTTCAGATAAGGCATACGCTGCTGATCCAGCCAATACAGGAACAGCCATTAAGCCCACGGCCAAAATACCCAATGCAAATAAAAGATACGCAAAATCACCGGCTAAGGGTCTTAAAGCTTCGGCCGCCTGAGCCGCAGTGGTAATGTCTTTAATACCCATGGCATTTAATGTAACCCCAGTAGTAAGGATAATGAAGTAAGCCGATATGTTTGAATAAAACATCCCGCTCCAAGTATCCCATTGCATTCTTCGGATTTCTGATTTTCCTACTAAGGTATTCTCATCGATCAATGCCTTACCAGAGTGAATATTCATATCCTCCACTTCCTGTGAAGCCTGCCAAAAAAATAAATAAGGGCTGATTGTCGTTCCAAAAATACCTACCACCATGGCGGCTGTCTCAGAATTCAGTGTCAGTTTTGGTAAAAAAGTACTAAAAAGAACTTGATCCCAAGGAACATGAACTGTAAATAGAACAGCTGCATACGAAAGCAATGACAAGGTTAGCCATTTGAGAAAATAAACATAACGGTGATAGGGCAATAAAATTTGTAAAGTCAACGTTATCACAACAAACGTCGCCGTCATGATGTGCCAGTTGATGCCTGTAACAAGATGAGCCACTTCGCCCATTGCAGCCAAATCAGCGGCAATATTTAAAATATTGGCAATGAGAAGCATCAAAACAAGGAAAAATAAAACGACCGGGGGAAAGTTGTTTTTCATATTTGCCGCCAAGCCACGTCCAGTAACACGACCAATTTGAGCACACAGCAGTTGAATCGTTGCCATGAAAGGATAGGTAATCGGCATCGTCCAAAGCATATTGAGGCCAAACTGTGCTCCAGCTTGGGAATACGTCACGATCCCACTAGGATCATCATCAGCTACGCCAGTAACCCAACCTGGACCTACTCTGGCTAGGGGATGACGCTTAATGCGCGTCCAAGTTGCTTGAAGTTTCATCTTGAAGCTAAGTTGCTGATATTCATCAGTTGATTGTATTCCTCCTCGATATGATTAGGTAAGGCTTAGAAAATTAAAGCCTCGCCATATTTGTACTAATGATTGTTCGTCAATGATTAGGTTGTCAGGATTTTGATGCCCATACCAAAATTACGAGTGAAGGTTAAGTTGATCTATATCTACACCAACAGTAAGCCCTGCCTTTCGGACCGCTGACCAAGTATCTTCTGGAATCGGGATCCCCTGCAGAAGTCTTTTTTGATGCATATTCGACTCGGGCTCTCCAGGTAATAACACTTCCTCAAATCCTTTTGCAGGAGGTATCGATTTGATTTTCTTTATTGATTTTTGTAAAGCTTGATTATATTTTTCCATAGGCTGAAACAAGGATGCTTTCATGGCAAAGATAAAAATTCCACTACGTTGTGTGACTCCAGGATAATCTTCGGAGCCTACCAATGGACCGCTCATGAATTCAGCCATGACGGCTAAAGCATACCCCTTATGCCCCCCAAAAGGCAACATAAATCCACCATCAAAAAAATCATTGGGATCTGTTGTAGGATTGCCATGTTTGTCGACTAAACAGTTTGGTGGTAACTGTTCATGCTTGGCCTTTGCAACCTTAATTTTTCCAGCGGCAATAGCAGAAGTTGCAAAGTCTAAAGTAACATGAGGCCCATCTTGGTTCGGTAACGTTATAGCAATTGGATTAGTCCCCAACAGTGGGGCCGCTCCCCCATAAGGAGCTGTCATTGGACGATCAACGGTACCTATCGTCATGAACATCATCACCCCTTTTTGGGCAGCTCTTTCGGTAAAAACAGCTAGTCTTCCAGTATGTGCTGCTTGCACAACCGATACTGCACAAACTCCCATTGCTAGTGCTTTTTCAATCGCTAAATCAGTGGCAAAATTTCCTACCACTTGACCAAATGACCAATTACCTTTTACAACCCCACTCGAAGGCGTTTCTTGGATGATTTCAGGACTAGCTGAAGGATCAATCTCTCCGTCTAGGATGCTCTGTAAATATTCAGGTATGCGTAAGATTCCATGAGAGTCATGCCCAGCTAAATGATTAGCTACCAAAACATCAGCGATCTGAATGGCATCTTGTGTCGTTGCGCCAGCAGCGGTAAAAATAGCTTTTACAACCTGATTTAAATGTGATGAGGAAAATTGAAGCATATGAGGTCTTAGGTATTTTTAGGTAATGTAAAAGTAAAATCTAAATAATGTTAATCTAATCATATAACTAAAATTTTATAAGAGATAAAAGATGCTCAATTTTAAGAACCCCTTTTTAAGAAAATTGATATTTTGCCTTTTCTTTTTTATTGGTTTTCCAAGTCTTGCGCAAAATAATTTTCCCAATAAACCAGTCAATCTTATCGTACCTTTTCCCCCAGGAGGTGCTGCAGATCAGCCTTCTAGATTAATCTCGCAAGCATTGTTCAACGTTTGGCAACAACCGGCCGTCGTTTTAACTAAACCGGGGGCCGGTGGTGCCATTGGAGCAGCTTTCGCGGCGAATAGTCCTGCAGATGGTTATACGCTCCTAGCCACTAATCCTTCGATGATCATCGTCCCCGAAGCAGATCGGATGTTTGGTCGACCAACGACCTTTGACATCAACAACTTTGTGCCTTTAGGGTTATTAGTTGCTGATCCTATTGTGTTAGTCGTGAAGGCAGACTCTCCATGGAAAACTTATAAAGATTTCGTCGCAGATGCAAAAGCAAAGCCCACTGAAATTACCTACGGTTCTTCAGGTGCATATAGCGCTTCTCATATCCCAATTGAAATGTTAGCCAATGCTGCAAATATCAAGTTAAAACACATCCCTTTTTCGGGGGGAGGGCCAGCAATTCTAGCAGTTTTAGGTGGTCACATTGCAGCGACTGCAAGCTCTCCAAGTGCCGTAGTGAATCAAATCAAATCTGGTGCTTTAAGGGCCTTGGTAGTCACTGGTAATAAGAGGTTACCATCACTACCTGATATACCAACTGCAATCGAATTAGGCTTTAAGGATGCTGAATTTTATTTATGGATCGGTCTATTTGCACCTGCAAAAACTCCCGATCATATCGTCCAGACTCTACGTCATGATTTACACAAAGCAGCAACTCAGGATAATGGATTTATTCAAAACATGACAAAACTTGGCGCTACGACAGACTATCGTGATGGGCCAGAATTTAGTGATTTCCTAACTAAAGATGCGGATCGAATTAAAGCAACTATGTTAAAAATCGGTAAAGTCGATTAATCATCATTCTTTAAATGCTTAAATCATGATCGTTATGTATCAATTTAATCTTCGGATGTAGGCTATTTAAAGCTGTAGCATGTAAATAACAAGTTCTCGCAGACATATTTAAAAGTTTCTCAAACATATCTTCAGATAAAGAACCATTTAAGAATAAATGAGTTTCAATGGATTCAGCAGCTCCAACATGAGAATCCTGGTTTGATCCTTCACTGATGGAAAATGGATTGAATTGAACTAACCTCACCCCACTCACGTTTAATTTCATATTTTCTATATATCGAGCAATCTGTGTAATAAAACAAAAAGCTATTCCAGATGAGAGAAGTCCAAGGCCTGATGGAGCAACAGCCCCACCTTCATCAGTGGTAAATAAAAAATGACTCATGCCTGGGAGGGCAAGCCAAGATTCAATTTCAGTCTTTCCGAGATTGTCCACAAAATGACCTTGACCTTTAATATTTCGAATAATCTTGGATGAACTTCCTGGAGGTGCGATAGAAACTTCTCCCGCCTCTCTTGAAGTCAATTTTTGAATAATATTGGTCTCAGATTCATTGCCAACAATAGGACGTAATGGTTCTGAATAATGCAAGAAAGGATCCATTGGAATATCTACCATGGGATCAATTAACTCGTTTAATACCTTTCTTTTGCCGTTGATTGTTAAAGAGAACGTACTTTTTAATTCACTTTTTAAAAAAGCAATCGCAGGTGAACTATCCACTGCACGATAAATTAAATGAATAATTTGTTCATCAGTTAATTTACTCTTGATACGAATCTCAATTTGGGTCGGATTAGCAACTCCTTTCCCACTACCATCAACAAATGATCCAAGCAACCAATATTCATTATCTAATTTCAGCTTCAAATCAATCAGGGGCATATTTAGAAAGATCGAATAATATCGAATACGGTTTAACAAATCGCCTTGTAAGCCTGCATTAAAATACCCAAAAGGCAATGGGGCTAAATCAGTTCCTTTTAAATGTAAGCCCTCGTCAGAAGTCAATCGCCAAGCAGTACCACCCCCCTCAGTCAGGACTACCTCCCGTTGATGACCTATCAAATGACAAGCCTCGACTTTGATCATCTCTCTGCCGATCTTATTGAGGGTCAGAGATGAAGGTACGTTGCTATCGTTTACCTTAAATCCAAGCGGATAACCATAGGTGTCGATTGCGTAAATCATTAATCTACAACCACCTTTGCTTTTTCAATAATTTCTTTCCACATGGGAACCTCTCGCTGTATTCGACTGCGCAACACCTCGGGTCCACCTGCTACGACTCGAAAACCAAACTTTTTTAAACGTTCACTAACGTCAGTCGTTTGTAAAATGATATTAATTTCTTTCGATAGTTTTTCAACAATAGCGGGTGGGGTTCCTGCAGGTGCAAGAATCGCTACGAAAGTTTCTGCTTCGGTATTTGGATAACCTAGCTCAGTTAGAGTCGGTACAGTAGGCAACTCCGAGGCACGTTCATGGCCAGTTTGAGCGAATGGGATTAGTGCGCCAGATTTTATATGTGGCATCAATCCTAAGATATTGATTGACCCTATTTGCGTTGATCCACCTAAAACGGCTTGTATAGCTGGTCCACCCCCAGGGTAAGGGATCGGCGTAATATTAATTTTCGCTCTAGATTTAAATAACTCCATTCCTAAATGTGGTGAAACTCCAACACCAGCATGCGCATAATTTAAAACATCGGGCTGATTCTTCGCAATCATGATCATTTCACTCAGCGAGTTAATACCGGAACCCGCCTTCGTCAGAATAATATTCGGTGATGCGCCACAATCTGATATGGGTGAAAAATCTTTCATTGGATCAAAGCCTGCATTTTTATAAAGGCTGGGATTAATGACTAGAACACTCGTTGTTATCAGTAATGTATATCCGTCTGGCTTAGCCCTTGCGACATAATTGATCCCAATATTTCCACCAGCTCCAGGTTTGTTTTCGATGATGACTGTCTGCCCTAGGGCATCAGAAAGTGGGCGAACGATAACTCTGGCCAAAACATCCGAAGCCCCGCCGGGCTGAAATGGCGAAACCAGGGAAATAGGCTTCTCAGGATAGGCAGCATTAGCCCCATTAATCCCCAAAAAAGTTAGTCCGTATAAAAGAACTGTAGAGTAATAAATTATTTTTTTCAAAAAGCCTCCTTTAATTTTTTTTATTAAAAATTACCCCGATGGGGTAACTCTATTATCAATTTAGAGTGAGGATACCTTATTCACCATCGCATTGATAGCCTTAGCGAATGCCTCAATGACTTCACTGACGCCCTTTAATTGATTACAAAATCTCAAAAAACCATGGGTATATCCCGGAACAACAAGGTACTCACATATACCACCGGACTCCTGAATTTTTTTTGCTAAAGCAAGATTTTCATCAATCAAAGGGTCTAAATCTCCTATCGCCATCCATACCGGAGGTAAATCCTCAATCAATGCCTGTATTGGGGCGGCTAAAGTAGTCAATCGATCTGAATCCTCTAATAAAAATTGATCCCAATACCAATTCATTGCCTTCATCGACAAACCAAATTTACCATCCCCTAACTCATTCCAAGAATTCGATGTGGGATGCGAATCATATACTCCATAAAAAAGAGCCATGCCAAGTACCTGCTTTTTTAATTCTTCATCAAATAGATGTAAATAAGAACTCAAAGCTAAATTCGCGCCAGCAGAATCGCCTATCAAAATACAATTTAAATGATTTCCATAATCATCTTTAAATTGCTTCATTAATTGTTGAGTAATAAAAGTACATTCATGATTCTGGTAAGGATGCTTTTTTTGCGGCGCTAACGAATAGGCAATAGAAGCCAAAGACATTCCACTACTTTGGGCAAGTGTTGCAGCAATTGCATGATGAGTATCTTGATCCCCGAAACTCCATCCGCCACCATGAATATAGATCAGCAGAGTATTATTAGGAAAAGTGCCTTCACCTTGCGGAAAATAACAACGAACATCGACGACTTCCTCACCATATGGGATATGCAACTCAAGTTGCGCCATTTGGTGAGCAAACCCTTGATTTAAGTATGCATATTGATTTGCTATCTGCTTTCTTGCTAAGGCTAATTCATCCCTAAATATATCAGGGGCCCCTAAGCCCTTACTATTCATTTCATTTTGTATTGCCAATAAATCTTGGTTGATAGGGCTCACTTTTATGCTCTTTCTAGAATATGTAATCTTGCCATCACTGACACAACAAGTGATTATTCATTATCAGCAAAGGTGATCCCAATGTTCTTAAAATTCTTCACCACTTCTGGCCCCCAACGCCGTTCGACCTCATTCGCAATTTTTGGATCAAATGCCACATCACCAAAAGTATCCTCTACCTTTCCTTGCACTAAAACGAGCAACTTTGCATTATCAAGGTTTGATATATTTTTAAATCTTCTAAAAACACCTGGTGGAACTGAACACAAATCGAACGGCTCTAAAACGACACTATGCTCACCATCATTTCCCCAAACAATTTCATATTTTCCACTCAAGCACATAAAAGTTTCTACTGTACGTTGATGATTGTGCAGGGCAGGTCCGTTACCTGGAGGACATTCAGCAATAGCCACTTCTAGTCCAGGTACCCCAATGACTCCTGGCTTAGCCGCTTTTCTGGTATTGCCTTCTGGGGCCATCACAGAATAAACACTATGTGCCGCAATCATTTCATAAGCTTCACCAGGTATTCCAGTATTTTCTACTTTAAAACTTTTTTTACTCGGTGATAAATCTTTAAACCGGGCAACATAATTTTCCATTTCTGCTGGGGTAATATCTAAACCTTTCATCATTTCTCCTTAAATTAATTTTTATTTCTGATAAGCTGATGAACAAATATTAATCAACTCTACCAATTTTTTTTAGAACATCACTTATTTTTGCTGCATCTGCTTTCCAAAATTTATCAAACTCCGGAGCATCGAGATAGGTCACTGAGATATTTAAATTTTCCATAGATTTTAAATAGTCACTATTTTTTGCAACGGATTTAACACCATTCCTTAAAATCTGTATGACATCTTCAGGGGTATTTGCCGAAACAAAAAGACCTCCCCAATTAGGATACTCCACATTGATTCCATTTTCTTTTAAGGTCGGTATATCTGGAATCAGATTATTTCGTTGATTGCTCCAGCTAGCTAATATACGAATATTTCCAGATTTTTGATAAGCTAATGCATTGTTCAGTCCCAAAACCGAAAGATCGATATGACCACCTAATAGTGCGGTCAATGCTGGTCCTGCTCCGGTATAAGGTATATGCTGTAATTTAATATCTGCCGCATTAGTAAACATTTCAATGGCTAAATGAGTCGGTCCATATACCCCTGAAGATCCATAAGTAACTTTTGTTGGATTTAATTTAGCCTCTTTAATGACTTCAGAGATTTGATTAAAGGGGGAACTTGCTTTGACGACAAGGACTAATGGTTCGGAAGAAATCAATGCAATTGGAGCTAATTGCTTGAGTTCATACTGCGGTTTTCTATCAAATAGTTTATCTGCTTCTGGAGTCGCAGAAATCGTTGATAAGTTAAATAAAATTGTATAACCATCTGACTTTGCAGCTAATGCAAATGCAGTTCCCGGAGCACCTCCTGAACCACCACGATTATTGACAATAATTGCTTGTTTATAATACCTCCCCAAATGCTCTGCTAAGGGTCTAGCGATAGTATCTGCAGAGCCTCCTGGAGCAAAAGGAACCACCATATTAATTGGCTTCATTGGATAAGTTTCACTCAATACTGGCACGTGATACCCCATCATCAAAAGAGCGAATAGGCAACTCAAATAGCTTTTCATAGCAATACCTCAGTCTGTACGTCAATCCAAATTCTAAAAAAACCTAATATATTTTTAATATTTGTTTATTCTAAGCGTTACAGGAAGTAGGTCTCAAAAAAGTTAAAATAAGCATTATTGTGATTGATAATTTGATCTCTAGCGTGTCATCGTGTTACAGGTTGATCACTAGTCATTAATAATTTTTTATGCGAGCCTCAATCTTTCTTTAGCGGTGGTTTCTTAAGTGTGTTTTACTAATCAATCAATTCAAAAAATATTTTTTCATGAAATCATCTATTACCCTCACTGCATTTTTCACACTTTTACTGATCGCGGCAGTCATGGGGGCAAATCACGTCGCAGCTCGCTTTGCTTTCAATGACTCCGTAAATGTGGTTACAGCAGTATTTTTTAGAAGCATTGTGACAGCCGTCATTATTTTTATTCTTTTATTAAGACGTGGCGTATCAATGAAAATTTCCAAGGAGTATCATTTGATATTTCTTACCATAGGTACTCTAGTAGCGATACAAAGCTATTGTATCTACTCTTCGGTTTCTCTCATACCGGTAGTTTTAGCATTGCTTGCATTTAATACTCACCCTTTATGGGCTGCCTTTTGGTCTCGTGTTTTGTATAAACGTAGGCCTGATACTCTCGTTCTGAAGTCCATGCCAATGATTCTATTTGGATTAGCACTAGCACTTGATGTATTTGGAACAGCGTCGGGACTTGGTGCCGTAGCACATTGGCAATCGATTGGTAAGGGAGTATTTTATGCACTGATGGGCGCAGCCTCCTTTGGTCTTGCATTAGTTGTAACAGAACATAAAACTATCAAAATTAATGCCTTAGTGAGGACCACGTACACGCTTGGAATTGTTACCGTACTAGCAACTCTTCTCAGTTTTTTTCAAGGCGGTTTAGCCCTCCCCCATTCTTCTAGTGGTTGGTTAGGACTCCTTGGCCTTACTTTTTTTTACGGGATAGGTTTTACAATGATGTTTAGTTTATTGCCTCGACTCGGCGTTGTCGGCAATTCAGCAATTATGAATGTAGAACCGATATTTGCACTGATCTTTGCCTGGATCCTTTTAGGTCAAAAAATTTCAATCATACAAATTGTTGGAGCGATCATTGTAGTTGGCACAGTGATCGTGATTGGTTTACGAAAAAAATAAATATCCTATCAGGAACAATCTATTGAGGGGAAACGAGTATCGACTTTCTTTAGTCCTAGATTTAAAATTACTCATTAACATTCAATCACTTTCCCATGAATCGTCGCTACTTCCTCTATTCTGCAGCACTAAGCGCTATTACACCGAAGGTGTTATTCGCCCAAGAAAGTTATCCGAGTAAGCCGATTCGTTTACTTGTCCCCTTTTCTGCTGGCGGAACTCCAGATTTAGTCGCTCGATTACTGTCTGTCCAGCTTGGTAACCAACTAAGCCAATCTTTCGTTATTGATAACCGCTTAGGGGCAAATGGTATTGTCGCGCAAGATGCCCTAGCGAATTCCACGCCGGATGGTTATTCATTACTTCTCAATACTGGTTCTCAAGCCATTAATCCGAGTATCTATAAAAAACTTCCTTTTGATACATTTAAAGACTTTGCACCTGTTAGCTTGATTGCAGTAGCCCCAGCACTTACTTTAGTTGTAAATCCAAACTTTGCAGCAAAAACATTTAAAGAGTTTTTAACTTTGGCTAAAAAATCAGACAATGCTGTCAGTTTTGGTTCACCTGGAACTGGTAATACTCTTCACTTGGCTGGAGAAATGTTAAATTCGATGGCAGGTATCAAGATGCTTCATGTGCCGTATAAAGGTGCTGTTCCTGCTCTAAATGCAGTCATTGCAGGCGAGGTTAGTGCTTGCTTTCTGAGTACTACAGCAGCAGTCATTGCCGTGAATGGCGGTCAAGTAAGGCCCATTGCCGTTACCAGTACCAATCGTATTAAAGCCTTTCCAGATGTGCCTACTATTTCTGAAAGCGGTGTTCCTGGTTTTGACCTCAATGGTGGATGGATGGGTATCTTTGCCCCTGCCAAAACACCACAAGCGATTATTCATAAACTTTCGAACGAAATCCACAAAGCCGTTGAGACTCCCGAGGTTAAAGCGAAATTACTATCTTGGGAGACCCCACCCATCGGTAGTACTCCCGAGGCCTTTGCAACATTCTTTCAATCTGAATATGAAAAATTTGCGAAAATTATTAAAGTATCTAATATTCCTATGCAGTAACTCTTTCATGCATGTCAATCCATATGATTTTTGAAAAAAATACTCCCATCCCCATATCTGATGGCAATATCCTCCGCTGTAATGTTTTCCGACCTGAAAAGGATGGCCAATATCCTGTCATCATGGCAATGGGAGCATATGGCAAAGATATCCATTTTGAAGATGGTTATAACGCGCAGTGGAATGTTCTAAAAAATATATATCCTGAAATAGATCAAGCTGGGTCCTCTGGTCGATTCTTACGCTGGGAAGTCATTGACCCAGAACGATGGGTCCCGGATGGGTTTGTTGTGATTCAAATCGATTCTCGGGGAACTGGCATGTCCCCTGGATATATTGATCCATTCGGCCCTGTGGAAACTCGTGATTATTATGAGGCGATTGAATGGGCTGCAATGCAATCTTGGTCAACTGGCAAAGTTGGCCTTATTGGTGTTTCTTATTTAGCAATGAAACAATGGCAAGTAGCTGCACTAAAGCCACCACATTTAGCCGCCATCGTTCCTTGGGAAGGGGCTAGTGACTTTTATCGCGATAGTGGTCGTCACGGGGGGATTTTTAGTAATAGCTTTACCTACGCTTGGTGGCCCCGCCAAGTATTAAGCAATCAACACGGTAGTGGGAGCAGTCATCATATTGACCGTGATACAGGTCAAAGAACAACCGGTCCCGCACTGCAAGAAGAATTATTAGTCGGCAATCGAACAGATCATCCTCATGATCGTTTAAACCATCCATTGGATGATGCGTGGAATCAAGAGCGCTCCCCCCTTCTCGAGCAAATTGAAGTCCCTCTATTATCTGCCGCAAACTGGGGAGGTGCTGGTATGCACCTTCGGGGAAATATCGAGGGCTTTGTGAATGCAGCATCTTCAGATAAGTGGCTTTTTGCGCACATCGGCACCCATTATGAAAGCTTCTATCTTCCAAATTATGTTGCTATTCAAAAAAGGTTTTTTCATTACTTTCTGAAGGGCACAGATAATGGATGGGGCCAAGAACCTAAAGTTCAATTAGCGATTAGAAATGTCGATGGCACAGCAAGTATTCGCAAAGAGCATGAATGGCCACTTGCAAGAACACAGTGGCAACCTCTCTTCCTGAATGCACAAAATTCAAGTCTTTCCTCTCAATTGATAACAACTTCTGAATATACTGAATTTGAATCTAATAAAAATTCTGTCAATTTTTCTACGCCAGTTTTTGCTGAAGAAACCGAATTTACCGGCCCAGTCTTATTAAAACTTTGGATCTCTTCATCTGAAACTGATATTGATTTATTCGCTGTTCTGCGAGTTTTCGATCCCTCAAATACTGAAGTAAGCTTTACAGGGGCTCATGAAAAAGTTCCTTTAGCTCAGGGTTGGTTGCGAGCATCACACAGAAAATTAGATATAAAAAAATCACTACCTTATCGCCCCTACCATTCTCATGATGAAAGGCAAGCTCTTATTCCTCATGAAATATATCCTGTTGAAATAGAAATTTGGCCCACCTCCATTGTTTTTCCTGTGGGATATAAATTGGTTCTCACGATTCAAGGTAATGATTTTGTAGTTACCGAACCGGGAAGACTCTTACATAATCATCCTCAAGATCGAGACGATCGATTATTGAAAGCTCAATGTAAGATTTATACAGGATCACCATATCCTAGTCAGTTAATACTACCAATGATTCCTCGATGATATGGATTACTTCGATGAAGTTTCGAGTCTTTACAAATGAAAATACTTATATAAGTATTTTTAAGGTAATCAAAATTTTCTAGAGTATATTTCAACCGGCGATACCGAGATAACTTTACATTTGGTCACACCATATACAGGATTTTTTCTGAAATTTTACCGATCAAAAGAATCTTCACTTCACTAAAAAACTTATTTTTACTAGTTAAACAATGGTGATAAAAGTGCTAAAGGAGAAGGCTTCAGTAGCCTAGTTTGTGCCTTAACAATAGATGATCTTATTTCAACTAAAAATGAATCCCAGCGTGAATGTTGCGCTAATTGAAGTTGAAAATCTTCTCTCTTTTTATAACTTTCATGCCAACGATAGATGACCACTTCATGTTGCTGGCCAACTAATGTGTAAAAGGATGCAAATATTCCTTGAGTAAATACGGTATTAGTCAGTAATGAATGATTCGCAAATGCTTGCCAAAACAAGCCTAAAGCACCAGGCGTGAGTTGGAATTTAAGCTCTTCGACCAATACCTCAGGATGAGAAGTAATGCTCGCTAAAAGTTCGCTGCCTGGTAACCAATCTCTCCCATTACTCCAGAGTGGATTAAGTTCATCTAGAGGTGCAGGCATTAAAAAACTATTTTCCTGCTTCAGCATTAAAGGTCGAACCTTATGGTAGTAGGGCTCAGCATTCGGATGTTTAAAAAATAAGCGTTCACGCCAATCTTCAAAACTATCAAACCTCCATAAATGGGTGATCTGATCTTGATCACCACCAATCGTTGAAAAATATCCGATAACACGAGCCATAATAGGTCTACTTACCGGATCTATGCCGCGAATCAGTTGGGCATTCCAAAAACTATCTAAAGTTCCAGGGCGGAAAGTGTAGGTGCGAGATTCAAAAAGCATCATTATTCCAGTAGGGGGATTTTTGCATCATTAACCACTGTTTTCCACTTCAGTATTTGCTCATTAATTTCATCACGCATCGTTTCAGGTGATGAGGGTCTCACTAATGCACCTGTGGATTCAAGCTTTTCTTTCACGCTAGGCATTGCAAGTACCGTATGAATTTCACGTGCCAATTTATCTTGAATTGGACGAGGTAATCCCTTCGGTGCGCCAATCGCATGCCACGACCGAACATCAAAGCCTGGCAAAGTCGCAGCAATCGGCGGTGTTCCAAGTAATGCTGGCCAAGGGGACGGGCTGGTTACAGCTATTGCACGAATCTTACCAGCCTTAATTGCGGGTAGGCTTACCGTCAGCGAGTCAATCATGACATCAAATTGTCCCCCGACTAAATCGATTAATGGTGTACTTCCTCCCCTATAAGGGATAGATATCATCTTTACTTTTGCCGATGATTGAATTAATTCACCAATCAAATGAGGAGTACTTCCAGGTCCTAATGTGCTGTAGGTAATCGTATCTGGTTTGACTTTTGCAGCAGCAATAATATCTGATAAAGAATTAAATGGGCTATCCGCCTTCACCGTAAGAACAAAGGGAAACTGAATAAGCATCGAAATCGGCGTAAAGTCTTCCAAAGGTTTATATGGCAAAGACTTGTAGGTTGCCGCTGAAATTGCATGACCGCCATGCATCATTAATAATGTATAACCATCCGGCTTCGCTTTTGAGACAAATGTATCAGCAATAATGCCTCCAGCTCCAGTTTTAGATTCAACACTAATTGGTTGCTCCAGTCTTTGCGCAAGAGGAGCTGATACTATTCGAGCAACGGTATCAATATTGCCACCAACACCAAACCCATGCACTAAACTAATCGGTCTTTGTGGATAATCTTGTTGCGAGTAGGTAAATGGCACATGAAAAAACATGAGTACCGAAATAAAGCTTGTAATTATTTTTCTTAACATCGTTTTGGTAAATGTCATTTGTTTGAATTTCATTAATCGTTAAGTTTGCATTTATTTTTATGAAATTAAAAGATGCTTTTATAGGTGTCTTCCCTAGTGCATACTTTAAATCATTTAAATGCTTTCAATAACACATTTTTTGTAGAGGCAGGTTAAGGTATTCATTAGAGATTGTGGCATGAATAACATGCTCTCCCATCTCAAAAGTCCTAAAGCATTAAAATATGATTCAATCGAAAGTGAATCTTGATATGCTCAGAAAAATATCAATGAAGTACCAACCCAAAGTGCGGACAACCGAATAGGGACTTGAATCCCAATATCAAAGAATAATGAGAAGAAATAATGAAAAGAATTTTTGCAAAATATATTTTTTTATTGGCCAATATGATGTTGGTCAATTACCAATTTGCTCTATCGCAGGAGTACCCAACAAAGCCGATTAAAATAGTGATACCTTTTCCTCCTGGAGGAGGAGCCGATGTCTTAATGCGTCCCTTGAGTAAAAAATTATCTGAGTTATTAGGACAGACTATTATTTTAGATAATAAGCCTGGCGCTAATGGGAATATTGGCGCTGATTATGTTGCTAAATCCGCTCCTGATGGCTATACCTTGTTGCTTGGAAATAGCTCGATGTCGATTAGTACGGCACTCTATAGTCAGCTGACTTATGACCCTATTAAAGATCTAACACCAATTGCAGTAATGGTTAATACTCCAAGTGTTTTAGTAGCAAATCCAAAATTTAAAGCAAAGAGTATTGCAGAATTAATTGAACTTGCCAAACAAGAGCCTGGGAAAATTAATTATTCCTCTGCTGGAATCGGTAGTACTCCACATTTAGGGATGGAGTTATTTGGTATAGCAACTGGCACTAAATATACACACATACCCTATAAGGGTGGCGGTCCAGCAGTTTCTGCTTTGCTCGCCAATGAAGTAGATATTTTAATTACAAATACATCAACAATTTTGGCTCAAGTACAAGCTGGTAAATTAGTCCCCCTTGGGACGACAACATTAAAGCGCACACCAATTCTATCTTCAGTCGCCACTATTTCAGAAACTGTTCCCGGATATGAGCTCAACACCTGGTACGGTATCTTCGGGCCTGCGGGTTTGCCTAAAAGTATTGTGCAACGCCTCAATCAGGCTTTCATACAATGCTTAAATAGTCCGGAAATTAAGCAGCAATTAATTTCATTTGCTTATGATCCTGACCCTGGATCAGCAGAAGCTCTCGCGGCAATGTTGAAAAAAGACAATGCTAATTGGGCGAGTGTCATTAAAGTTACTGGAATCAAAGCAGAGTAAAAAATATTGATGATTCAGGTCGGTTAGCCTGTGTAGTTGAAAATTAATTCAATGTTGCAGTTTTCATATTGCGGCGTAAGGTTGGTAACCCAACTCCGGCAGCTTCAAAACCGCCATCTACCGCTAGAATCTGTCCATTAATAAAAGATGCCTCTGCACTGCATAAGAAACCAATAGCATTGGCCATTTCTTCTGGAGTCCCGTAACGTTCTAGTGGAATGGTGTCGTGATAATCTGCACGAATTGCCACACTGTGAACTAGCTTCGCCATTTCAGTATCAACTGGCCCTGGAGCAATTGCATTGACACGAACGTTGTAATTCCCGAGCTCAACTGCATATTGTTTCGTTAAATGAATAATGGCAGCTTTACTAGTTCCATATGCCACTCTTAAGGTACTCGCTCTCAAACCTGATATCGACGCAATATTCACGATTGAGCCTCCACCATTTTTCACCATTAAACGACCAAATATTTGGCTACAAATAAAGGTACCATCTAAATTCGTACCTAATACCGTACGAAATTCTTCAAATGATGTTTCTAAGACAGGTTTAAATATGGCAACACCAGCATTATTCACCAGTGCATCTACGTGCCCAAATGTAGAAATAACCTTTTGCGCTGCACGCTCTACATCATGAATATTTGAAATATCACAATGTATTCCGATGACAAGTTCAGGCTTTCCGATGCGCATGATGGCCTCATCCAGCGTGGTTTGATTGTTATCAAGAAGAGCGACCTTGTAATGATGATTTAAAAACCACTCCCCAACGGCAAGGCCAATACCACGTGCCCCGCCAGTTACAACTGCGACCGGGTAATCTGCAAAAGATTGAGCATTCATTTTGTATTAAAAATTTGGATTTTTCTCAATATTGGGGCAGATATGTTGTCATTACTTTCTGGCGTCTTGATAAGGCGTAATAAGATCTCCAGACTTTAATTCAGTAGGAGAAATAATAACTGCTGGTCCAGGTTTACGGAACTGATCAATATCGTTTCCTTTAATACCTTTATATTGAACATATAAAGGACGGCCAACTTCCCATTCACCATTGGCGGCAAACTTCACATCACCGACGACGGTATTAAATTTAGTCGCATGAATATAGTCAATGAGTTTTTTATTATCAATGCTACCTACCTTCTCAATGGCCTGGCCTAAAATTTGCATTTCGGCATAAGCATATGGCGGTAAGTAATATCCTAAAGGATCAACACCTTCTTTTTCAGCACGTGATTGATAGGTTTTTAAGAAAGTCTCAACACCTTCAAATTTCACAGTCTTCTCAGGAACGTAAAGTTCATAGCACAGTAAACCATTTAATAATGGGCCTAATTGTTTTTTCACTGAGGCAAAACCACATCCAATCATCGTTCCACCAAATACAGTTGCTTTTAAACCAATCTCATTCGCTGCACGAATAAGACCTGGAGATTCGCCAGGATAAGAAGCTACATAAACAATATCTGGATTTGTCGCTTGTATGGCACGCATTACAGGCGTGTAATCTGTTGTGTTCGGCGGATACGTCTTGTCATAAACAACTTTTAAGTTGTATTTCTTTGCAACCTGTCGTGCTCCCTCAATCGTCACTGCCTGGAATTCTGCATCACCGCCAATAAAAGCTACAGTTTTTGGTTTTTCTTTTGCGGTCATCGCAGCATCAAAAAATCCTCCAGAAATACCAACCGCTGGATCTTTGCCATTTGGCATTAATTGGAAATAGCCAGGGTAATTAAACTTAGCATTAACATCGACCCCAAACAAGGTAATAAAGACTAAATTACGTTGCATAATAATCGGCATTGCGGGTGCAATTAAATTTGTCCCATAGGGTGAAACAACAACGTCAACTTTGTCAGAATCTAATAACTTAGTGTAAAGGCCTGGGACAGAAGATGGATTTCCTTGATCATCGTAATAAACAAATTCCACCTGACGTCCAATCAAACCACCTTTTTTATTGGTCTCTTCACGCCAAATTTCCATCGACAATAAAGCTGCCTTACCATTCGCAGCCAGTGGTCCCGTTAAAGCCATACTAAAACCAATCCTGAGAGGTGGTTTATTTTGTGCAGTTGCTTGCAGGGCAATCCCGAAAGAACTAAATAAAAAGAATATGAGCACTAAAAAACGACGACGCAAAGTAAAACACTCCATACTTGTCTCCAATTTATCTTTATTATTGTATGCTAATCTCTTTCTACTTTATTGCTATCTATGGGAAACCCTTAAATTGCTAAATAATTCCTCAAATAATTAAAAAAACATCTTTTACTCATAGCTCAATGATCCGCGGCCGAGCAAAGTTTCGTCTTTAATTGCATCAAAAATAGTCTCAATCTCTGGAAAAGGTACCGTCATACCCACTACTGGTTGAATGAGTCCTCGAGCCATGACCTCCATTGTTTCAATTAATTCAGTACGAGTTGAGTGCCTGGATCCTGTAACAACTTTTTCAGTCAACATTAAATTGCGGGGATTAATACTGATATCACCTTTACCCACTCCAACAATAACTGCTCTTCCAGATGTAGCTAAAGAGTCATATGCAATCTGAAAAGTACTACCATGGCCGACATAGTCAACCGCAGCATTAACTCCTTTTCCATGTGTCATCTGTTTAACTACTTCGACAACGTTTGGATGTTTTTTAACGTTAATTACTTCATCAGCACCCCATTGTTTAGCCAATGCTAATTTTTCATCTGATACGTCAGCAGCAATCACATACGCTCCAAACAGCTTAGCAACCTGTACCCCATGAATGCCGACACCTCCTCCTGCACCAATTAATAAGACACGATCATGTGGGTTAATTTTTGCTCTTTCTCGCATACAATGCCAATTCGTATTGACGGCATCTGTGGCAATCGCTGCTGCCTCATAACTTAATTCGTCGGGGATCGGTAAAAAATTTGCTACTGGTAAG
The DNA here is from genome assembly GCA_903867305.1 of uncultured beta proteobacterium. Taxonomy (GTDB): domain Bacteria; phylum Pseudomonadota; class Gammaproteobacteria; order Burkholderiales; family Burkholderiaceae; genus Polynucleobacter. The sequence goes on from CAIPQU010000164.1 coordinate 38,395, forward strand.
CATACATATTCTGCAAATCCTCCATCTCTATGAACCCCTACAAATCCCCCAAAATTTTCACAAAGAGTTTCTCTGCCACCACTGCACCAACGACAACGACCACAATTTAAATAAAAATATACAGCGCATCTTTGACCTATGGCTAAGGATGTTACCCCCGCTCCAAGTTCAACGATATCGCCACCTAATTCATGCCCCATAATCCTAGGGGCGGAGCCTCCAAAACTTCCATTACGCATATTCAGCAACGTTAAACCTACACCCGCCGACCTTACTTTTAAAACAGCTTCTCCTGGACCGGGTTTAGGATCTGAAACAACTTCTAAAATTGATGGGCTACCCCATTCTTTAACAACCATTGCTTTCATATATCACTCACTTATTAAATTGTTTGATACAGTTTACTCAACAAAAATTAGTTGGATTGAACTAAATTTTTTCTATCTTTAAATAATTTGTTCATATTATCATTCGGATGAACATCTTCTCCTCACGAGTTTAATATGACTACCGAAAGCTAGGCAGGTTGCTCCAGTTTCTAGCGGATATTGTTGGTGTGAAATAACCTCAAGCGATCCTTTAGAGAGTCTAAATTTAGCGCAATGAATTGCAATGACGGTTAAACCATCAATACCGTTCTAGTATCCGAACTTGTTTCATTCCAAACACTTTTTACTTGACTTAAAGGTATTGGTTTTATATTGATGTTAAAGCCTGCATCAGGAGCATTTTTTAAAACTGCCAGCACTGAATTTAACATGGTGGGAATTGAAAGACTACCTAATCCACTACCCATAAGTTTTAACCCACTCGAGCGAAGAGCAGATGCTGGAAATGGAATTGTAGCCCCACCAATGGATCCAATTTGAACGAATTTGATAGACGCTCCTTGAGGATTATTTTTAGCGGCCAAATGAATGAGCGATAGGGCACTAGGGCCCCACAAGTAATCTAGGACAATATTGATGCCATGTTTAAACTCAGCTTTAAGAGATTCCTCTAAGGTGTTAACGTCTTCACTTAACTCAATACATTGATCAGCCCCGAGCGCATAGAGTTCCTCAAATGTATTTACACGTCTTGCAGTTGCAATGATCTTTTTAGCTCCTAAATATTTTGCAATTTGTATCGCTAATCGTCCAGATGAGCCACTTGCACCGTTCACTAGCACAGTATCACCAACCATCATCTGCGCTTGCTCAACGAGTGCTGCCCAAGATGACATTCCAGGAATGGCCATTGCTGCAGCAATACCTGGGCTTAGGGTTTCAGGTATTTGTATGCAATGTTTATGATCTACTGAGGAAAGCTCTGCCATTCCTCCAAAAGGATTATCAGGTAATAAAAAATAAACTCTTGTGCCATCTTCTAGCGTTCCTACACCGTCAAATCCAGGAATAAATGGAACTTCATTATCTGAGCTATAGTGAGTTGCAGATGCTCTTGCCTTTGTGATTTGACTGATAGAAGAGGCTTGTACATGAACCATGTGTTTGCCTATCGCCGGCAATGGATCTTTAAAGTGATCATAAACGGGTGCTTGATCTCTTTGTATGATGATGGCAGCTTTCACCTCAACTCCTCAAAAAAAATATACCTATACATGTGACGTGAACATATTGAACTTCGCTAGATGAAACTAATCAATGTCATTATTTTATCTTAGGATAAAATAAGTTATGAATCTCATCTAATCTAAAGAGAAAATGTCTGACTTTATCCTTTACAACGCTCCGCAATCAACTTGTAGCCAACGAGTTCGTTTTGTTCTTCATGCGAAAAATATTCCATTTACCGAACATAAATTAGATTTATTTTCTGGGGACCAATTAAAGCCTGAATATTTAGCAATTAACCCTAACGGCGTAGTCCCTGCTTTAATTCATCAAGGCCATACCATACTTGATTCTTCAGTCATCACAGAATATCTTGATGAAGTTGCAAATGATGAGGTTTGCTTTAGTCCAGCATCCCCAGAAAAAAAAGCTTTAATGCGTTGGATGATGCGCTATGTGGATGAAATACCAGCTCCTGCTATTCGAGTACCCTCTTACAATCTCGCATTTTTGCCGCATTTTCAAAAAATGACTGAAGAAGAATTTACCGCACTGGCTAATTCGAAACCACTGAGAAAAGAATTTTTACTCACCATGGGAAGAACCGGTTTTCCAAAAGCCGACATGGATCAAGCTTTAGACAAGCTGAACCGAGCCGTTATTAGAATGAATGAGTGGATAACCCAAAATCAAGGCCCTTGGATCATGGGCGATCAGATCAGCTTAGTGGATATTGCTATCATGCCAGTGATTGTGCGAATGGAAGATATTAATCTTAGTGATGCATGGGCGGATAAGCCACTCATCAGTGCATGGCTGAAAAATATTCAGGCCCATCCTGTCTTTCATAAAACCTATTATTCTGGATCCTTACTCACAGAAAAATATCCCCATTTAGCTTATTTAAGAAATAAAGAAAAATCTTCAATCAGCAGTAGCACCTGACTCTTTTACAGCTTTTGCCCATTTAGGAACCTCAGCTTTTAAGTATTGCTTGAATTCGTTTGGGGATAAAGACTTTGTATCTAATCCCAAACCAGTAAGCTTCTCTTTGACATCCTTGGACTCAATCGCGCGATTGATTTCTGCATTTAACTTATTAATGATTTCAGAGGGCGTTTTAGAGGCGGCGAAAAATCCAAACCAAGTAGTATCGTCAAACTCAGGAAACCCTTGTTCCGCCATGGTTTGAACGTCAGGGAGTGCTGTAGAACGTTGGGCGCTCGTGACTGCTAACGCCTTTAACTTACCAGCTTTAATAAATGGAATGGTTGGTGGCATTGATGTACTCGATATTTGAGTATGACCTGCAACTGTTGCTCCAACAGCTTGAGCTGGTTGATAGGGCGCATGAACAAAGTCCGAATGCGTGATATTTTTAAATCGTTCAATGGTTAAGTGTGTCGTTGTTCCGATTCCTGAAGAAGAGTAACTTAATTTCTCCTTTTTTCCATAAGCAACCAATTCTTTTAAATTATTCACAGGCAAATCTACATTAAGTCCAATCACATTGGGTGAGCTTGCACCAAGCGCAACTGCTTCAAAATCATTGATGGCATCATAACCAGCATTTTTATAAATACTTGGATTAATGGCAAATGAAACACTATGAGCCAATATTACATAACCATCAGGATTCGATCTTTTCACATAAACACATGCAATGTTTCCACTGGCACCTAACTTATTCTCGACAACAACATTCCAACCCAAATTTTCAATGAGCTTTGCGGCAACAATTCTTGTAATAGAATCCGTAGAGCTTCCAGGCCCCGTAGCAACAACGAAAGTAATCGATTTTTGCTTCGGAAAATCACTTTGAGCATAAGTCGTAGTAGTTATCAATATCCCGACGGCTAGAGTAAGAAACTTTAGAGAATTGAACCTACCACAAGCGGTTTTTATATATTTCAAAACATAGCCTCCAATAAAAATTAAAGTATCGTGCTTACTACTCCAGAGTTAACTACTTATTCATATTCAGTTAATCAAATCAACTGTACTTAATTTTATTTTTGCAGCCATGCGCGGTGCATTTTGTAAATGCCAAAGTGTATATTGCTCAGCATAAGTACTTTCGGCTGTTACCGCATCTACAGGAATTACCACATCTAAACCCCGAAACACCGAGCCTCCCGCCGTATATAAAACGGCGCCATGAGAAGCAGTTCCAATAATAATGACGCGGGTTATACCTTTATCACGCAGAATTTTATCTAAATCAGTTCCTAGGTACTTATCTGGGCCAGATCTCACCCAAGGCTCATCACCCTTCATCGCGACTTCAGGCCAGAAATCAGCAGGTACACCTGGGGTTGGCTGAACACCTAATGCATAGATGATTGGCAACCCTTTATTTCTTGCTTTATCGACCATCCTGCCGGCTTGAGGTAGGGCTTTAATACAACGTGGGCGCACTTCTGTATTGCATGTTGTTTTGGCAATATCAAGCACCAATAACGCCGTAGATTTAGGATCAATGGTTACTGAGGATATCACTGGAGGAGGAGGTGTCTTTACCAACAACCACTCATCAATGATTCCTTGTGAGCTGGCCATGAGCGGCATAGAAAGTAAGCCTAGAAAAACACAATTGCCGACCAACTGTTTGAAATATTGTTTCATGCAGCCTCCTTTAAGAATTTTTAATTTTCTCAAAAACGCTCTTTTACAAATTAGCCACAAGGTACAACGGCGAACTCAGTTAACCTATTTCGCAATCATAAGAGTATCTTTAGAGGAATTCTAGCATTTTTATTTCAATGATGATCCTAAGAAAAACCCGATCATTTCTGATCAGTATTAGACATGGGTGAAGCTTCTTTATTCAATAGTCTTTCAAAGAAGACTTCAATCTCAACATAAAAAATTGGCACCAAACCTACCGCCAAAATCGTCGAAGCAATCATTCCAGAAAACACTGTAATACCGATTGAGATACGAGCTGCAGCGCCAGCGCCACTGGAAAGCAAGAGTGGTACAACACCCAAAATAAAAGCGATCGAAGTCATTACAATCGGTCGAAAACGACGATGAGATGCATCGATTGCGGACTCAACTAAACTCATGCCTTTTGCCATATTTTCAATAGCAACTTCCACAATTAAAATGGCATTCTTACACGATAAGGCAATCATTAATACTAGGCCAATCTGGACATAAATGTTATTCGGCAACCCAGTCAGTGATAGCGCAATAACAGTACCTGAGAGTGAGAGTGGTACTGCAGTAATGACTGCTAGTGGTGTAACCCAGGACTCATATTGGGCAGCCAGTACTAAATAGACTAATAGAATAGCGAGCGCAAAAATGTAGACGATGGAACCACCGACCAATTTCTCTTGGTAAGACATTGCCGTCCACTCGTAAGAAACCCCTTGGGGCAAGGTCTGAGCCGCAAGTTTTTCTAGTGACTCAATGACCTGACCAGAGCTATAAGCTTTTTGTGCCGAGCCTAAAATTGCTGCCGTTGGATAAAGTTGGTATTGAGATGCAATAGCAGGTCCTGTGGTTTTTTTAATATCAATGAAAGAACCTAAGGGCACCATATTCCCAGATTTATTTTTGATATACAGTCGATTGATTTGGTCAGCTAGTGCGCGATATTTACCATCTGCTTGCACATAAACTTGGTAGGTTTGACCGTACTTAAAAAATTGATTGACATACGTAGAGCCAATGGAGGATTGAAGAACGTCGTAAGCATCACCGATGGAAACCCCTAAAGTATCGGCGCGAGCTGAATTAAAAGTCAACTCTAGCTGGGGAACATTATTATTAAATGGTGAAAAAATCATCATAATTTCTGGTAGCTTACTAGCCTCTGATAAAAATTGATTAGTAACTAAGGCTAGCTTTTGATAGTTATTACTACCATCAGTCAATTCCAACTGCATTTGAAAACCACCTGAAAGTCCAAGGCCTGGTATGCCTGGAGGAACAATGACAAAGGACTTCACCTCTTGAATCTGTTTGAGTTGCTCATTCAATGATTGATAGATTTCACCTAGGCCCTCTTTTTTTCCACGTTCAGCCCAAGGTCTTAGAGTGACATACATCGTGCCACCATTCGAAAGACTGGCATTGTTATTGAGCGTACTCACTCCACCAATAGAGATTACACGGTCAACGCCTGGAGTTTTTTGAACAATCTGAGCAACTTTAGTCATGCCAACTTCTGTTCTTTCCAAAGAAGCGCCATCAGCCACCGTCGTGGCAATAATTAGGTAGCCCTGATCCTCAGTAGGTATAAATCCAGTAGGAATATACGCCAGCCCACCTAAAGATCCAATCACAATAATGATCCCTACTGTCTTACTAATATTACGTTTTTCCATCACGACGGCTAATTTACCAGCATACCAAGTAGACAATTTCTCAAAATAAAAATCAAATTTGGCATATACCCAATGCTTTTTTTGATTCGGATCAATCGGTCGCATAAACTGTGCAGCTTGGGTTGGTTTTAAGGTAATTGCATTAATTGCACTAATTAAAGCGGTGGCAGCAATCACTAATGCAAATTGACGATACATTTGGCCAGTAATGCCGCTAATAAATGAGGCGGGCAAAAACACCGCCATCAACACCAGTGTAATACCAATCACAGGACCCATCAATTCAGTCATAGCATCGATGGCCGCCTGCCGAGGAGTATCGCCCTCTTCGATTTTATGAGCCACGCCCTCCACAATAACAATCGCATCATCTACAACGATACCGATACACAAAACAATCGCAAAGAGCGTAATCAAATTAATAGAAAAACCAAGTGCGGCCATACATGCAAAACCACCAATGATGCTGACAGGGACAGTAGTCGCTGGTACTAGAGTTGCTCGCCAATCTTGCAAAAATAACAAGATAACTAGTAACACCAAGATACCTGCCTCAAACAACGTACGATAGACTTCGTTGATAGATTCTTTAACAAAGAGCGTAGTGTCAAAGGGTACTTCCCATTTCATTTCCTTTGGGAAGTTTTGGGCAATTTTGCCCATTTCATCTTCGACTGCTTTAGCAATGGTCAGAGCATTTGCGCCAGGCATTTGGAAGATCGCAATACCGCCGGCAGGCTGACTACCCATCTTAAAAAATTGACTATAGTTTTGACTGCCTAATTCAATTCGCGCAACATCACTCAACCGCGTAATCGAACCATCTGAGGCAGTTTTTAAAGTAATCCTTCCAAATTGCTCAGGCGTATTCAACGCACTCGTAACATTGACGGTTAACTGAAAATCTTGCCCAGAGTTAACGGGAGGCGATCCCACTTGGCCTGCAGCCAACATAATATTTTGTTTATTAATTGCATTGATGACATCGCTTGGGGTGAGCTTACGCATCATCAGTTGCGCAGGATCAAGCCATACTCGCATACTGTAATTACCAACTCCGAATACATTGGCAGCGGCCACCCCTGGTATGCGCGCTAAACGATTTTGCAAGTTCAGACTGGCATAGTTACTCAAAAACAAACCGTCATGCTCAGGATTGCTGGAAGTAATCGTCACAAATTGCAAAATAGCCGTTGATTGGGTCTTGGTGGTAACCCCCTGCTTCTGAACACTAGCCGGCAACATTGGCAAGGCAATAGCGACACGATTTTGCACATTCACCTGAGCCAGATTGGGATCTGTACCCACCTTAAAAGTCACCGTCAAGTTATAACGCCCATTACTACTAGAGTCGGATTGCATATAGAGCATGCCATCGACTCCATTAACCTGATTTTCGATGGGATTTGCTATCAGTTGCTGAACCAAACTGGCGCTAGCGCCCGGAAAAGAGGTGCTTACCTGAATAGTTGGTGGCGTAATATTGGGGTATTGTGCTACCGGCAACCCCAAAATAGAGACCGCTCCAATCAACATGGTAATTAAGGCAATCACGTTGCCTAAGACGGGTCTTTCGATAAAAAATTTAGAGAGCATATTTACCTAGTGGAGATCGCTTCTAATGGTTGCTCTTTGGGACTAGTCAATTGACCTTCACTTAAGTTAATGAAGCCGTTGATGACAACTGATGGCTTTTCATCTAAGCCCTTCACAATCTCCACCATTGATCCAAATACTTGCCCAAGAATAATATTTTGACGTCGTGCCTTATTTTCTGCATCTAGGATAAAGACATAATTACCTTGCTGATCTTCCAAGACTGCAGTACTTGGAATTAAAAAGGCGGGGTGTACTGGGCCATATTTAGCCATGACACGTGCATATAATCCGGGGATCAATTGGTAATTGGGATTATCTAAAACACCACGCAATTGTAAATTACCTGTATCTGTAGAAACCAAATTAGCACCGTAATCTAGAACTCCCTCATGAGGAAAGCCTTTTTCCCCTTGTAATTCTATATAAACTGGTAACTTATTGATCAGCTTTTTATCTTTCAACTCATCGGTAGATTGGCCTCTGAATTTTAGAAGATCACGTTCATTAATCGAAAAGTACACATAAATTGGATTAATCTTCTGGATTGTGGCTACCGTTGTACCTTCTGGGGTGGCTCCCATATAAGTACCAACATCCACTAAGTGTCGCCCCATTAATCCATCAAAAGGCGCCCTAACTTCGGTATAGCCATAATTAATTTTCGCCAACTGTAAACTAGCCTCTGATTGCAATAAAGAAGATTGGGCCTTATCTACAGAAGCCTGTGAGGTAGCATTTTCTTTTAATAATTGCTTTTGACGAGTGTATTCAATTTTCGCTTCGTTATAGATGGCTTGATACAAATTGACCTGCTCTAAATAGTTGTCTTGCTCAATCACAAATAACAGATCACCCTTTTTGACATAGCTACCATCCTTAAATTTCAATTTAGTTAAATAACCTGCAACCCTGGCATTTAAATTTACGGTGTACTCAGCATTCAAAACACCGTCAAAAATGCTGTAGTTTTGCAATTCCTGAACCAGTGGTTTTGCAATGGTAACTGACGCCTCAGTTTCGACCAGCTTTTTTTTGGAAGTGCCTAATGAAGCCACAACAGCAATAAGAACAGCAAGTACTACTCCATACATCAGTGGTTTTTTATAGCGTACAAAATTGAATGTCATAAGCGGTATACCTATTTATTAAGTGGCAGGGTATTGGAGAAAAATTTCCCAACCTGAACATTACTAGGGTCTTGTTGGTTCGTTAAAACTTTCCCCCAGTCTGTTCGGTCTTGCATCTCCTTGATGATCTCTGAGGGTAATGCCGGTGCTTTCATTTCTGCAGGCCAACCGCCCCCTAATGCCTTGAAAGCAGCGACATAACCTAAAAGCTGATTCGATGCATTTTGAATATCTGAATTTTGAACCTTCAAAAGCGATTGTTGGGCAGTAATAACGGTGGTGTAATCGCTTTGACCAGCCTTATAACGCTCAAGTGAAAGATTAGCCGCACTCGATGCGGCAGTGACCGCACTCTTAAGATCCACAGAGGAACTCTTGGATGTGGAAATTGAAATCAAGGCATCTTCAACCTCTTTTTGCGCAGTCAATACTTGACTTTGATATGCCAGCAGACTTTGTTGGAAGATGGCATCCTGTACCCGAATTTGGTCGACGATCGCACCACGATAAAACAAGGGAAAGAGTAACCCTCCCGAAATCGTAGAGGAGTTATTTCCCCAACTAAATAAATTATCGGAACTAGTAGAGCCGTAATTAGAATTAGAAAAACCAAAAGTACCACCCAAAGAAAGGCTTGGATACAGTGCAGCTTTGTTAACGCCAATCAGCGCTGATTGAGAGGCAGTTGTGTACTCAGCTTGAATAATATCGGGACGACGGCGCAGAAGATCTTTTGGTATACCCACCCCCAACTGCGGTGGAATCTTCAAACTGTTTTTAGTAGTCCCATAATTCTTTTCATAATAGTCAGGCACTTCACCCAACAACAAACTCATGGCATATTGCGTTTTTTTGAGAGAGGCATATAAGCCTGGAATCTCAGCCTTCGTTTGATCATATTGAGCTTGCGCCTGATTTAGATCAAGCATTGACGTTGCGCCATATTTAAAGCGTGCAGAGGCAATTCGCAAACTCTCCGCTTGCAACACTAAATTAGTCTTCGCAACATCAATCATCGATTCATAATTGCGTATATTGATATAGGTATTGGCCACGTCAGCGCTGATAGAAACATCGGCTGAATAATATGCGGCGACTGAAGATAAGTAATTTGAATAAGAGCTTTCAATACTGCGCCTATATTTCCCCCAAAAATCTAACTCCCAATTTAATTGGAGCGAAACACTATTTAATACCAAATTATTGCTGTTGTTAGTAATCTGTTGCAAAGCACTATTTTTACTAGTTGTAGTGGACCCACTTAAGGCAACTGTAGGCAATAGCTGACTATCGCTAATCCCTAAATAAGACTGATACTGATAAACACGTAGCGCACTTTGTTGCAATGATAGGTTCTGGGCTTTCACTTTTTGCAAAAGCTGATTTAAGGTTGAATCCCCAAAACTTTCCCACCACTGAACAGGATCAATATGCTGATCTGAAGATTCATTCATTGCAACAGTGACATCTGTACTGGTAGTAGGCTTGAATTGCGAATTCGTTTTAACAGTAGGCTGAGAGAAGTCAGGGCCAACAGTCATGCAAGCATTCAACATGATTAAAGGAATCAGAAAAAGGCATCCCAAGAGCCGTCGATGTTTAATGTTTAATACTTTATTTACCATCAACGAAGTTTACCAACATTTAATGACTCTAATAACGTTCTCAGCTTGGGATCCCCTATATATTTTCAAGCACTAGGATTGATTCGTACTTTTCGATTTTAATTTATTTAAGGTATCAAAATTTATAACGAATTTTTAGTACATATGAAGTAGCTAATCATTTGCACATGATATCTTTAACAAATACTTTAGGTCTCTGTCAATGCCCAAAATCGGTGAAAAATAATAGGCATCTATCCCTCAGGACATTCGACAATGACCATTCGAAGTTCTCTTGCTACCTTGGAGTCACAAAAGACTAAAAAAGAATTCACTAGTAAATTTCTTCATAAAGATGCAGGAGGCTTAGTTTTAAATAATGCAAAGGAGGCCTGTACGATCCCAGCGAATAAACCAATCGATACTCCAATTTGTAAGGCCAAGTTATAAGAACCTAAAGCATCAAATATCAGGCCGCCACCAAAAGCACCTACAAAACTACCCACTTGATGACCGATAAATGCAACTCCAACAAGCATCGCTTGCCATTTAACACCAAACATTTCGGCAATGGCGCCCGACACGAGTGGCACAACACCAAGCCATAGGAATCCTATATAAGCTGCAAAAATGAGTGTATTTGTCGAATCTGGAATGACATAAAAGTAATACGCTATTCCAATAGATCGCAATATATAAATCAATCCTAATAAGAATAATTTGTTGTAACGTCCCCCCATCCAACCAAAAAACAAACTCCCCAATGCATTAAAACCACCGATCACCGCTAAAGACTGAGCACTCAGCATGGGGTCTAATCCACATAATGCAAGATAGGATGGCAAATGGGTAGTCAAAAAAATTAATTGCATGCCACATACAAAATAGGCGATCGCCATGACAGTAAACGGCGGATATTTCAGCGCTTTAACAACCACCTTCATCGGCTTGATATCATCATTAACAGATTCGTCAAGAATTGGCTCCTGATCAACACCTCCTGCATACCAAGCGCCAGGAATAACTAAAATAGCCATCACAACAAATCCAGCCATTCCTATTCGCCAATCAAATGCCTGTATCAAGGCTTGACCAATTGGTGCAGCAACTAAGGCGCCTAATGATCCTGCTGCAGAAACCAAACCAAGGATAAAACTTCGCTTTTCAATAGGTACGGCCCTAGTTGCAACAGCCATACCGATACCAGAACCGTTACATGCAAGTGCACAACCAATTAAGAAACCTGCCCCAATAGTGACGCCGACCACTCCGTTAGCAGTCGCTAAGATAATGATTCCTAAAAGATACAAAAAAGAACCTATCATCATCACTTTTTTAAAGCCGACTTTTATTACCCATACCCCAATAAATGGTTGCATTAATCCCCAAGATAAATTTTGGATAGCAATCGCGAGTGTAAATTGGGAAACTGAAACGCCAATATTTTGAGTAATTGCAGGCATAAATACCCCCAAGCTTTGACGCATCCCCGTACTTAAGGAAAGCATCAAAGAAACTCCAAGCAAAATTGGTAAGCTGGACTTAATCCACTGATGATTGTTCAATTGTTTTATTTTTATAAATTAAACTTTATTTTAGCTGTTTGGACTAATACCTTAGAAATATGAACGTTTGGATCTAAATTCACTCATTCAGTTTTATAGCTGCTTGCGCAGCGAAAGCCAATATTGTGGTGACCAGCTTTAGGGTGACGAGATAAATATCTACCTCGATGGGTGGTACTGATTTCCTGCGCATTTGAATCGTGGCCACCGCCACGAGTGGCACGGATCGGCCCTGTATTCTGGTTTTCTCTACCATCATCAGCTTTATACGGATAGGGTTGATAGACGCTGGATACCCACTCCCATTGATTTCCGGCCATATCTAAAACTCCATATGGGCTTGCTCCGTCTGGAAATGCATCAACTGGTGCCGATGAGTTAAAGGGCGCGCCAAAAAGAGCTAATTTTGCATGCGGCATTGCATTACCCCATGGGTATTTCCGACCATCAATGCCACGCGCAGCCTTTTCCCACTCAGCCTCAGTAGGCAATCGCTTATTCAACCAAGCACAGTAATCACGTGCTCCGACCCAAATTACTTCATTCACTGGGTGTGATTCATAACCAAGATCAGCTTTCCACATTGAGTTATGCCGATGAATTCTGGCATCACTATCGTCATGATCATAAAAAGTCTCGACCTGTTGATTTTGTAGGCCTTTGTAATTCAGAAATTGCGCAAAATCCGTATTACTTACAGGAAGAATATCTAGAGAAAATGCTTTCACAAAAACCGTATGTTCTGGTTTTTCATCATCAGGACCAATATTAGATCCCATGGTAAAAGATCCCTCTGAAATAAACGCCATCGTTTTTGACGATCGAGGGTCTTTAGAATTGATTTGTGCATGAACACAGGCTAAGAAAGCACAAAGGATAAAAATAACAATGCCTCCTCGCCGGACAAAATATTCAGCTATCACTTGATTAGACAATTCTTTTCCCCAAATGCAAATTTATTAATTTATAACTATATTGCAACTATTCATCTTATCTCAATCAAATTGATATGGTATTTTCATTTCTGTTAAGCCACTTAGTGCTTGAACCGAATTCAAGGAGCCAGGATTTTAGATAATCGTAGGTTAACTGTCATGAGGCGTTCTTAGATCTTGCTTTTACTAAACGTAATACACTTGGTCCAAGAGCTTGGGAAATCGCATGACGATTTTTTGCGAACAATTGATACGCAAATTGTAAAATTGGTTGTAGGACTGATCTAGAAAATAGCCAAGCCAAAAAAGGAAGATTTGCTCGACGGTAAGCCTCAGGAAATACTGCAGCGCCATGAATCAATTCACCATCGGCATATTGGCCATACATCATCGCTAAAGCTTGCTCACATGAAACCCCGACCTCTAAGGGGTCATAACGATCTGAATTGATATCAATAAACTCCAAAAGACCTTCTTGGTTGCGCCCGGAAAGAAACAAAATTTCAGCCTGACACAAGGGGCATGCGCCGTCATAATACAGGGTCAGTTTTTGTATATCATTGGCCATCAAGCAAGTTTAAGACGGCGGTTTCAAGGTTGAAGTGCAAAAATTGCTGCATGATGCTGCCTAAAATCAAATGCCTCGGGGGTGAACAACTGGGCAGGACATTTGAACCCTAATGATTTCCGAGGTCTCGTGTTGAGTTGCCATGCAATTCGATCTAAGTCCTCTTGGCTAAAGATACTCAAATCTTCGCCTTTTGGCAAGTATTGCCTGAGTAAGCCGTTGGTGTTTTCATTGATTCCTCGTTGCCATGGGCTATGAGGATCAGCAAAGTAAAC
>CAIPQU010000165.1 GCA_903867305.1 uncultured beta proteobacterium
AAGATACATCTCAGTACCGTCTTTGCCGGACATGATGTAGGGCTTCGACAAGTCGAAGAAGATGTTTGGTTAGTAAGTTTTATGGAATACGATATGGGTTACTTTGATCTGGAATCTCGAAAGGTGAATGCCATCGAGAATCCTTTTGGTCCCAAAGTAATCGGGATGTGATCGGAAAAGTGTAAAGTATGTGCTCGGTACAAAGTGTAAACCATGTGTCCGGTACAGACCTGATTTCATTGGTGGGCCCACCAGGACTTGAACCTGGGACCAAAGGATTATGAGAGCAGAAAACCTAAATAGAACTACATGCTATGGAGTTGTAAATGCGGTCAGTGTCGGCGTGTAAGTCAATGTGTAGTGATTTTTTACAATGAAATAATTATTTCAGTTTGTGCTACAATGTAGCTCAGATAGATAGTAAACAAAAGGACAAACACATGACTGCCAATGCTGTTGTACGAGCCAGAATTAGTGAAGGTATAAAGGAAGAGGCCACTGCTGTTTTAGCAGCCATGGGACTTACTCCGTCTGATGCCTTTCGAATCATGATGACCAAAGTAGCCAAAGAAAAAGCATTGCCATTTGAACCGCTCATTCCAAATAAAGAAACTATTGCAGCCATGAAAGAGGCGAGAAAAGGAAAACTTAAATCCTTTACTTCTATCAATGACTTGATGGCCGACCTGAATGAGAAAGATTGAAAATACCGGGCAGTTTAAACGCGACTACAAAAGAGAAGCAAAAGGTTTTCACAAAAAAACTTTAGCTAGTGACCTAGAAACTGTTTTAAAGTTACTTAGTGCTAATAAAAATCTTCCGACAAAATACTTTGATCACCCATTAGTCGGGGAGTGGAAAGATCATAGAGACTGTCATATCAAACCTGATCTCGTTCTAATTTATAGAATACCGGACGAGAACACATTACAACTAGTTCGACTTGGATCGCATAGTCAGCTAGGTATTTAAATTTATCTCAGAATATCTAAATAGAACTTTATTCTCTGAAGTTCTATAAGCGATCGTTGTAGTAAAACCGATTATTTTTTATATTTGCACATCATATAAAAGAGGCCGTATGCTAGCAATTAGACTTCCCGAAGATATTGAATTACGACTTGGAGCCTTAGCCATTAAAACAGGCCACACTAAAACTTTCTTCGCCCGCGAAGCTATCCAAAAACATATCAACGATCTAGAAGATTTATATCTAGCAGAAAAAAGACTCGACAAAATCAAAAGTGGAAAAACTAAAACAATTAAATTAAGCCAATTGGAGCGTGAGCTTGGCTTGGCAGATTGAGTTTTGATCTGACCTAATTTTTAGTACCACTCCCAAAGAGAGAAATTTTTGATAATCTATCTCTAAAAGGAGAAAAAATGCTTAAAGGAATTAGAACTTAAGGAGATGCCTTTACTCTAACTTGAATACAAGCGTTACCTAAAGTAACGCCTGTACCCTTACCAAATAAAAATCAATCGCACATTCAATCGCACACCGCGAAAATAGCATTACAAACTATTGATTTATATAAACTTTTCAAGAGGCGCAACTTCTTTTAATCCGTTGGTCGCGAGTTCGAATCTCGCCCGTCCTACCAAATAAATCAATTACCAACTACACTGATAGTTCATGATGTTTTCTTCATTATGTAACGACCTGTGGATATTTCACGATCAAGTTTTTTGGCCTCTCGTAACTTTCCCCAAGCTTGCACAATCTGACGTTGAGATAAGTCAGGGAAATAGGCTAAAACGTCATAAAAATGTTGAGGCGTTATGAGTAATTTTTCAATAGCCTCTACTAAGTCCGTCGTATTAACTACTGATTGATTGTAAGATGAACCTTGTACTCCATCAATAAACGGATACTCAATCTCATCGTATTCTGAAATATCAGATCCCTCTGGAATAGTGGCATCCACTCCCCACTTTGCAGTGAGTGGTGCTAAAGCACCTTTCGTTACGAGCAATTGGGTGCTAGGATCTAAATGCGATCCACGTGCACCATCAATAATGACAATATCTTTAGTGGGCCTTACGCGATAAGCTAAAGCCTTTTCTAACTCTTGCGGATTAAATATATCAACATCATCATCTGTAACAACCACATGTTTGACACGCTTTAAAGACATTAAGGCCATTAAAGCATTTTTACCTTCCCCAGGTCGTTTACGAATAGATGCGTACAAATGTAGATTACACCCCGCTGCAGCTGGGGCGTATACCGCAGTTGCTTTGACCCCAGCGGTGGCAAGTGCAAGCCAACCTGATCCCTCAAGCGGTGGCGCAATGAGATAGTCCACCTCTTCAGGCATATGTAGCGCATAAAAAACCGCATCTTTACGATGCGTAATTGCAGTAACTCTAAATACTGGATTGAACTTGATCGGTCCAACAAACCCTGTGAAGTCCCCAAATCGACCCTCATCTTCAGTCCAGCCAATCGGCAGCAATTCCCCTTCAATAACAATTTCAGCATCTGCAGGAACCTCTAAATCAATTGTCTCGCATTTCACAAGCTTAACTGGTTCACCCGCTAGTGCTCCCGCTAATTCAAATTCGTCTTGACCAGATGCAACCATATGAGCCGCAGCCATTAAAATTGAGGGATGTACTCCAATCGCAATGGCTAATGGTAATGGCTTACCTTGTTTAAAAGCCCGATCATAAAATAATTTCAAATCTGATGCTCCAACCAGATCTACGCCAGTTTCTTTTTCGCTGCGAATCATAAAACGATAACAACCGACGTTGCGCCCGTAATCAGGATCACGAGATATACCAACAGCGGAAGTTATATAAGGACCACCATCTAACATACTCACTAATGGTACGGGTAGAGCACTTAAATCAATATCATCCCCAATCTTAATAACTTCTTTCACTGGACCTGTTTTAACCATAACTGGAGCAATATGATGATAAAGGCGTCGATGAAATTCTTTACCCATTTCACGATGATCACAATCCAAACTGGCAGCAACTCGAATTCGTGATCCAAGGATCCCGCTAACTACCCCCATGTCATATCCTTTAACACGCTCAAACCATAAAGCTGTTGAGGATGCCGCAGTCCGAGCAGAAATTTCTCGTAAGTCAACCTCTTCGTTAATTCGAAGAAGTTCACCTTTTTTTTCTAATATATCTAAAAATTTTCTAAACTCGCTTGCCATATCCGCCCCAATTTAATTGATTTAAATTATTCCACCACAGCTCCTGAACTTTTTATTACCTGCGCCCATTCTTTTAATTCCATCCTAAGACGTTCATTTAGTTTTTCAGGGCTCCCGCCCTCTGCTTCAGCTCCTATAGCACCTAGTTTGATCTTCATATCAGTAGAATTCAGCGACTTATTGAGTACTGTATTTATCTTAATAATAATTTCTGGAGGGGTTCCTTTAGGAGCAAAAAGTGCATGCCAACCACTTTTATCAAATCCCTTGTACCCTAATTCTTCTAATGTAGGAACATTAGGTAATTGTGTTGATCTTACTGGCGTAGTTACTGCCAGAGCTCTTAAACGCCCTGCTTTAACCATTGGCGCTGCCGAAGGAATCACATCAATCATGACATCCACTCGTTCCCCCACCATTTCATTTAATGCTGGAGAACTTCCTTTAAATGGAATATGTGTCCACTTAATGCCAACCGAGTTCTGGAAGTAAACGCCCAACAAATGTTGAAAGCTGCCATTACCCGCAGAAGCCATAGATAAACCATCCGGTTTGATAGTAGATAATGTAATGAGTTCCTTAATACTCTTTACTTTTAATTCATTACGCACAACAATAATTCCAGGTGCTGAAGCAAATAGAACAACTCCATCCACCTTTATCATCGGATCAAAGTTACGTTCTTTATATAAGATGGGACTTATTGCTATAGGGCCCGTACTGGCTACTAATAGAGTATACCCATCTGGTGTCGATGATGTGACTTGCTCAAGAGCTAACATCCCTCCAGCGCCAGGCTTATTTTCAACAGTAAATGCCTGACCAAACGCCTCCGTCAGAGAATTGGCCATCAAACGAGCCGCGATATCCGTCGCGCCACCCGGTGGATAAGGTACGACTATTTTTACAGGATGCGTCGGATAGCTTTGCGCTAAAACTGCAGTACTGATTAACCAAGTTCCAAAACTAAATAATAATATGATTGCTTTTTTCATTGGGACCTATTCTGCGTTGAATGTGTTGCTAATGAATTTACTTCAGGCTGGCATCTGATAAGACTTCAACTCTAAAAATTCTTCAATTCCAAACTTACCTAATTCACGACCAAATCCTGATTGTTTAAAGCCGCCAAATGGAGCCAGCATATTAAAATTAGCCCCGTTGATATCCACCTGACCAGTTCGAATTTTTTGAGCGACCAAAAATGCGTCATCACTACTAGCCCCCCAAACTGCACCTGCCAATCCATAATTTGTATCATTGGCAATTTCTATAGCATGATTAACATCACTGTATTTAATTAAAGAAAGTACAGGTCCAAAAACCTCTTCTTTAGCAATCGTATTCCTCGGAAGAACATCTCCTAATATCGTTGGAGATACAAAAAATCCCTTCGTTAACCCTTCCGGCATAGTCTGCCCACCAAGTAATAATTTAGCTCCTTCGGCAATTCCCTGCCCAATAAATCCTTTAACTCGTTCTTGTTGCACTTTCGAGACTAAAGGACCTAGCCGAGTTGTTTCATTCATGGGGTCACCTAATGTAAATGACTTAGCATGAGTAACCGCCATTTCAGCAACCGCTTCATAATCTTTTTCATGAACCAGTAATCTTGTTAGTGCCGAACATGTTTGACCAGAATTCATAAAGCAAGAATTGACAGTGGCTTTTGTGGCTTTTTGCAAATCGGCCCCCGGTAAAATAATTGCTGCAGATTTTCCACCTAATTCCAACCTAACGCGTTTAATTTGCTGCGCAGCAACAGCCATAATGGATTTGCCAGCTCTCGTTGATCCTGTAAATGAAATTAAATCAACCTCAGGTGCCGTCAACAAGGTATCAGCAACAGAAGCGCCATCACCAAACACGACATTAAATATACCTGCAGGCGCCCCAGCCAATTCAAATGCTTTGGCTAATAAAATTGCATTCAGTGGTGTAACTTCTGAAGGTTTTAGTATCACTGTGCAACCACTAGCTATTGCCGGCGCTACTTTAGCGGCAATTTGATGTAAGGGGTAATTCCACGGCGTAATAGCAGCAACAACGCCAGAAGGCTCACGTACTACTTTTGAGTTACCAACCTGTTCCTCCCAAATGAAGTTTTCAAGTTCTTTAGCTGTTAATTCAAAAGTGGCAATCGGTGCAGCAACTTGGACACGTAAAGTCATTTTCAATGGCATGCCTAATTCACTCAATATGGTCTGACCCAACTCCTCTTGCTGGTCTTTTAATACCAGAGCAATCTTTTTCAGTAAATCTATCCGCGTATGTACGGAAGATTGAGACCAACTTTTAAATGCTACATGTGCTGCGTGAACAGCTGTCGTGATGTCCTTAGGAGACGAGGATTGAACCGATGCAATGGCCTCTTCCGTATATGGGTTAGTCACATCAATATGATCTTTACCTGTACTAGGTAACCACTGTCCATTTGCATAAAATTTCGTATGTTGTTTCATGATGAGTCCTTTAATTAATAATCATTATTCCGCTTTGATACCATTCGTTCGAATCAGTTCAGACCATTTGACCATTTCTCTCTGAACTTGATCACGTAATTTTTCAGGTGATCCACCTACCACATCAGCCCCTAAATCAGCATACCGTTTTTTCACATCCGGCATTTCTAATATTCGATTTACCTCTTGATTTAGTTTTAATATAATTTCTTTAGGTGTTTTTGCAGGAACATATAAAGCAAACCAACCGGTCGCTTCAAATCCTGGAATCGTCTCTGCAACCGTTGGAATATCTGGCGCCGATGTCGACCTTTGTTTACTTGTTACAGCTAATGCTCTTAATTTTCCAGACTTCACTAATGGCAGAGAAGATGGAATACCATCAAACATAATCTGAACATGTCCTCCCATCACGTCAGTCAAAGCCGGACCACTACCTTTATAGGGAATATGAACTATATCAATTCCAGCTTGCCTTTTAAACAGCTCGCCAGCCATGTGAGGGGTAGAGCCTTGTCCAGGAGCCGCAGAACTATATCCTCCTGGCTTAGCTTTAGTTAAATCAATCAGCTCTTGTAAATTCTTTGCAGGAAACTCTGGATTAACCACAATAATATTTGGTGAAATTGTGACCCATACCACGGGTTCAAAATCTTTAACGGGGTCATACCCAATATTTTTATATAAAAAAGGATTAATCGCTTGAGTGCCGCCCGTAGTAAAAAATATAGTGTATCCATCTGGTAATGCGCGAGCAACCATTTGAGCCGCAATATTTCCACTGGCCCCGGGTCGGTTATCAACTACTACCGACTGATTCAACGCTAGAGTTAATTTTTCTGCTAACACTCTACCCGTCACATCGGTTGGCCCCCCTGGTGGAAAAGGAATCACCATATTAACTGACTTTGAGGGGTAATTATTTGACGCGGATTGACTATGCGCGATACCAATCCAGCCTAAACCAAAAAAACTACTCAAGAGTACGTATATCCATTGCTGATATTTCATATCTATTTCCATCAATTTTTGATTAGCATTACTTGTAATTAATAACAAATAAAAACCTAAGTCTGCATTTCTCGTAAAACCCTTTTTAAAACTTTTCCGTTAGCATTTCTAGGCAAAGAACTTACTCCGTGAATTTGTCTTGGTCTTTTATAATCCGCTAAAAATTCTTGACATAAAGCTTGCACCCTTAACGTGACTTGCTCAATTGGAGCGCTCGTCACAATAAATGCTTGGGTTGACTCCCCCCACCTATCATCTTGGAATCCCACCACCGCACATTCTTGAACATCAGCTTCACGTAAAATAACTTCCTCAATCTCGATGGGATAAATATTCACCCCACCACTTTTAATAACGTCTTTACGTCGATCAATTAAATATAAATACCCATCCTGGTCAACTCTTCCAATATCGCCTAAATTGCACCAATTATTGATCTTTACTTGTGAAGTCTTTTCTGGCGCATTAAAGTATCCTTCAAACAAGGTAGGGCCTCGCAGCCAAATATCTCCGATCTCCCCTTGAGGCAATATCTCACCAACCTCACCACGAATTTGGATTTCAATTTCAGCAATAGGTTGACCTACACATCTCAATTTATGGCTCTGGTCTTTAGGGCGAAGATTCGTTACTACTCCAGCTTCAGTAGCACCGTAAAACTCATGCAGACCTAAGCCATTAAACTGCTCACGAATGGCATCCTTCGTTCGAGTCGAGAGTGCCGATGCGCCGGAAATCAACATCTTCAATGATTTCAAATCTAAAATTTGTTCAACATTCTTTTTTTCCTCTAAAACTCTATCCAACATAAACGGAACCATAAAAGACCATGTCACAGCAAATTGATGAATCGCCTTAAGAGCTGCTTGAGCATCAAAACCATCTAAGATCACTATTTGTCCTCCCATGAATAATTGCGTCAAGGTAAAGGTAAAAGGCGCTGTGTGATGAAAAGGCCCACATTGCATGGATACGTCTTCTGAAGTAATACCAAACTCTAGCGCCCAATAATGATATGCTAAGGCCCGATTACGCTGAGTGACCATCGCTCCTTTTGGTTTGCCTGTTGTTCCTGATGTATATCCCAAATAGAATAAATCATCTTCGACAGCGTCCATGGGTAAATCCGACTTAGAAGATTCGGTTATTAACTCCTCTAAAATTTTTGATGGTGCTGGGCCTCCTCGACAAATTTGTATGACCCCCTTAGATAATTTCGCCTGATCAATCATCTCAATATATTGCTGATCATAAATCATGGCTTTAGCACCAGAATCATCAATTTGCTGAAATACTTCTGCGGAGGTAAACCGATAATTCACCGGTACCATACAAATGACTGCCTTTGCACAAGCAATAGCAATCACGATATAGTCTGGGCAATTCGGTAAAAGAACCCCTAGCCGATCCCCTTTCTTTAATCCCAACGTCAAAAGCCCCTGGGCAAGCTGAGTAGATCTCTCATCCAATTGCGCGTACGTTAACGACTCGCCCCTCCAAAAGATAGCTACTTTATTGGGTTCACGTCGACTGATTAAAGAAAGAGCCCTTTGGACAGTTACAGGTACTGACATAAAGATTAACCAATCACCCTGTGTTGCACTAAATAGGGCCGTTTTTGGGTCGATTTAATCTCAATAGGACGATGCGGTAATACCACTTCAGCCTTACCCGTATGAGTTACTTCACCTTTTTGATTGATCGCCTCTAAAGTCAACTCTACAAGATTCTCTTCATCCTCTACCCACTTTCTAGTAACCGTCCCTTTACATGTCAAAACATCACCAGGGCGCACAATAAGTGTTGCTTTTGTTGAAAATAGTCGTAATGGACGATCCCATAAATAATCGGTGAGCATTTGACCAATAAACCCCATACCCAACATGCCGTGAGCAAAAACGCCACCCATTCCACCAATGTCTCTAGCAATATCTTCATCCACATGACTAGGGTTGAAGTCTCCTGAGGCTCCAGCAAATTTAGCAATCTGTAACCGAGTAATTGCTGGTTTAGAAAGTTCTAAATGTTGACCAATCGTCATATCTTCAAAATAAGGGCCTTCAATTTTTTCTACTATTTGCATCTGACTTGGAACAGCTAATCGTTGTTTGAAATCCATGATCATTTCCTTTCTAAATTAGTTATCTCTGACAAAAAATAATTGCGTAGCCTCGACAAGAGGTTCGTCAGCTTCATTCTTTAGCTTAATTAAAACGGTAAAGAAACTTAGTTCTCCATAAGTTTTACTTTTTTTACGGCCAGTATCGACGACCTTAATTTTGTGAAAGATTGTATCTCCAGTACGAACTGGTTTGAAATAACGAATGACCTGCTCACCATGTAGTAAAAGCGGTAAATCCACTTCTGCCTCTGATAGTACTAAAGCCGTTTTGAAATCACGAAAACAATTGATAAACGTTGGTGGCGCAACAATCCCTTTATTTTCAGACTGAGAAGCAATTTCCTCATCCAAAAATAAAGGGTTGTAATCCCCAAGACAGCTACATAAAGCATCAATCCGATCTTGTGTAACCACTGACTTAGACCA
This sequence comes from uncultured beta proteobacterium, assembly GCA_903867305.1. GTDB lineage: Bacteria > Pseudomonadota > Gammaproteobacteria > Burkholderiales > Burkholderiaceae > Polynucleobacter. Next base: position 9,201 of record CAIPQU010000165.1, read on the forward strand.
AGGTGTTTCTGCACCTAGTGCGTTTAAATTAATAGCCAATCTTCATCTCCTTTTTACTAGTTAAAATTTTTCTTCCATTAATCTTTTCGATAATTTATTTGCGGCCGATTGCGTTTGTTTTTCAATCTTTACCCATTGCTGCACATCAACAATATTAAGTGGGAAGACTGTCGAAATTGCCGACAGGACTTTATTTTCTTTATTTAATATTGGTGCAGCTATAGCTCCTGCGCCTAAGGTACTTTCACCTCGATTAATAGCAATCCCGTCTTTTCTTATTTTGGCAAATCCCTTTTGTAAATCTTCACGTGAAACAATCGTCATTGCTGTTTGAGGTTTAAAGCCAGTCCCTTTATACGCCGAATCTAAAAGTGCAGGGGGTGATAATGCCAAAAATAATTTACCTGCTGCAGTGGCATGAAGCTCTCTTTGCTCACCAACTCGCATAATTACCCGAAGTGTATTTGGGCTCTCCACGGTAGAAACCACCAAAATATTTAATCCATCTAAAATACTTAAATGGGCGGAATGTCCAGTTTGATTTACTAAATCAGCCAAAACCGGCATTGATAGCTCCACCATCGTATTGCGCTGGGAAAATAATGCGCCGATCTTCATTGCGGTTGAACCAATCCTTAATCGACCTGTAGTAGGGTTTTTTTCTAACATTCCCCAAGTTCTAAGACTACTTGCTAGGCGAGAAATAATACTTTTATCCATTTTTAGAATTTCTGCTAAATCTGTAACACTTAACTCAGGCTGTTGATGGGAAAAGACCGTCAATAAGCTCATGGCTTTATCGATAGTTTTACGACTAGATGCAGTTGATCTAATGGCGTCTCTCATATTATTTTTTAACTTTATAGAAATCACTTTAAAGACTATTTATGAGAATAAAACACTGATTGCTATATTAGCAACTCTTGTTTTATTCCCTTCATAAAATTTAACCAATTTATTACTCTATTTAATTGATTCTTTTCTATTTACTAGAGTATTCTTAAATTTAAGTTAAATAAACATTAACTTATTGCCAATACAGCAATTTTTTTAATATTTAAATTTACATATTGCACCCTTTCGAGTTTTGATGACTTTGAACTATCAACATTAAGCAGGCCATCAATTTTGGGAAAGGGTATGACACTTCTTTCCCTTTCTCAATGCAATTAGTAAATTTAAAAGTAAATTTACTTGATCAACTATTGAAGATTGACTAAATTTATCTGAAAACAATAACGGAGAAAATGAGTTAGGTTTTGATAATACATATTTTAAGTGGGGCGACTTAGAAGCAGTTCTCAAATTATTAATTACTGACGAAAAGCTGCCCCCAAAATACTTCGATCATCCCT
>CAIPQU010000166.1 GCA_903867305.1 uncultured beta proteobacterium
CCACCAATACCCGCCAAAACACCCTCACGCATCGTTTTCTTAGCAAGAGGCTTGATTCTTTCTACCAAAGCGTCTCCAGCATCAATGTCCACACCAGCATCTTTATATGACAAACCCTTTGAGCGGTCATTTTGAGAAGTATTTGAATCGTTATTTGTCGGATTTGACATATTATTCCTGTGGAATCGGTAGAATGAGATGAATCTAATTAATAGGGTTAGCAATGTCAGATTTTATAACAAGCTTTATGCAAATCATGACGCCTTTTTTGGCGGCGTTCATTTTCGCTTATATTTTAGAGCCTCTTACCAAAAGATTAATCAATGTTGGATTACCCCGTGCTTTAGCTGCTTTATGTTCACTCTCCATTGGTGTATTAGCAAGCATCATCATTTTGATGCTCTTATTGAGTCTCATCAACCATGAATTACCACTGATCAAAACACAGTTCCCTATTTGGTTGAAAAGTGCTCAAGAATGGATTGAACCAAAACTAGAGAGTTTTCATATCTCACTTGATTGGAATATGATTCGGGATCAGGCGCAAAGCACCATTTCATCAAGAATTTCTGATAATGCGAATACCATCGCCACCAAATCACTTGGCGCGATTCTGAAATCCTCAGGCTCAGTGATTAGTTTTTTTGCCAACACCGTGTTAATACTATTTGTTTTATTCTATTTATTACTAGAGTGGGACAAATTTCTCAGCATCGTAGGGGCTCTAGTTCCCGTTAGGTTTCGTCAAACCTTCTTTATGCTGACTAAGGAAGTCGATGTGTTGCTATCCCATTATTTACGAGGTCAAATTCTTTTAATGTTAGTCTTAGCTTGTTTCTATAGTATTGGACTTAAGTTTATCGGCTTAGAAAGCGCTTTCCCGTTAGGGGTATTTACTGGATTAGTCGCATTCATTCCTTACATTGGATTTATGTTGAGCTTTATACTGTCTTTGCTAGCAACAATCCTTCAATTTGGGCCTGGAAATGCTCTAATTGCTGTTTTGGTTCTTTACGGCGTTGGCCAACTTCTAGAAGGTTTTTTTCTGACTCCTCGATTAGTTGGAGAGCGTATTGGCCTTCATCCAGTTGCCGTATTATTCGCTTTAATGGTTTTTGGTCAAATGTTTGGTTTTTTTGGGGTTCTTCTTGCTTTTCCTATGTCAGCCATTTGTTTAGTTGCAATTAAATATTTAAAAAATCGTTTTCTATCAAGCGAATGGTTTAATACAAATTCATGATCGGTATGACAAGTAAAAATTCCCAACAATTTACGTTAGACATTCTGGTTTCACCAGAACCAAGCTTAAGTAATTTTGTCCTGTCCAAAAAGGATAAAAAATCCAATTTAGAGTTAATGGGCCTTTTAAAAAGCTTAGTTCATTTTTGGGAAAATCCTTCAAATCCAAATCCTGAGCTAGAGATTATCTACATCTGGGGTCCTACTGGTTCAGGAAAAACACATTTACTAAAGGCCCTAACACACAGCGCTATAGAAAATGAAGTAAGTACCTGCTATCTTGAGCCAGGAAGCACGCTATGGAGCTATCTCGACTATGGAAATATGCTGGTTCATAAGGTTTACTTGATTGATAATGTCGATCATTTAAAAGAAAATGAACAAAAATCATTCTTTCGCTTGCTGATAGAAGCAAAAGAAGATGAGGATATCCTGATCGTTGCAACCGGCTCTCAAGCCGTTAAATCTCTTTCTTTACGCAGTGATATTGCGTCTCGACTATCATCTGGAATCAACTTTGAATTACACACCTTACACGACGATGAGAAAATTAAAGCCATTAATGAATTTGCTAGCGCCAGAGGAATTACATTCCCAAGCGATATTGCCCCATGGCTCATTGAACATTTTCATCGCGACCTACCTAGCTTGATCAGTTTAATTGAGGCCCTTGATCATCATTCTTTACAAACCAAAAAATCGATTACTTTAGCTTTTGTAAGAGATCTTTTGAAAAATAAAATTTAAGCAATGGCTCATCCACCGACAGTACTAGCCTTATTTGATTTAGACAACACTCTTTTGCCCATCGATAGCGATCATGAATGGGGTAACTTTTTGGTCGAAAAGGGTGTCGTCGATGCATTAGCCTATAAAAAAGCCAATGATTACTTTTACTCAGCCTATAAAGCTGGGACACTCAATATTGATGAATTCTTAGAATTTGCATTAAAGCCCCTTGCAAGCCATCCAAGAAAACAACTAGCTTCATGGCACGATGAGTTTATGCGTGTCAAAATCGAACCTCATATTCATACTAAGGCACTCGACCTTGTTAAGCTTCATCAAGAGCAAAATCATTTGTGTTGTGTTGTAACAGCTACAAATAGTTTTGTCACTCGGCCGATTGCGAAACGTTTTGGGATTGATCATTTGATTGCTACAGAACCACAAATTAACTCAGAGGGCGAGTTTACTGGAAAGGTTCAAGGTTTACCAAACTTTCAATCCGGAAAAGTGGCTCATGTGGAAGCTTGGCTTAAAGAACAAGATCTTAGCTTTGAGAGCGTCTTGAATAGTGTTTTCTACTCAGATTCTTTAAATGACTTACCTCTTTTAGAAAAGGTAAAAGAGCCTATCGCCACCAATCCAGATCAACGACTGCAATCACTTGCGATCGAACGTTCTTGGAAAATCATTCATTTATTTGCATGATCAAAAAACTTATCCGCCGTATTCTTGGCAAAAAAGATGTTTCGAGTTCGAGCGCTTCTCAGAAAAAATCTCCTCGAGAGATTCACTATAAACAGCATCAAATTAATCAAGGTCATATTTCTAAGAATGCAATGAAGGTAACTCATACCCTGCAAGCGGGAGGATATGATGCATTTATTGTGGGTGGTGCCGTGCGTGATTTAATTTTAGGAATCGTGCCCAAAGATTTTGATGTCGCAACCAATGCGACCCCAGAACAAGTTCAAGCTTTGTTTAGAAAATCGCGTCTCATTGGGAGACGTTTTCAAATTGTCCACGTCACTTTTTACGGTGGGCATAAACCTGAAATTATTGAGGTCTCTACATTTCGTGCAATGATCAATAATGAAAGTGAGCACATTAATGAAAGTGGTCGCATTCTCAGTGACAACATCTGGGGAACACAATCAGAAGACGCGACACGGCGTGACTTCACGATTAATGCGATGTACTACAACCCCTCCAATCAAGTTGTCCTTGACTACCATGGTGGGATGAAAGATATCAAAGAAAATTTAATTCGCATGATCGGTAATCCCACGCAACGTTTTCGTGAAGACCCGATCAGAATGTTGCGTGCTGTCAGATTTGCAGCTAAGACTGGCTTTAACATTGAAAAACATACTTTAGAACCGATTGCTGAATTAGCACCGTTAATTCATGACGTTCCTAGTGCGCGGCTTTTTGATGAAATCTTAAAATTGCTCATGTCAGGACATGCTTGGGCTTCCTTGGAGGCACTTCGACATGTTGGCTTAGGCCAAGGACTTCTTCCTATGATCGATGCGATTATGCAACAAGATGGCGAGAACAGTTTTGCAAAAATAGCACTGAATCGGACCGATGAGCGAGTCCAATTAGGGAAATCTATTTCACCAGGATTTTTATTTGCAACCTTGCTATGGCATGAAGTCTATCTTGGATGGCAAAATGAAATGAACACAGGTAAACCACAGATACCTTCTCTTCATGATGCGATCGATCAAGTTCTTGCCAACCAACGTGAAGTATTCGCTATACAACGGCGTTTTGAAACAGATATGCGTGAAATTTGGAGTCTTCAACCTCGCTTTGAAAAACGCGTGGGGAAAATGCCGCACCGTTTATTAGAGTCTCCGCGATTTAGGGCTGGATACGATTTTTTATGTTTAAGGAATTTAGCTGATGAAGTTCCATCACTATTGACGGATTGGTGGGAAAAGTTTCAAATGTCTGCCCCCCAAGAAAAAGAACAATTAATGATTTCAGCAAAAGAAGAAACCCAACTAAATCCTTCAAGTACTCTTGGAAAATCTAGGCGAAGACGGCGTAGAGGCCCTAAACAACAAGAAATGAACAATTTTTCGGATGACTCTCAGCAAGCTTTGTGAAATTTGTTTAAAGTATGTTAATCCATGCCTATATGAGGGGTATTTTGAATGGCAAAAGCATTTATCGGTTTAGGTGGCAATATTGGTGACACGAGACAAATTTTGACAGATGCTGTGATTTGTCTTGCGCAGATTCCATCTATACAAATTGATGCGAGAAGCTGCTTCTATATCAGTGCGCCTGTTGATGCACCAGGAAGCGACTACATCAATAATGTGATCTCGATCACAACCTCCTTAGAGCCATTGCATCTTCTTCGAGTGTGTCAATCTGTAGAACAACATTTTGGCAGAGAGCGTCCCTTCGAAAAAGCACCACGTACGCTCGATATTGATCTATTAACCTATGAAGATGTTAACTACCATGATCCTGAGCTGACAATTCCACATCCTAGAATCGCTCAGCGTATGTTTGTTCTCTTACCGCTTCTAGAAATTGCCCCTGAAATGGAAATCCCCCCTTATGGAAAACTAAAAGATCGGTTACCTGACTTATCTTGGCAAAAAATCGAAAAGTTACAAAACCAACAATGCCCATTGGGTGGCGAATCAAATAATCCCCATTAATCAATAATAATTCGTTATATTCGAGTTTCAGCAAATAGTAGGTGGGAATATGTCATATATAGATTCGAACGAAACAATTAAAGCATTAACGATCAGTTCATTGCATAAGATGTATCAAGCTGGGGAAAAGATCACTAGCTTAACCGCTTATGATGCTAGCTTTGCTACCATGTTTGACCAGATTGGTATCGATATTATTTTGGTTGGAGACTCCCTTGGTAATGTGATTCAGGGGCATACCTCGACTATCCCAGTTCTTATACAAGATATGGTTTATCACACTAGTTGTGTTAGCAGAAATATCAAACGATCTTTCCTCATGGCTGATATGCCATTTGCATCATACGCAGATCAATCCCAGGCCCTCATGAATGCTGCTCTGCTAATGCAGGCTGGTGCCAAAATGATTAAATTAGAAGGTGGTGCGTGGTTAGCGCCAATTGTTGAACATTTAGTTCGCCAAGGAATTCCCGTCTGTGCACATTTGGGTTTAATGCCTCAATCTGTCAACACGCTAGGTGGGTTCAAAGTTCAAGGTAAGTCTGAAGCTCAATCTGAACTCATGATCAATGAAGCGAAGATATTAGAAAATGCAGGGGCTCAAATACTTGTATTAGAAGCGATTCCTTCCAAACTTGGAAAAGCTATTACTGAAGCGATTTCTATCCCTACGATTGGAATCGGTGCCGGTGTAGATTGCTCTGGACAAGTACTAGTGATGCATGATGCATTAGGTGCCTTTCCAGGTCGCCAACCAAAGTTTGTTAAAAATTTTTTGGCGAATACCGGAACTATCGAGAAGGCGATTGAACTTTATATCGCTGAAGTTAAGTCAGGAGCATTTCCAGCTCCTGAGCATTGTTTTACTAATTAAAAAAACCTTTGACGCGATCGATCCATCCTCTTTCTTGAGGATTATGTTTGCGGCTATCCGTTTGCAGGCTTAGGTCAAGATCTTTAATCAACTTACGTTGTTGTTCGTTTAACTTCACTGGAACTTCGACTTGTACGTGAATGTATAAGTCCCCAGGAATAGACGCACGGATCCCCTTAATGCCCTTCCCTCGCAAGCGATAAGTCCGTCCTGTTTGAGTTCCCTCAGCCACTTCAAAACTAGCTTTGCCCGCCAAAGTTGGTACCTGAACCTCACCACCTAAACACGCCGTTGCAAAAGAAATCGGCATCTGAAAGTGAAGGTCATCCCCGTCACGCTCAAATACTGTGTGAGGTTTAATATGGACCTCAACATATAAATCTCCAGCTGGACCATGATTGATTCCAGGCTCACCATGCCCTGTCAGTCGAATCCTCATTCCATCTTCAATTCCTGCAGGTATTTTGACTTCAAGAGTTTTTTGTTGCTTGATCTTACCTTCGCCATGACATTTTTTACATGGCTTAGGGATAAATTGACCATTTCCGCGACATTTTGGACAGGTCTGCTGCATGGAAAAAAATCCTTGCGACATGCGAACTTGCCCCTGACCATTACAGGTCGAACAAGTTTCTACTTTTGAACCTGGCTCTGCCCCAGTGGAGCTGCAAACTTCGCAATCACTCCAGCCAGGAATACGTATTTGTGTTTCATGCCCCTTTGCAGCTTCTTCCAAAGAGATTTCCATGCTGTAGCGTAAATCGCCGCCACGATAAACCTGTGGTCCAGCCCTACCACCACGAGCGCCACCACCGCCAAACATATCTCCAAAGATGTCCCCGAAAGCATCAGCAAACCCACCAAAACCTTGGGCTCCAGCTGCGCCAAAGCCTCCCATACTCGGGTCGACTCCAGCATGGCCATACTGGTCATAAGCTGCTTTTTTCTGAGGGTCAGAAAGCATCTCGTAAGCCTCTTTGGCTTCTTTAAACTTTTCCTCTGACTCTTTGTTATCAGGGTTGCGGTCAGGATGATACTTCATCGCCATTTTTCGATAAGCTTTTTTTATCTCATCGTCACCGGCGTTTTTAGGTAATCCTAAGACATCATAAAAATCTTTTTTTGTCGCCAAAGCTATTCCTTAAATAAACTACCAACAGATTACTTTTTATCAACTTCCTTAAACTCTGCGTCGACAATATTATCATCATGAGGCTGATTTGCCTGAGCCGTATTGCCACCCTCAGCCTTTGCTTTCTCAGCCATTGCTGCATAGACCTTTTCACCCAGCTTTTGGCTTACCTTACCCAACTCCTCTGTTTTGGCCTCGATATCATCTTTATCAGAACCTTTCGCAGATTCTTCAAGCGCTTTCAATGCAGCTTCAATTTGCTCTTTTTCACCCGCATCTAAAGATGCGCCATGCTCTTCAAGCGATTTCTTCGTGGAGTGAACTAAAGCCTCGGCTGTATTTCTCGCATCAACCAATTCTCTTAACTTACGATCTTCCTCAGCATTCTCTTCTGCATCTTTGACCATTTTTTGAATCTCATCTTCTGACAATCCAGAATTTGCTTTAATCGTAATCTTATTTTCTTTTCCAGTCGCTTTATCTTTTGCACCAACGTGCAAAATGCCGTTGGCATCAATATCAAAGCTCACTTCAATTTGAGGTGTTCCACGACTTGATGGTGGAATTCCCTCTAAATTAAACTCACCGAGGGCTTTATTCGCAGAGGCCATTTCACGCTCACCCTGAAAGACCTTAATCGTTACAGCGGGTTGATTATCTTCAGCCGTTGAGAAGACTTGTGCAAACTTCGTTGGAATCGTCGTATTCTTTTTAATCATTTTGGTCATGACACCACCAAGTGTTTCAATGCCTAGCGAAAGTGGTGTGACATCTAATAAAAGCACATCAGTACGATCTCCAGCTAAAACAGCACCTTGGATAGCAGCACCAACTGCTACAGCCTCATCTGGGTTAACGTCTTTGCGTGGCTCTTGTCCAAAATACTCTTTTACTTTCTCTTGAACTTTTGGCATACGTGTCATACCACCAACCAAAATCACATCCTGAATATCTGTTAAAGATATGCCGGCATCTTTCATCGCAACACGGCATGGCTCGATCGTGCGAGCAATCAAATCTTCTACTAAGGATTCTAATTTTGAGCGTGTCATTTTGATATTCAAATGCTTAGGGCCTGAAGCATCAGCAGTAATATAAGGGAGGTTAATCTCTGTTTGCTGACTAGAGGACAACTCAATCTTTGCTTTTTCTGCAGATTCTTTCAAACGCTGCAAAGCTAATACATCTTTTGATAAATCAACGCCTTGATCTTTTTTGAACTCAGTAATAATGAAATCAATAATGCGCTGATCGAAGTCTTCTCCACCAAGGAAAGTGTCCCCGTTAGTTGACAAAACTTCAAATTGTTTTTCACCATCAACATCAGCGATTTCGATAATAGATACGTCAAAAGTACCACCACCTAAGTCATAAACCGCAATCTTCCGATCGCCGCCCGAAACTTTATCTAAACCAAAGGCTAACGCTGCAGCGGTAGGTTCATTAATGATGCGCTTAACATCTAGGCCTGCAATTCGACCAGCATCCTTCGTGGCTTGTCTTTGACTATCGTTGAAATATGCTGGGACAGTAATTACGGCTTCAGTTACTTCTTCACCTAAATAATCTTCTGCCGTTTTTTTCATTTTACGTAAAACTTCTGCAGAGATTTGAGGGGGAGCTAATTTATTACCTCTCACCTCAACCCAAGCATCACCATTGTCAGCTTTAGAAATCGTATAAGGCATTAAATCAATATCTTTTTGAACTTCTTTTTCAGAGAATTTTCTTCCGATTAATCGTTTCACAGCATATAAAGTATTTCTAGGGTTAGTTACCGATTGACGTTTTGCTGGTGCACCTACCAAAATTTCTCCATCTTCCATGTAAGCAATGATGGAAGGAGTTGTTCTCGCACCTTCTGCGTTTTCAACAACCTTCGGTGTGTTTCCCTCAAGAATTGCTACACATGAGTTCGTCGTTCCTAAGTCAATTCCAATAATCTTGGCCATAATATTTCCTTTTCAATGATCTGTATATTCTGTAAATAAGGGGTATCTCTAACTTTTCAAGAGCAGAATCAAAATTCTTTACGCTATTTAGGCTGACTGACTGTCACTAAAGCAGGACGTAAAACTCGGTCGGCAATTAAATATCCCTTTTGAAGTACCGTAACTATGGTGTTAGCTTCTTGATCAGAAGGAACCATGGAGATTGCTTGATGATGGTGCGGGTCAAACTTAGCTCCAACCTCAGGATAAATTTCTACAATTTTGCCTTTTTCCAGAGCACCTTTCAATTGCCTCAAAGTTAACTCCACACCCTCTTTTAACTTGGCAATATCCTCATTATGGTGCTCCATTGCTGCATGCATGCTGTCCATTACAGGTAACAAATACTCGGCAAAACTCTCAATCGCAAATTTATGTGCTTTGGCAACATCCTCCACGGCGCGACGCCGAGTATTTTCTGCTTCAGCCTTTGCTCTTAAAAAAGAATCCTTACTTTCATTTAATAATTGGGTCAACTGCGATACTTGGAGCTCCAAAGATGTTTCTGGGTTAGCAGAATTGGAAGTGTCTGGCACAGGGGTTTGATCAGGCGTTACTTTATTTTCTTCAGTCATTTCAATAATTTAGGGGATTTAGATTAAATAATTACTACTCTATACATTGAAGTTATAGGCACTCAGACTAATTTCAAGCCCTTCAGACAAAAATAACTGGAGATTATTCTTCCAAGGATTTTTCAACTTCCTGATATCTCATTTTTCTGAGCGCTAAATCCTCTGCGGAGGTATCTAGTCCAGTCCAACCAAGCAGGTTTTCATCAACAATACCCTTTAATGCGTTGATCCACTGTCTTTCAGAGTTCAAACAAGGTATAGCGTAATAAGTTTTACCACCAGCGTGCTGAAATATTTCCTTACCTTCCATTGCAATTTCCTCAAGCGTTTCTAAACAGTCCGCCGGAAATCCTGGGCAAAAAATATCCACCCTCGTTGTACCTAACTTGCCTAACTTTTCGAGAAGAGGCGCCGTATAGGGCTTCAACCATTCCGCTTTACCAAAACGTGATTGAAAACTAATCATCGCCTCATCTTTAGTTAACCCCAATGACTCAGTCAGGAGACGGCCCGTCTTAAGGCACTCACAATGATAAGGGTCCCCTAAGTCTAAGGTCCGTTTTGGAACTCCGTGGAAAGACATAATGAACTTTTCACCTTGAGCAAAATTAGGTTTACCGTTTGATTGCCAAAATCCTTCAACTTGAGCTCTTAATGCCTCTATGTAAAGAGGGTGATCATGAAAATGCTTAATCGTTCTCATTTCAGGAGGGTTTCTTGTTTCTTTGTAAATACGGAAAATTTCATCATAAGTGGATGCTGTCGTTGTCGCAGAATACTGCGGGTACAAAGGTAAAACTACTAAGCGATTGACGCCTTCATCATTGAACTTCGCTAAAACATGGGCTAAAGAAGGATTCCCATAGCGCATCGCCAATTCGACAACGATTTGACGTGATGATGAATCATGATTTAAAAGCTCACGCAGTAGGTTTGCTTGATTTTTTGAATGCACAAATAACGGTGAGCCGCCATCAGGGCCATCAATCCAAACTGATGCATATTTTTTTGCTGAAGCACTTGCTCGGATCGGCAAAATAATCAAATTTAATATAAACCACCAAATAATTCTAGGAATCTCTACAACGCGAGGATCCGATAAAAACTGTTTGAGATATGGTCTAACCATTTTCGCCGTTGGGGCATCTGGGGTACCCAAGTTAACAAGCAATACTCCAACCTTTGACGGAGTTACATGCGCTTGTAAAGGATCTAATTTTTGATTATTCACTATTAACTTTCGAACTTACTGCTGGCTTAGAGCACTAGTTAATAGCTTAGCAGTAATATCGACTATCGGAATTACCCTTTCATACGCCATTCTAGTTGGTCCAATCACTCCAAGTGTACCAACAATAATGCCATTGACTTGATAAGGAGCGGTGATGACAGCCATATCATCTAATGGAACTAAATCACTTTCACCACCAATAAAAATTTGAACTCCACTAGCCTTACTCGATTCGTCTAATAACTGAATAAGGCTTGTTTGATGTTCAAATACTTTAAATAAGCGCTTGATTTTATCCATGTCAGAAACCAACTCGCCAACTTCTAATAGTTTCTTTTCTCCAGAAATAATGACAGCTTCCTGATTTTCTTTTAATGAGTCAGAGCTAGCCTCTACCGCCTGATTCATTAATGCGGTGATGTCTGCTCTTAAACCGTCTAACTCTACTCTCAACCTTGCTCGAACAGATTCAAAATCTAATCCAGCATAATTCGAATTAATATAGTTACTAGCTTCCACCAGTTGAGAAGGCGAATAGTCAAGATTGGTCATCAATATCCGATTTTGAACATCACCTTGTGGCGATACCAAAATCAATAAAATTCTTTTTTCAGATAACCTTAAAAACTCGATTTGACGAAAAACTTGACTACGTTTTGGCGTCATCACAACACCAGCAAAACTGGATAAATTCGATAAAACTTGTGCCGCAGCGGCAATAACTCGTTGAGGTGCATCTGGTTGAATGCCATTGATGGCCTGTTTTGTGGCCACTTCCTCAAGAGGCTGAATCGTTAACATGGTATCGACAAATAAACGATATCCTCTAGGCGTTGGAATTCGGCCAGCCGATGTATGAGGACTTGTAACAAATCCCATTTCCTCTAAATCAGCCATGACATTACGTATAGTAGCGGCAGATAAATCCAACCCAGAATGCCTAGAAAGGGTTCTAGAGCCGACAGGCTGTCCTTCAGATATATATCTTTCAATCAGGGTTTTAAGTAGTTCTCTTGCTCTTTTATCCATATAAGTAGTGATTCTAACCAATCCTGGCCATTTTGGTTACAGGTTTCATTGAAAGTGTTCTTTTGCTATGGTTTAATCAAGGCATGACAAATCAAAATCCCTCATCATCCATCATTTCTCGGATCGCTTTAATTGGTAAATTTCAAGCAGAAGGTATCGATCAGGTAATTGAACATCTAATCACTCTGCTTGTAAAACAAGGTTGTACGGTCTTTATAGAAGAGGAAACAGCACGATTTACGCATATGACGCAAAAACCTTCCATCAACATTAGCGATTTCCAAGGTCAAATTGACGCCGTTATCGTTATTGGAGGTGATGGGACTTTGCTTGGTGTTGGGCGTCACATTGCTGGCGCAAACATACCAGTCATCGGAATTAATATGGGTCGATTAGGTTATATGACTGACATCCCATTACAAGAAGTTGAACTGATTCTTCCACAAATGCTTCAAGGAAGTTATGAGCTGGACTCACGATCACTCTTGGAAGCTGAAGTAATCCGTGAAAACTCAGTTACTCACCATGGACTAGCTTTAAACGATGTTGTCGTTAATCGATCTCGTCTCACAGGTATGGTAGAACTTGCCGTGAGTGTCAATGGTAGCTTTATGTATAACCAAAGATCTGATGGCTTAATTGTGGCAACACCTACTGGCTCAACCGCCTATAGCCTCTCCGCTGGAGGACCAATCTTACATCCTCGAGTGGACGGCTTAGTGATGACACCCATATCTCCTCATGCCTTATCGAATCGCCCAATCGTTCTTCCGGCGGATGTCGAAATTACGATTGAGGTTGCTGGCGGCAAAGATGTTAGCGCTCACTTTGATATGCAGTCGCTATCAACTTTACAAATCGGTGATCAAGTTCGTGTCAGAAAATCCAAAAAACTCGTCACCCTTTTGCATCCAAAAGGTCATAGCGACTATCGAACTCTCCGAGAAAAATTACACTGGAACGAGTACCCCTCGTCTTTGTAAACATATGCTACAGAGTTTAGATATTCGGGATTTTGTCATCGTCAATCATCTGGAATTAGATTTGATGAATGGCTTTACTGTTCTCACGGGTGAAACCGGAGCGGGAAAATCTATTCTGCTTGATGCTCTTGCTGTAGCCATGGGTGGGCGAGCCGACAGTAGCTTGATTCGTGAAAACTGTACCCGTGCTCACATCTGTGCAAATTTTTATATTCCTCCCGAAATGCAAGTGCTGATTAATCCTTGGTTGGAAGAATTTGGTTTTACAACAGAGGATGACGGCCATACCATTCAATTAAAAAGAATCATTGAGGGGTCTGGTCGAACTCGTGCCTACATCAATGGTAGCAATGCAACGCTGCATCAAATGAAAGAGCTAGGTGAACAACTCGTTGATATACATGGTCAACATGAACATCAATTATTGTTAAAGCCTGGTGCACAAAGAGACTTACTTGATCGTCATGCAAACCTGATCGCTATTCGAGAGGATGTCAGCCAAGCATATAAAAATTGGATGGCTGTTGAAAAAAAACTGAAGCTTGCGAAAGCTGCTGGTCAAAATTTAACCAAAGAAAAAGAACGATTGGAGTGGCAACTCGAAGAGTTAAATCTTTTATCCCCTAAACAAGGGGAATGGGGTGAGATTCAGGTTGAACATAGCCGACTATCTCACGCTGCAGAATTAATCGATGGCTCTCAGGAGCTCGTCAATCTCTTAAGTGATGGCGAAAATGCTTTAATCGATCAACTTTCTAAAGCGCAAACTCTTTTAGAAAATTTATTACGCATGGATCATGCATTACTGGGTGCAAAAGAAGCTCTAGAACCTGCGGTAATTCAAGTTGATGAAGCAGCCCATACGATCAATCGCTACCTGCAAAAGCTTGACCTTGATCCTGAGCGCTTATCTTTAGTTGATTCACGTCTTCAAGAATATTACCGGTTGGCGAAAAAACTTCATTGTCAACCAGATGAATTACATCAAGTTTGGGGAAATTTACAGCAAGAACTCTCTTCATTAGAAGCAGCTCAGAATATCGATGCTATCGAAAAAGAATTAGCCAATACCTTAGCAAATTATTTAAAAATTGCTAAACAATTATCTCGAGCCAGAAAAACAGCAGCAGAAGAATTGTCAAAAGATGTCACTGAAGCAATGCAATCGCTCGCCATGTTGGGTGGTACATTTAACATTGATTTAATCCCTCTCGAACAAGGTAATCAATTTGGGTTGGAGAGTGTTGATTTTTTAGTCGCCGGTCACCCTGGGGTGAAGGCAAGACCGATTGTTAAAGTAGCTTCCGGTGGAGAGCTTGCCCGCATTAGCTTGGCAATTGCTGTGATCGCAAGTCGTGGAAGTGCAATCCCGACCTTAATTTTTGATGAAGTAGATGCAGGCATCGGGGGTGCTGTTGCGCAAACAGTTGGTAGCTTACTAAAAAAACTCGGGCAATCCCATCAGGTCATGTGCGTCACCCACCTCCCTCAAGTCGCTGCTCAAGGAGATCATCAGTGGCGCGTCCAAAAAATCATCGATCATCAACAAACTTTTAGTAATATTCAAATCTTGAATCGACAAGAACGTGTCCAAGAAATAGCGCGCATGTTGGGCGGCGCGTCAATTACGGATACCACCCTTAGACATGCTCGAGAATTACTCGGTCAATGAACATTCACCATCAATTGTTGCCAAAGTTTTTGTACCTGTTCTCTAGCTTCTAAAAATTCTTCATGTGCATCTTGGATGGATACACGAGCAAGCGTTTGGCCATCAAGCCTAAGTTGATGCTGTTTCTTTCGAAATAAACGATAAGCTGCAGATACCTGATCCGCACTCTGTTGATCAATGATAAAAAAGCTAGCGGCAAGCTTCAGTAAAGCAATATTCCCTAAATTTTGAACTAGCTTTACGCAGTCCCGTGAATGCAATAACACGATAAACTGAACCATGAACTCTATGTCAACCATGCCACCATCATCATGCTTTAAATCAAATAAATTTGTCCGGTTAGGATGCCCTTCATGAATTCTTTTTCGCATATTCATAATTTCAGAGCGTAAATCATCAGGATTTCGTGACATGGTTAAAACTTCCAAACGAATCTCATTAAAACGAGCTTCTGCTAAATGGCTACCAGAACAAAATCTTGCTCGGGTCAACGCTTGATGTTCCCAAACCCATGCCGAATTACTTCCTTGACGCATTTGATATTGCTGAAATGCCGTTAAACTACTTACCATCAAGCCTGAAACTCCATTAGGTCTGAGACGAGTATCTATATCAAATAAAGTACCTGAACTAGTTGCCGTAGTGAACCACATTATGAGCTTTCGAACCAAAATGAGAAAGTGTCCAATGAACTCCTCTTGAAAATCTGGGTGCGTATCATCATAAACAAATACGAGGTCTAAATCAGATCCATACCCAAGTTCCTTACCTCCTAATTTGCCATAGGCAATCACACCAAATCCTGAATCTTTGATATTTATTGGAAAGCCATTTTTCTGTGCAATGGGCTTCCAAATCCGATTTAAAGTTTCAGAAATCACTATATCGGCCATCTTCGATAAGCGGTCACTGACCTCCTCTACTGATAAAGCACTATCTCTACCAATGCCTAAATCTGCAAGAAGGATTTGAAATATCTCTGCATGATGAGTATCTCTTAATATATTCCATAATTGCTCTTGGCTAGAATCTTCTAATTGAATAGCATCTAATTTTCTTTGTAACTGAAGTTGCCAGTCATGCCAGTAAGCATCACTATCTTGCTCTAGAAATAACGGGCTTTGTTGATGAATTAATTCATCTAAGACTTGTGGGTGTTGAATTAAATAATTGGTGCCCCATTTAGACTCCCTCAACAGGATGAATACGCGTTCTAAGGCTTTTGGGTATTCTCTTAATAAAGATAAATAAACCGCTCTTCTTAAAATGACTTCAATAAAATCAAGAAATTGGAGCAACACATTTTCTGTGACACTCGGCTGATATTCAGCAACTCGCAATAAAATAATATTTAAGTTTTGCTTTGTTGAATCATTCGCTAAACCATATCTTGGACTTTTTAAGAATCGCTCATAACGAATTTTAAACTCAGGATATAGTTCAAAAAATCCAAACAAATTTTGTTCAAAATTAGGTACTTGGATAGGTTGATTTTCTAAAGTAAAGGCTTGGGAAAAAAGGAGCGCAACACCTTGTTGATACTTTTTTAAAGTTTTTAAAAATAACTCAGTCGACTCGAAGCTCATGCTGTTTGCAAGCCTAAGAAGTGCTGCCTCCTCAATCGGTAAATAATGGATTTGCGAATCATTCCACCATTGCAGTCGATGCTCTAATTGACGATAGAAGTGATATGCCTCCAGTAATAGTTCAACATCTGCTGCTGTAGCGAATTTCAAGACTTTGATGACATGAAGTGTCTGAACCGTTGAACGAACACGTAATGCGAGCTCCTGCCCACCACGAATTAATTGATACATCTGTGCTAAAAATTCAATCTCACGAATTCCACCCACACCCAATTTAATATCTGCTGCTCGATCTGGAAATTGGGTTGCTCTTAAATTGGCTTCATAACGAATTTGCTGATGCAAATTTCTTACCGCATCAATAATTCCATAATCCAAATATTTACGATAAACGAATGGCTTAACTAATGCCATAACGGGAGAACAAAGTCCAGATCCGTCATCCTCTATCAATGGGTAGACTAAACGAGCTTTAATCCATGCATAACGTTCCCACTCTCTGCCCTGTACCATCAAATACTCTTCTAGCATCTTTAGGGAGCAAACTAGTGGCCCCGAATCACCATTCGGCCTTAAACGCATGTCAACTCTAAATACAAAACCATCTGCAGTGAGCTCACTAAGTCCCTTAATCACTTTTTTACCTAAAAGCGTGAACCATTCATGGTGGGATATTGATTTATTCCCACCTTCAGTTTGTCCATCAGAGTCATATAAAAAAATCAAATCAATATCTGAACTGACATTAAGCTCTTTTCCACCTAACTTGCCCATTCCAATGACCCACAACTTCATTTCTTCTTGATGAGCTTTAAACGGCTTCCCAAAAGTTTGATGAAGCTGGTCAGCATAGTATTCAGCAACAAAATATAAGGATTTTTCTGCTAAAAAAGTGACTGCTTGCATCACTTCTTCTAAACTCGCTTTTCTCGATAAGTCTCTCACCGCTAATAACAGCATTATTTTTTGGCGGATGACACGAATTTTTGCTAAAAACTCTAACTCTGAGAATTGTAGGAAGTAAATACCGAGGGTTTCTTCAAAAATATTGTCAATAACATCATGCGTAAGCACTTCATGACTTCTAACTAAAAGCCACTTTTCCCAATCAGGATGAGCGTTGAGCCTAGCTTGGACAAATTGAGAGTATTGTTTACAAATAACAAGATCATTAGACATATCAAAATAGTAACAAAATCACACCATCTTCATCACCTTATCGGATAATAGGGGTTATGTTAGTGATCAATTTAACCTCATTGCCTTTCGGCGATGTGGGGTCCTTTTAAAGTTATATGATGCGATCTCGGTTCGTGAGAGTATCCCTTTATTCACTCTTGGGAGTTGTTTTATCTTTTTTTGTCCTATCTCAAATTGTTGTTCGATACTTGGTTTGGCCACAAGTTGAGTCCAGAAAAGACCAAATTGCCACCTTAATTAGTGATCAATTGGCTATCAAAGCTCAAATTGGATCCATCAAAACTTATTGGGAAGGTTTTCATCCAGCTTTCGAGATCCAAAATGTCCATTTTGAAAAAGCAAATTCCCCGGAGAAACTCCTAGATATTCCTCAAATTACCGGCGTAATTAGTTGGAGTTCAATATGGGCAAGATTACCCCTTTTTGAAGATATCTCATCGGAAAATATTTCTGTCAATGCTCGGCGTAATAAGGAAGGTGTTTGGAGTTTCGCTGGAATTGAGAGCACTCCATCTGGCGACAATGCCAACATGCTCCAATGGTTACTCCGTGTTTCAAACCTGCATATAAAAAATCTAAAGATGGAGGTGGTTGACGAGTTCATCACTAACGCTGATGTGAATTTCACTGTGGAGTCATTTTCTTTAGAGAATAAGAAAAATAACCATAAGATTGTTTTAAGTGCTTTCGTCAAGCCCAATCAAGGACTATTAAACTTCTATAGCGAATTTCAACACCAATCTTTCTCAGATATCTCGGATTGGAGAAACTGGAATGGGCAAGCCCAATGGGATATCAAAAAAGTAAATGTAGGGAATCTATTAAAAATAACGAAAATACCATATCAATCAGGCTCCGGTGAAATAGGATTTTCTGGGCAAAGCCAATTTAGTGATGGTATTTTTAGGCAAGGTCAAGCCCAATTGCTTGCAAATCAAGTCAATATTCAATGGGCAGGAGGTCGTCCGCCACTCAAGCTACAAGAGCTTCGGCTTGATCTTGATCAAAATGCTAAAAATAATATTCAAACCATCAAAACAAAAACGTTTGAATGGCAGTTGATGAATGATGCAAAACCACAAACATATTCTTTAAATAACCTGAATATCAGTATTACGCCAGACTCTTCCAAAAAATCGATTCTAGCGTTCGAACTACAAGCACCTCAATTGCCATTAACTGAAATAACATTTCTCGTGCAAAGCCTTCCCCTATCAGAGAAATTATTAAGCCCCTTAAGAGCTCTTCAACCTGAGGGAAATATTGATGATATTCATTTCGTATGGCATGACTCTCACAAAGAGTCTTTCTTTAAGCCTCATCCTAAGGTACACGATGGTTATAGTTTTTCTGGAAGTCTAAAAAATGTCGGTTGGCAAGCTTGGAAAGATGTTATACCTGGGATAAAAGGTATCTCCGGCGAACTGGATGGTTCATTAGACTCAGGAACCTTTAATCTCAATAGTCAAGAATTACAGCTTCAATCTGAGTATTATTTTGCCAGTAATAGAGTAACCACTCCCCCAATTAAAGGAGTATTTTCTTGGAAGAAAAAAAATTCCCAATGGGTGTTTGGTTCAGATAATTTTCAATTCAAAGATGCTCAAAATGAACTATCTGGGAAATTTACTTATTTAACTGCATTCAAAGATCTCAATGACCATCTTGATTTAAATATCAACCTCCAAAAGATGGATGCGACAAAATTATTGGGGCTTATCCCTAACAATATTGCTCAATCCACAATCAGCTATTTACGAGGTTCTATCGTGAAAGGTTCTATTGAAAATAGCACACTTAACATCCATGGGGGAACTCAGGATATCCCCTACTCATCGAAATCTCCAGGCGAGTTTAAATTAAATGTTCACTTAAAAGATGCTTCTTATCGACCTGTCGCCCCTAATCCAAATGAAAAAGGGGAATGGCTGGCTATTGATAAAGTTAATGCAGATATTACGATCGACAATAATCTCTTAAACGTTAGTGCGCCAAATGGCATTTATAAAAATATTGCTGTTAAAAACGTGACGGCAAAAATGGACTTGGCTCAAAGTCCGCTTCATATTGAAGTAAGAGGCAATGCGAGTGGTCCACTAGAAGACTATATTGAATATGTGACAACTACTCCTCTTGGGTATAAGTGGCAATCCCAACTCACACCATTATCGATGAGTGGTGGTGCTCAACTCAATCTAAAAATAGACCAATATTTAGATGAAAATGCTAAAACCCTCATAGATGCTCAAGTTGGACTTGAGAATAACAAAATACAGTGGGGTAAGCACCCACCAGGGGTTATCCAAAAAGGAACCGTGGGCTTTGATGAAAAAGGAATCAAAGCAGCTGATATTATTGGTAACTTTTTAGGTGGCCCCATATCCATTAAAAGTAATCCGCAGAACACTAACCAAATTGATATTCATGGAAATATTGATAGCGCTCAATTGCAAGAGTTATTTTTAGTAAGTCAAGGTTTACATCCTAGTACTTTAAAAAATGCTCTCTCAGGAAATGTAGATATTCAGGGGGCTATCTTTAGAAAACAGGATGCTTTAAACCTGAGTGTGAATCTTGATATGAAACAAACGCATATTGACTTACCTCAACCATTCACTAAGCAGTCGGGTGATCCAATGCTTGGAGTCATCAAATTTGATAGCGGTTCACAAATTAATGGCTCTTCCGACTGGCAAATTAAATTAAGCGACCTGTTACAGGTCTCTGGTCAAACTCAAAATAGGCACCTAGAAAAAGTATCTTTAGTGTTGGGAAAAGCGGTTCAGAGGCCGTCGCCTTACCCGATTAATATGGCATTGGATATCGATACCCTTCAATTAGATCAGTGGATCAAACGAATCAACGAAGTAAAAGTTTTAAATCCAACTTTATTCGATAAGACTGATGTTGCAGAACATCGAAGTCCTGCGCCTAAACCCTTATCGATTGCCCTCTACGGTAGGATCAATCAGCTAGTCGCCTTTAATAGAAACTTTGCTCAGCTTAATCTTGATGCCTCACAAACCAACCAGAATTGGGATGCAAAGCTGAACTCTCCTGATATAGAAGGGGATCTCAATTGGCAATCCCCAAATGCTCAAACACCCTATGGCGCAGTCAAGGCGAATTTTTCAAAACTCCATATCCCAGATGCGAATCCTGAAGGGCGTTCAAGTGCAACATCAAGCTCACCGCTGAAAGATCTCCCGGATATTGATCTATTTATCAAAAACCTTGTCTTTCGGGCTGGGCAATATGAAGAAGTCACACTTCAAGCTAATAATGCTCAGGCCAATTGGAATATCCATAAATTTTTGATCAAAAATAAAAATGGAAGCTTATCTGGAAATGGTCGCTGGGAAATGCCGACATCTAATACCGCGGGAAAATCTATTTTCACTTTCGATCTCGATACTAAAAATACTGGTGATCTCATTATGTCGATTAGTTCAAAAGATAATATGATTTCAGAAGGGGCAGCGATCATTCATGGCGAAGTTAATTGGCAGGGATCACCGCTTGACTTTAATACCCAAACCTTGAATGGTGATATTAAGCTTGAAATAAAAAATGGCACCATTTTGCAAGTTGATCCAGGTGCGGCCAAATTATTAGGAATTTTGAGCCTTCAAAGCCTTTTAAAATTTGCTACTTTAAACTTTAAGGGCAGTTTAGGTGAAGCCGTAAGCTCAGGAACACCTTTCGATAAAATACAAGCTTCAGCGAATATTCGACGTGGTGTCATACGTAATAATGACTTTGAATTACAAAGTACACTTGCCCGAATTACAGCTCGGGGAGTCATCAATTTAAATCGTGAAACTCAAGACCTGATGATTACTATTTACCCTAGAATCAATTTTGGCTCCGCCTCAGTAGCTGCTTTATATTTTGTAACCCCGATTATCGGGATTACAACGATGATTGGACAATATTTATTTAGTTCAGGTATCAATAAAGCTTTACAAAGCGATTTATTGGTTCAAGGTGGCTGGCAAAACCCCGAGGTAATCCCTCTAGACCAATCCGGACAACCGATAGATCCGGAGGTCCTGCAAAGCATTCGCCGCAAAGCCCTTCTCGATTCAGATGATAAAAAAGGATCCGTTAATAACGCTCCCGCCCCCAAGTCTGATTCAATGCCCAACGCAAGCCCCTAAAAGGTGCTAACCTATATTCATGATTAAAGTTGCAAGTATTCAAATGGTGTCTGATTCAGACTTGGCCAAAAACCTTATAACAGCTCAAGAGTTAATTCAACAAGCTGCTGATCAGAACTGTCAGATTGCCGTCTTACCTGAGTATTTCTGTCTCTTCGGTAAAAAAGATCGGGATAAACTCGAGATACAAGAACGTTTTGGTAATGGGCTTATTCAAGATACTCTAAGACAATTGGCGAAAGATCATCAAATTTGCATCGTAGCAGGTACGATTCCAATATCTACAGATGACCCTGATCGAGTTTTAAACTCCTCTCTAGTATTTGATCGTGAGGGTCAAATTATTGCTCATTATGACAAGATACATTTATTTTCATTCTCTTCTGGAGGTGAAAGCTATGACGAGTCAAGAACCTTAACCGCAGGTCGAGATTTAACTCAGTTTGATGTGATTCATGATGATGAGAGTTGGCGTTTTGGTCTAAGTATTTGTTATGACCTTCGATTTCCTGAAATGTATCGTGCGATGGGTGAAGTTGATTGCCATTTACTGCCAGCAGCTTTTACGTACACTACTGGAAAAGTTCATTGGGAAATCTTGCTGCGTGCAAGAGCCATTGAGAACCAATGTTATGTTATCGCTTCCGCTCAAGGAGGCCTGCACAATAATGGAAGGCAAACATGGGGTCATTCGATGGTCATTAACCCTTGGGGTGCCGTAACTGTCGTCCTTGAAAAAGATCAAGGCCTCATCATTGGTGAACTTCATAAAAATGAACTATTTGAAGTTCGTAATAAACTACCTGCACTCAAGCACAGAACCTTTAATCAAATTTCTTCAATATGACAAATACACAAATAGATTCGATTCAAACGGCCAAGAATATTCTTTTGACTCCGGGGGGTATTGATGAAAGGGTCATTGAAAAAGCCTTGGGCGAAATGTATCTTCATCGACTGGACGATGCTGATCTTTATTTTCAACATACTCGTTATGAATCTTGGAGTCTAGAAGAAGGGATTGTCAAATCAGGTAATTTTAGTATCGATCAGGGCGTTGGCGTGCGCGCAATTGCTGGCGATAAAACAGCCTTTGCCTATGCTGATGTCCTTAATACCGACACCCTCATGCAAGCTGCAAAATCAACGAGAGTAATTGGTGCTGCTGGTGGTAAAAAGAAGGTTTCTCTAGAGCCTATCAAAATCTTTAGTGGTCAACCTCTGTACCACCCCCAAGATCCGATGTTTAGTTTAAAAACTGAAGAAAAAATTCAAATGTTGGAGCGTATTGAGAAAAAAGCTCGCTCAAAAGATCCGCGTGTCGTTCAAGTCATGGCAAGCCTTACAGGCGAATTTGATGTTGTCCTTGTGGCACGAGGCAATGGTAAATTAGTTGCGGATATTCGCCCATTGGTGCGCTTATCGATTAATGTGATTGTCGAGCAAAATGGTCGTCGCGAATCATCAAATGCGGGTGGCGGTGGGCGTCATGATTACACTCTGTTTACAGAAGAACGTATCAATGCTTGGGTAGATCGCGCTGTCGAGTCCGCGCTGATTAATCTAGAATCAAAACCCGCTCCAGCTGGGCCAATGACCGTGGTGATGGGTCCAGGATGGCCCGGCGTTCTTCTCCACGAGGCAATCGGGCATGGCTTAGAGGGTGATTTTAACCGTAAAGGTTCATCAGCTTTTTCTGGAAAATTAGGCCAAAAAGTAGCTGCCAAGGGCGTTACTGTAGTTGATGATGGTACTTTAGAAGGTCGACGAGGCTCCCTCAATGTTGATGACGAAGGTAACCCAACCCAATGTACAACCCTCATCGAAAACGGCATTTTAAAAGGTTTTATGCAGGACTCAATGAACTCTCGATTGATGAAAATGCCATTGACGGGCAATGGTCGTCGAGAGAGTTATGCCTCATTACCATTGCCTCGTATGACCAATACTTATATGCTGGCTGGGGATAAAGACCCTGGCGAGATTATTGCCAGTATCAAAAAAGGACTCTACGCAGTTAATTTTGGTGGCGGTCAAGTGGATATTACCAACGGTAAATTCGTATTTGCGGCGACAGAAGCCTACTGGGTGGAAAATGGCAAAATACTATATCCCGTCAAAGGTGCGACGATTATTGGCAATGGCCCCGAGTCCCTAAAACAGGTGAGTATGATTGGGAATGATCTTGCACTAGATGATGGTGTAGGAGTGTGCGGAAAAGAAGGTCAAAGTGTTCCAGTAGGAGTCGGTCAACCAACTCTACGAATCGAAAATATGGTGGTGGGGGGTAGTGTTTAATACGTCATCTTATTTTTGTGGTAAATTGATATCTATGTTGACAAGAAACTTTTATTACTTTTACTTTTTCATCTCAGACTTGGCGGTCGAGAGGTAATAGTTTTAAAAATATTCCTCGAATCAACCGCCCCTAAAGGCGGTTTTTTTTTGATTATGTTTTAAATTTGTAAAGGATTAAGATGAGCGATAAAGCCATTAGCACCCAAGAAAACTGGTATGCCAGTATGGATAAAACATCAGCTACTGACGATGCGAGGATCAAAAACATTAATATCCTCCCTCCCCCAGAACATCTCATTCGTTTTTTTCCGATTTCAGGAACGCCCATTGAAACACTCATCGCGCAATCTCGTAAAGAGATCCGTGAAATTATTCACGGTAAAGATGATCGCCTTCTCGTCATTATTGGGCCATGTTCTATTCACGATCCTGCTGCAGCGGTGGAGTATGCAAAAAAACTATTGGGTCAACGTGAGCACTTTAAAAAAGATTTAGAGATTGTAATGCGGGTCTACTTTGAGAAGCCCAGAACAACTGTAGGATGGAAAGGTCTAATTAACGACCCTTATCTCGATGAGAGCTTTAAGATCGATGAAGGTCTGCGTATCGCTAGACAACTATTAATTGAAATTAATCGCCTGGGCATGCCCGCTGGTAGTGAATTCTTAGATGTCATCTCTCCACAATATATTGGTGAGCTGATTTCTTGGGGTGCCATTGGAGCTAGAACAACAGAAAGTCAAATACATCGCGAACTAGCCTCCGGCTTATCCGCACCAATTGGTTTTAAAAATGGCACTGATGGTAATATAAAAATTGCAACAGATGCTATTTTGGCGGCCTCCAGAGGCCACCACTTTTTATCAGTTCATAAAAATGGTCAAGTCGCTATTGTTGAAACCGCAGGCAATAAAGATTGTCACGTGATTTTACGGGGTGGAAAAGCACCTAACTATGACGCGGTAAGCGTTGCTCAAGCTTGCGATAGCTTGGTTAGCTCAAAATTGCATCCATCACTTATGGTCGACTTGTCCCATGCGAATTCGAGTAAACAACATGAAAGACAAATCGTTGTTGCGCAAGATATTGCGGATCAACTAAGTAATAAGTCCAAGTCTATCTTTGGAGTCATGATTGAGAGTCACTTTATTGGTGGAGCACAAAAATTCACTCCAGGTAAAGATGACCCATCTAAATTGACTTTTGGACAAAGTATCACTGATGCTTGTATCGATTGGGATGATTCAGTGAAGGTGCTAGAAACGCTTGCTCAAGGTGTTCGGAATCGTCGTAACTAGACTTTTTTGGGGGCCTTGTGATGGTTCCAAAGAATATCTTTACCACCTGCACTGAGGTTTAAAAATCGTGCCAAGACAAACAACAGATCAGAAAGTCGGTTGGTATAAAGTCTTGGTGCATCATTCAGTGGGTTTGAGTGGCCTAATTTCACAATCGATCGCTCTGCTCTTCGGCATACAGTCCGACAAATATGTGCCTGAGCCGCGGCTTTTGTGCCACCCGGCAATATAAATTCTGCTAATTTAGGTAATTTTGAATTATAAAGTTCCAGTTGCTCATCTAAGTAAAAGACCTGCTCTTCTTTTATTAGTGTGTAATTAGGAATGCATAATTCACCCCCTAAATCAAATAAGTCATGTTGTATTTGATTTAATAAAGTGCGAAGTGCTTGATCAACCTGTTCTGGAAATTGTTCAG
Organism: uncultured beta proteobacterium; assembly: GCA_903867305.1. Classification (GTDB taxonomy): domain Bacteria; phylum Pseudomonadota; class Gammaproteobacteria; order Burkholderiales; family Burkholderiaceae; genus Polynucleobacter. The sequence goes on from CAIPQU010000166.1 coordinate 25,097, forward strand.
TGAGTAAAACACCAATTTGGGAGTTCAACTCATCAACATCGCCCATCGCACAAATACGATCATGGGTTTTATCAACTCTTGTACCGTCTCCTAAACCAGTCATTCCCGAATCGCCGGTGCGAGTTGCAATTTGTGTCAGTCGATTTCCCATAAAATGTATTATAGATGGATAATAAAACTTATGAATGCAATTACTGAACCTCTGTTAAAAGGCAAGCAAGATTTTTTAGTTGGCCTCTTAAAGCCTATTCTCGCAAGCGATGGCCTGTTATGGGAGCCGGAAGATACTATTCCGTACGAATGCGATGGACTGGCAGCTTATCGTCAAATGCCCCTCGCAGTAGCCTTACCAACAACAGAGCAACAAGTGATTGATATTTTAAAAATCTGTCACGATCATCAAATTCCGATCGTGCCTCGTGGTGCAGGGACTGGTTTATCTGGTGGTGCTATGCCCATTGCAGAAGGACTTGTTCTATCTTTGGCGAAATTTAAAAATATTTTAGCGATTGACCCTATCGCAAGAACAGCGATTGTTCAACCCGGTGTTCGAAATTTAGCCATCTCCGAAGCAGTTGCGAAGCATCAACTCTATTACGCACCAGACCCCTCATCACAAATTGCCTGCACTATTGGGGGTAATGTTAGTGAAAACTCTGGGGGGGTGCACTGCCTCAAATATGGATTAACAATCCATAATGTTCTTCGAATTCGGGCCATTCTAGTCACTGGCGAAATCGTGGAATTTGGTGGCCTTGCTCCAGATAGTCCTGGGTTAGATCTTTTCTCGGTTTTTATTGGCAGCGAAGGTATGTTGGCCGTCGTCACTGAAGTCACTGTTAAGTTAATTCCAAAACCACAAATCGCCAAAGTGATTATGGCCAGCTTTGATGATATCGAAAAAGGTGGAAATGCTGTTGCTGCAGTGATTGGTGCGGGGATTATTCCAGCTGGCCTAGAAATGATGGATCAACCTGCCACAAGAGCTGTTGAAGAATTTGTTCACGCTGGATATGATATTGACGCTCAAACCATTTTGCTGTGCGAATCAGATGGAACCCCTGAAGAGGTGGCAGAAGAAATTTCCAAGATGAGTGAGGTTCTAAAAGCCAGCGGAGCTACGCGACTACAAGTATCAGAGACTGAAGCGGAACGGCTAAAGTTTTGGAGTGGTCGTAAAAATGCATTCCCTGCAGCCGGTCGAGTTTCTCCAGATTATTACTGTATGGATGGTACGATTCCCCGTCGTCAAATTGCTGAACTTCTAAAACGTATTAAGCTGATGGAAGAAAAGTACCAACTAGGCTGTATGAATGTTTTCCATGCGGGTGATGGCAATATGCACCCACTCATCATGTTTAACGGTGCTGACCACGCACAATGGCTTCGTGCAGAAGACTTTGGCTCTGAAATCTTGGAGGCTTGTGTGGAGCTAGGTGGAACCATTACTGGTGAGCATGGTGTCGGTATTGAAAAAATCAATTCCATGTGTATACAGTTTTCCGAATTAGAAAGAAATGTATTTTGGGGCATTAAAGCATCTTTTGATACACAAAAGCTGCTTAATCCAGACAAAGCGATTCCAACCCTTCACCGCTGCGCCGAATACGGTCGTATTCGAATCAGCAAAGGTATTCTTCCACATCCAGAGTTAGAACGTTTTTAATTCTTTACTATGCACTCAGTTATTTCTCTATTCAAAGAACAGATTCAATCAGCCATTACGAATCAACAGACCATCAACATTACTGGGGGAAATACCAAACATTGGTATGGTGATGTTCCACATGGAGTTACTCTTGATTCTCGGGCATATCAGGGTATCCTTGACTATCAACCGGAAGAGCTAGTTATTACAGTTTGCGCAGGCACACCGCTCAAAGAAGTCGAATCAAGCTTAGCGGAAAAAAAACAATACTTTGCTTTCGATCCACCATGTTTTGGCTCTGAAGCAACAGTCGGTGGAATGATTGCCTCCGGAATAGCTGGACCAGGTCGTGGCCAATACGGGGGCCTTAGAGATTATGTACTTGGCACAAAAATCATGGATGGTCGTGGCCAAGTCTTATCTTTTGGGGGCAAGGTTATGAAAAACGTTGCCGGCTATGATGTTTCGCGTCTTCTACCAGGCTCACTGGGGACTTTGGCACTCTTGCTTGAGGTATCCATCAAAGTGTTACCTCAACCTGCCAAAACACAAACTCTAAAATTTGAAATTGATCAGGCTCAAGCAATCATTCAAATGAATACTTGGGCGAGTCAACCTCTGCCGTTATCAGCTAGTACCTGGATTGGTAATTCGAATGGTGGTGAGTTATGGATTAGACTCGCAGGAGCCAATGCCGCAGTAGAGGCAGGTATTACCAAAATGAATCAACTCATCAAGTCTCAATTGATACCAGTAGAAGAGGCATCTTCATTTTGGCAAAGTGTTAAAGAGCAAGAGCACTCCTTTTTCAATGAATCAAATGAGCCTTTGTGGCGTTTTGCGATTAATCCTTTAAGCCCGCCACTGCCTTTTGAAAATCAAACCTTGATAGAGTGGTATGGTGGGCAACGATGGATTAAGGGTCATCTTTCCGCCTCGCAAGCACACAAAATTGCTCATCAACATGGTGGTCATGCGACTCTATTTCGTGGCTCCAAACCAGAAGGTGAGAGTGTCTTTACCCCATTATCTTTTAATCCCTTAACTGCGCCATTAGAGGTTGTCCAACAACGTATTCGACAAACCTTTGACCCTTATAGTGTATTTAAAACCGGTAGGATGCCTTTCTAATTTATGCAAACCGACTTATCACCTCAATTAGCTAGTCATCCTGAAGGTCTAGCGGCACAAAAATTGTTGTCAAACTGCGTGCATTGTGGTTTTTGTACAGCAACTTGTCCTACATACCAACTCTTAGGAGACGAGCTTGATGGGCCCCGAGGGCGGATCTATCTGATCAAACAAATGGCAGAAGGTAAAGTGGCCACCGAAAAGACGCGAACCCACTTGGACCGTTGTCTAACCTGTAGAAATTGTGAGAGCACCTGTCCTAGCGGTGTTCAATATGGGCATTTACTTGACATCGGCAGAAAGTGGGCCGAGGAGCAGACGCCTCCAAGACCTTTCCAAGAAAGAGCAGTTCGCTGGCTTTTAAAAGAAACGCTCACAAGATCAGAGATCTTTGAACCTGCGATGCAAATTGGTCGAGCAGTAAAACCTCTTCTTCCATCATCCTTGAAAAAGAAGATTCCAACGAGCTATTTTTCAAATACCCCTCTTCCACCAAAAACAGCTTCCTTTTCAACAAAAATGCTTTTTTTAGAGGGCTGTGTTCAGCCAGGAATGTTGCCTAATATTAATCATGCAACCCGGCGGGTCTTGCATGCTTTACAAATTGAATTAATTACTCCTCCAAAAGCAGGTTGTTGTGGGGCTTTACGACATCACCTCAATGACCATGAAGGCGGTAAAAATGACATTCGTAATAATATTGATGCTTGGTGGCCTATCATCGGTAAAGAAAATATTAGCGCTATCGTAACCAACGCTTCTGGGTGCGGTGTCATGGTAAAAGATTACGCTTACCTCTTAAAAGATGATCCCCTTTACGCCCAAAAGGCAATTGCCGTGAGCTCTCTCTCAAAGGATATCAGTGAGATTATTCCGCAATACCTACCAGATTTAATTGATCGACTAGGGACTGAGGTTAAGGTAGGGGTAACTTATCACCCCCCGTGTACCCTGCAACATGGGCAACAGATCAAGGGGCAAGTGGAAGATATACTTACACAAATAGGTGTAAAAACAAACCTTTGCGAGGATAGCCACCTATGTTGCGGTTCAGCTGGAACATACTCAATTCTGCAAGAGTCCTTATCAAATCAGTTAAGAGAACAAAAATTAGATAAACTATTGGAAGCGTCTTGCGTAAATCAATCAAAATATATCGTTTCTGGTAACGTTGGTTGTATTACTCACCTTCAGAACGAAAATTTACCGGTAACCCATTGGATTGAAATTGTTGATCAACTATTAATGAATAAAGACTTCAAATGAGCGCTATTGGAGATCAACTTCTCTATGTTAAAGGCCGTATATCTCAGGCATGTATTCGATTTGGGCGCAATGAAAAAAACGTTCATCTCGTCGCTGTTTCTAAAACACACTCTGCCGCCAAGGTAAGGGAAGCCTTTGCGGCTGGTCAGAAAGAATTTGCTGAAAACTATGTTCAAGAAGGTACTGACAAAATAGTTGAACTAGAAGATATTCGCAAAAAAATTATTTGGCATTTTATAGGTCCAGTTCAAAGTAATAAAACCCGTTTTATTGCAGAGTCTTTTGACTGGGTGCAAAGTGTCGATCGTTTTAAAATTGCTCAGCGATTATCAGATCAACGACCTAGAGACATGGCTGACCTGAACATCTGTCTTCAAGTCAACATCTCTGGAGAGTCAACTAAAAGCGGCGTTTCCCCAAGTGAAGCTTTATTAACGTGTCTAGATATCGCTGAATTACCAAACATGACTCTGCGTGGTTTAATGGCAATTCCAGAGCCAGGTGCCTCTCTACAATCGATAAAAAATTTCCACAAACTCTTTATCGAGATTCAACAACATCTCAAACGACATCAATTCAAAAATAAATTCGATACCTTGTCTATTGGAATGTCAGATGATTTAGATCGCGCTATTGAAGGAGGTAGCACGATGGTGCGGATTGGTACGGCGATTTTTGGTCCTCGTGAACCAGAGCTTGTTGAAGAAGACTCTGAAGAAAAAGAATGATCCATCCATCACAACTGAAGATTGCATTTATTGGTGGTGGCAATATGGCAAGTGCGATCATTAGTGGTTTGATTCAAAACGGTTTAAATCCTAACAACCTTTTAGCGATCGATCCCTCTGAATCTGCAAGGAATGTTCTGATTGAAAAATATCATGTAATGACACAAGCTGATATCGTCTCAAGTAAAAAATTTCTACAAACCGCCTCATTAGTCGTACTAAGTATCAAGCCCCAACAAATGCTGGAAGCAATGACTGCGCTGAGTATGTGCTTAAAAGAACTTCCTGAGTCTGAATATCTCATACTCAGTATTGTTGCAGGAGTTCGATCAATGGATATCGAAAAATATTTGGATCGGGCAAGGATTGTACGTGCGATGCCCAATACCCCAGCATTGATTCAAAAAGGGGTAACTGGGCTCTTTCGTGGAAAAAACGTTAATGGTGATGATATCGAATTAGTCGAAATCGTCAGTAAAGCGATTGGGCAATATGTATGGGTTGATCGGGAAGAACTTCTAGATATTGTCACTGCACTCTCTGGTAGTGGTCCTGCTTATGTTTTTTCTATGATTGAAAACTTAATTGAAAGTGCTTGCTTATTGGGGCTAAGTTATGAGCAAGCAAAATTGCTAGCGACACAAACTATCATTGGTGCGGGAGAGCTTGCTCTTCAATCAAGCGAATCACCAACTATCCTACGAGAAAAAGTAACCTCTAAAGGGGGTACAACTTTTGCTGCGCTTGAAGTACTACGAGAGCATCATTGGGGCCAAGCTCTTCAAGAGGCTATAAAAGCTGCTACAAAAAGAGCTCAAGAATTAGGCGATGAGTTTAGTCAAAAATAACTATTGCATGTGGTAGGCTAGTACAACACCAACAAATAATGCAGCGCCCAACCAATTGTTGTGATTAAAGGCTTTAAAGCATTTCATACGATCTCTCGTTTTTACCAGAGTGTAGTGATAGACGGCGCATCCACTAGCCGTTAGCCAGCCTAGCCAAAACCATGAATTAAGATTTTCTAAAATAGCTAAGAAGGCCATAATCCCTAAAAATAGTATGTAACATAGGACGATCGCGGTAACTTCATATTTCCCAAAAGTAATTGCTGAGGTTTTAATGCCGATTCTTAGATCATCATCACGATCCACCATGGCATAGGCAGTGTCGTAGGCTATCGCCCAAAAAATATTACCGAGTAACATAAACCATGCTTGCCAAGGTAATGTATTTAATTCAGCAGCGTAGGCCATGGGGATTCCAAATCCAAAAGCAATGCCGAGAATAGCTTGAGGAATAGAAAAAAACCTTTTCGTAAAAGGATACAAAATAGCAATGAATAAAGCTGCAAAGGATAACTCAATGGTCAAAAGATTTAATGGTAAAACTAATAGGAAAGCAATCATTGCTAGTACACCTGCAACAAGAAGTGTTTCTTTCCCACTAATTTTCCCAGATGTTAAAGGACGATGTTCAGTGCGCTTAACATATTGATCAAAATCTCGATCTGCATAATCATTGATTGCACAACCTGCACTTCGCATTAATAAGGTGCCAAAAGAAAATATCAATACATGAGCAAGGGGTGGTTGACCATGACTTGCAAACCATAAGGCCCAAAGAGTTGGCCAAAGTAGCAGGACAGTTCCAATGGGTTTATGTAATCTGACTAAATAGGCGTATTGAATCAGCTTGAACTTAATTTGCTTCATCAAAGCCATTTCACCCCTGGTAGTGCACAAAATTGAATTGTTTTTGCAAGCGCTTGAATGGCGGGTGCTCGTTGAATTCCTTTACGATAAATAAGTACAATTCGACGACAGGGCTCTGGAGCAATAAATGGGATATATTTAACTAAACTTTCTTTAAAATTGGTTTCTGAGACCGCCGTTCTCGGTAATACTGAGATCCCGATTCCTCCAGCCACCATCTGCCGGATAGTTTCTAGAGAGGAACCCTCAAAATTTTTCGGGCCCTCTTCAAATAATAACTTTGCGCGGTTCAGCTCGGGACAGACCTGTAAAACATGATCTCTAAAACAATGCCCTGCGCCTAGTAGTAACATATTTTGTGTACTTAATTCATGAGGTCCAATGAATTCTCGTATTGCCCACTCATGTGCCTGAGGGACACTGACCATATAAGGCTCATCATATAACTCAATCACCTCTAAACCATTACGATTAAAAGGTTCAGCCAAAATTGCACAATCTAATTCATCTTGCTTGAGCATTTCTAATATAGATGCAGTAAATGTCTCATATAGGAACAAAGGGATATCTGGTAAGCGAGCTTTAGCCTGACCAACTAAGCTAGGTAAAAGATAAGGTGCAATCGTATAAATAGCCCCCAGACGAAGAGGGCCTTTCATGGGATCAACGCCAATCTTTGCCATATCTGAAAAGCGCTTCGCTTCTTCTAATATGCGAAGAGCTTGTTCAATTAATAATTTACCTTGCGGAGTTACTGAAATATCTCCGGAATTACGATGAAAGATTTGAACATCTAACTCTTCTTCAAGCTTTTTGACGGCAACAGACAATGTCGGTTGAGAAACAAAACAAGCCTGGGCTGCACGTCCAAAATGTTTTTCTTTGGCAACCGCAACAATATAACGAAGTTCCGTCAGGGTCATAATTTATGCTTTAAGGTAATCGGCTCTAGAGCCAAGCCAGCGCTGAAGATGAAGCTCAGCTAATTCAGGTGCTGTTGCTAATATATCATGCGCAAAGTCTTTTACAAGAGATACTAACCAAGCGTCTCGCTGTAAATCAACAAATCGCAACATCGATTCACCCGATTGCCTTGATCCTAATAATTCCCCCGGGCCCCTCAAAGATAAGTCATGTTCCGCAATGATGAATCCATCTGTATTTTCGCGAAGAACCTTTAGCCGCTCTTTGGCAGCAAAAGACAACTGCTCACCATATAAAAGAATACATACGGAGTCAGCTTCGCCCCGACCAACTCGGCCACGTAATTGATGGATCTGAGAATACCCAAAACGCTCAGAATGTTCAATAATCATCAGACTTGCATTCGGTACATCGACCCCTACCTCAATCACTGTAGTACTCACGAGTAGCTGAATATCGCCCTTTTTGAAGTCCAACATAATTTGAGACTTTTCTTCACTAGACATCCGGCCATGCATCATGGCGATACGGAACTCAGGAAGCTTTGTTTTTAAAGTCTCAAATGTATCTGTCACGGTTTGCAATTGGAGGACTTCAGACTCTTCAATTAATGGGCAGACCCAATATGCCTGACGCCCTAAAGTGAGCTCCTTTCTAATGCCAATGAGGACTTCATCCCGCCGCGTATCTTTAAATAACTTTGTCAAAATAGGCTTACGTCCAGGAGGTAATTCATCAATCACTGAAACTTCTAAATCGGCATAATAGGTCATCGCTAAAGTCCTCGGGATGGGAGTCGCCGACATCATTAATTGATGAGCATAGATATCTTCCGTTCCCTGTTGGCCATGAAACTGTAAGCGCTGCCTAACCCCAAAGCGATGCTGTTCATCAATAATTGCAAGGCCTAATTGTGCAAACTCGACTCCCACTTGAATTAAGGCATGAGTTCCGATGGCTAACTGCGCTTGACCTGTTTTGATTTTCTCTTGCGCAAGCTTCTTATCTTTTGACTTTAAACTACCTGTAAGCCAAACCATTTCAATACCCAGCTTTGAAAACCATGGCTCAAATTTTCGAAAATGTTGTTCTGCCAAAATTTCTGTAGGCGCCATGAGGGCGACCTGATAACCATGGTCGATGGCATGTGCTGCTGCGAGAGCAGCAACGGCGGTTTTTCCACTGCCCACATCGCCTTGTAATAATCGATTCATGGGATATGGTTTGCCAAGATCAATGGCGATTTCCTCCCAAACTTTTTTTTGAGCATTTGTCAAAGTAAAGGGTAATAATGAAAACAACTTCTGGACAAAGCCGCCAGAGGATTGATTCATGTGGGGTGCTTTTCTCTTTTGCCGCTCTATATGCGCCCGTTGTAAAGATATTTGCTGAGCTAAGAGTTCTTCAAATTGAATCCTGCGCCATGCTGGATGAGTTCTTTCCAACAGTGCCTCTTTATCCGTCTGAGCATTAGGGTAATGCAAAGAAAAAATGGATTCTTCCAAACTTGGAAGGTCTTTTAATAATTTATATTTGCCATCGGTGATAGTCTTTAAGGGAATAATCTCGCGTAAAAACTTTCTAACTGTGGGATCTTTTAGCCCCTTTTCGATTCCCTTGCGAACAGTGATTTGACCAACCCCCGCAATCGTTGAATAAACCGGCGTTAATTGTTGGGGCAGCGGCGTATCTGGCAATACTGCTTTTACCGTAGGATGAACCATCTCTGGCCCCATAAAGCCCTGCTTCACATCGCCCCTAACGCGTACAAAGTTGCCTATTGCCATTTGCTTTTGTTGGCTTGGGTAAAAATTCAGAAAACGAAGGACTAACTCCGTGTTTTCGTCTGCAATAACAACAACTAATTGACGTCGAGGTCTAAATTTAACATCGCACTGTATGACCTTGCCTTGAGTTTGAACCGTTGTTTGACCAAGCCCAGAAATGGCATTTTCAAGAGAGATTAATTCCGTCTCATCTTCGTAACGAATTGGAAGATGAAGGGCTAAAGCTGCTGGAGTGTCAAGGCCAAGGCGCTCTAAGGGAGATTTATTTTCTGGCATGAAGTTTTGTTAATCCGTTTAAAATATCCCATTTACTGCCTCGTACATTATATGTATCTATCTGATTTTGATTATGAACTCCCCAATGAATTAATTGCGCAGTTTCCGCTATCTAGCAGAAGCTCTAGCAGGTTACTCATTGTTGATCAAGAAACTCAAACCTCAGAACCAGTATTCCAAGATGCCTATTTTACGGATATTGTTGGACTTTTAAAAAAAGGGGATTTACTAGTATTTAATGATACAAAAGTAATACCCGCAAGAGTCTTTGGTTATAAAGCAACTGGTGGTAAAGCCGAGATTTTAGTCGAACGAATTCTAGACGAATCTCAAATACTTTGCCAAATTAAAACTTCAAAAGCAGTTCAGCCACTGTCTAAACTCTTTTTAGGGGATCCGAATTCTCCAGAAGAGGTTACGGTTATTGCTAGGCATACTTCACCAGACTCTCAAGAAATCTCACCATTTTTTATTATTGCTTTTGCCAATAATGCTTTTGAAACTCTGCAACGCATTGGTGAACTTCCCTTGCCTCCATATATCAAACATTCTGCAACCGAAGAGGATCAGAATCGCTACCAAACCGTCTATGCAAAAACACCTGGTGCCGTAGCGGCTCCCACAGCAGGTTTACACTTTGATCAAAAACTTCTCAGTCAATTGGAGTCTCTTGGTGTTGAAATAGCCCATGTCACTTTACATGTTGGCTCTGGAACATTTTCACCAGTTCGCTCAGAAGACTTATCTCAACATCAAATGCACTATGAAAGATATTCGATCTCACCCAAAACCCGATCAGCCATCGATGCTGCTCAACGGGAAGGTCGACGCATCATTAGTGTTGGTACTACCTCTTTGAGAGCCCTCGAGTCTGCAGTCACAATGGGGGATAATGGTGATACCAACTTATTTATTACTCCAGGATATCCCTTTAAAGTGGTAAACGCCTTAATTACGAATTTTCATTTGCCTAAATCCACCTTACTGATGCTCGTCAGCGCTTTTAGTCAGTTTTCTACAATTCAACTTGCGTATCAACACGCTATCAAGAAAAAATATCGTTTCTTTAGTTATGGTGATGCGATGTTTTTAGAACGTGGCCATGGTACATCATGAGTAAGCTTCAATTTAAAGTCACCCACCAAGATACTCATTCTCATGCCAGAAGGGCTACTTTCCAATTACCCCATGGTGAATTACAAACACCAATGTTCATGCCAGTTGGGACTTATGGCACCGTTAAAGCACTTACCCCTAGAGATCTGCATGAATCGCATGCGCAGATTATTCTCGGTAATACTTTTCATTTATGGTTACGGCCTGGTCTAGAAGTTATTCAAAAGTTTGGTGGCTTACATCGTTTTATGGGCTGGGATCTGCCTATCTTGACAGACTCTGGAGGTTTCCAGGTCTTCAGTCTGGGTGCGCTAAGGAAAATTACTGAGGAAGGAGTTACCTTCGCTTCGCCTGTGAATGGTGATCGATTATTTATGTCTCCAGAAGTATCCATGGAAATTCAGTCAGTTTTAAATAGTGATATTGCTATGCAATTCGATGAATGCACGCCTTATGAGACTAACGGTGTCCCAACCGATGAAAAAACGGTAAGAGCATCCCTTGAGCTTTCTCTGCGTTGGGGTCAGCGAAGTATCAACCGCTACCGTGAACTGAATCAAACTAATGCACTATTTGGTATCGTACAAGGTGGGATGTTTGAAAATCTCAGAAGCTACTCATTAGAAAAAATTACTGAGCAAGGTTTTGATGGTATTGCCATTGGTGGCCTATCCGTTGGTGAACCCAAACCTGATTTTGAGCGAATATTAACGTTTATTGGGCACCAGTTACCCCCTCACCAACCTCGTTATTTGATGGGAGTTGGCACTCCCGAGGATTTGGTCTTTTCAGTGGGTCAAGGGATTGATATGTTCGATTGTGTCATGCCAACCCGAAATGCTAGAAATGGATGGCTCTTTACACGTTTTGGCGATTTGAAATTACGTAATGCTAGTTATAAAAATGATGAGCGTCCTCTAGATCCAAGTTGCTCTTGTTATTGCTGTAAAAACTTTAGTCGAGCTTACTTACACCACCTCCAAAAAGTCAATGAAATCCTTGGGGCACAATTAAATACAATACATAACATTCATTATTATTTAAATCTGATGTCAGAAATCCGTGTAGCCTTAGAAAACAACTCTTTTCAGGAATTTATCAAAGATTTTGAAAAAAATCGGCAAATGGGTCCTCAAGAAGAGGTTTCATTAAATTCTTCCGGCATAAAAATATAAGTCCGTTAAAATCATCATAATTTGAATTCATCCAGTTTTATTAACTTTAAAAGGAATTACCATGTGGATTAACAATGCGTATGCTCAATTTGGTGGTGCTGGAGGTAGTGACAGCGGCTTGTCCTCAATCATCATGATGGTTGGTATGTTTGCGGTTCTCTATTTCATTATGATCAGACCACAAATGAAGCGTCAAAAAGAATTAAAAACGATGCTAGAGTCTCTAGCAAAAGGTGATGAAGTTGCAACAGCAAGTGGTCTGATGGGGAAAATTACGGATCTGAAAGATCAGTATGTCACCATCGAACTTTCCCCGAACTTTACTGTCAAAATGCAAAGATCTGCTATTGCAGCCATTTTGCCAAAAGACACTCTTAAATCTATCTAAGTTATCGCATGAATCGTTACCCTCTCTGGAAATATGTCGTCATTTTTGTAGCACTTTTAATTGGTGCTATTTACTCCATACCGAATTTATTTGGAGAGGTGCCAGCGATTCAAATTGCCCCGGCTAGAAGTGGCCTAAAAATGGATAGTCATCTTCATGAAAAGATTGATGCGGCTTTTCAAAAATCAGATTTGATGAAATCTCAAACAGGTTTTGAAGATCTCTCTCAAGAGGGTGTGATTCGGATTCGTTTTAGTGATACTGACTCTCAACTCAAGGCAAAAGATATTATTGAGAAGGAGTTAAACCCTGATCAATCAAACCCTGACTATATCGTCGCTCTAGCACTTGTTTCAAATACCCCGCATAGCTTAATGAGTATTAATGCGCTACCAATGCCCCTAGGACTTGATTTACGCGGGGGTGTTTACTTCCTCCTCAAAGTAGATATGCAGGGTGCCTTAGAAAAGAAGCTTAACGCCTTAGCTAGTGATGCTAGAACACGGATGAGAGATAAATCTATTCGATATCAAAGTATCGATAAGTCTAATGGCCAACTTTTGATTAAATTTGCTACTATCGATGAAGTGAATAAAGCTAAAGAAGCCTTAACTGACGGCATCCCTGATATGTCCTTTCAGACAGAAAAAGGTGTTGAATCCTTCCTCTTAAATGGTGTTTTTAGGGCCGAGTCTATTCAAATGACCCAAGAAAATGCCCTCAAACAAAATATCATTACCCTGAATAAGCGCGTCAATGAACTCGCGGTCAAAGAACCCGTGATTCAAAAACAAGGTGTGGATCGTATCGTAGTTCAACTACCTGGAGTTCAAGATACTGCCCGTGCAAAAGATATTATCGGTCGTACCGCTACTTTAGAAGCTAGGCTTGCAGATCCTATACAGTCTTCAATCGGGCCACTAGATACTCCACCTGTAGGAATGGATGCATTTAAATTTGGAGATCGTCAGGGTGTGTTTAAAAAAGGTGTCATCATTACTGGCGACAGAATTATTGATGCTAGCGCAGGATTTGATCAAAACCAGCGTCCTTCCGTGAATTTAACACTGGACGCCGCAGGTGGTCGTGCTATGCAAGAAATGACGCGAGAAAATCTACAAAAACCAATGGGGATGATTTTGTTTGAAAAAGGTAAGGGAGAGGTCCTAACCATTGCAACGATCCAAGGAGAGTTTGGTTCTAAATTTCAGATTAC
>CAIPQU010000167.1 GCA_903867305.1 uncultured beta proteobacterium
ATTGTTAAGTTATTGTTCTAATTAGATTTTCGCGCCTTCTAAGCCGTAGGTCGCACGTTCGAATCGTGCTGGGCAGGCCAAATTAGGATTTCAAAAACCATAAACCTACAATTGTCAATTGAATGGGTTTAAAATCAATAGCATAGACTTATAAATCATCTAGGAAATGCAATGGCAAGTTTAATCACAATTGATCCTGCAGTTTGTCATGGAAAGCCTTGTATTCGAGGCATGAGATATCCTGTTGAAGGCATTCTCGAATGGTTAGCAAGTGGCATGACTATTGAAGATATTTTAGGCGACTATGAGGATCTTCAGCGTGAAGATATTTTGGCTACCTTGGCCTATGCTGCTCGCTTAACTCATATTAAAAGAGTCGAACGCATCGCTGCATGAAGTTTATTGTTGATGCCCAATTACCAAGGAAGTTTGTTACTTGGTTGAATGAAGCAGGGCATGATGGGTTTCATACTTTAGATTTGCCAAAAAAAAATCTCACATCAGACATGGAGTTAACTGAAGTTGCAGTTTCCCAGGGTCGAATCGTTATTAGTAAAGACGATGACTTTGTGCAGGCTTACTTGATCAACGGAGAGCCACCTTTGTTACTCATTTCAACGGGAAATATTAGCAACCTCGCACTTGAAGTCTTGATTAAAACAAATCTACAGTTAATATCAGATGCTTTTTTACAAAGTCGTTTCGTAGAATTAACTGTCGACTCGATAGTTATTCACGAATAGAGTTTAGATTTACGGTCTAAGAAGCCCAAGGTCGCACGTTCGAATCGTGCTGGGCAGGCCAGGAGCTATCCTTTTGCTTTGTAATGTAGAGGAAAGGCTGAAGGGTCTCTAATGGAGTCAATAGATAAATCGATATCTAAGTTTGGCCAGTAGATATGTTTTTCAGATGGCCATTCCACTTCACAAAGCTCTTTAATAGTTACATCCTTAAACCAAGGGAAGTTCTCAAAAGAAAGAAACAGTTCTTCAGTTGGCAATAAAAGCCAAAAACCTTGTGATGAAACCTGTGTGATTTCAATCAGAGAAGTGAGTGTTCCAAGCATTTGTAATTTCCTCATAATGAAGAATAACTAATTTTCTAACTGCATTAATTTGCTGATCAGATAACCCATAATTTACAGCAATTATGACCTCAGGTGTTAGCCAAAACTTAGCTTCTCCATCAGCATGGCTTACGTGAACATGAATTCGAGGCTCTTCTCTTGAAAAGAAGAAAAACCTAAAGCCATTTTCTTTGAAGATTGTTGGAGACATTACTTATTATAAGCTTTACGTATACTCATTAAATCAATGTGGACATTCATTAATAAAAAAGTTACACATTCCAAGATATTGTTTTAAATAGATTTTTACTCCTTCTAAGCCGTAGGTCGCACGTTCGAATCGTGCTGGGCAGGCCAAAAATACCCCTAAGTTGCTCATTTATGAATTAATTAGCATAATTGAACTATGAAGCCTTCTGAAGCCCTCAATAAAAATAGAGTACAAATACGACAAATTGTCGCGTCTCATCACGCTAGTAATGCACGTGTTTTTGGTTCTGTGGCTAAGGGAGAGGACACGGATCAAAGTGACTTGGATATTTTGATTGATCCCACAAATGAGACTACTTTGTTTGATATTGGAGCAATTCGAAGGAAATTGAAAATCCTACTAGGAGTGACAGTGGATGTCCTTACCCCGAATGCTTTACCTGATCACTTTCGCGAGGAAGTGATATCTACCTCAATACCAGTATGACTAAACATCCACTAAGGTTGGATGACTATCTAAAACATATCAATCAAGCCATCGACAGAATTGAGTCTTATATAAAAGATTGTGATCAATTAGCTTTCATCTCCAATACAATGATTCAAGATGCAGTGATTCGAAACTTTGAAATTATTGGAGAAGCATCAAGAAATATTGAACGTCTATTTCCTGAATTTATAGAAGAACATTCTGAAATTCCATTTATTGATGCCTATGAAATGCGAAATGCCTTATCGCATGGATATTTCAAGGTTGACTTAGATATTCTGTGGAAAACCATCCAAGTCAATTTGCCAGATTTGAAGATACAAATTAATCAATTGGTAAATCCGTAACTCATAGTTCCAAAGGTCTAAGAAGCTCAAGGTCGCACGTTCGAATCGTGCTGGGCAGGCCAAAATATCAAAAAATTAGATCACTGTGGTGATTGTGGCTATTGTCTCCCGAGATTAAGGGCTCTTCACCATAATCGGGGGATGAGCATTTATCAAACACGATTAATTACTCCATTCCAACCGCACAAAGCCAAGACTCTCAGTCGGTAGTTTTGGAAATTCCTAAAACCAAACGCTCTTCTAGA
>CAIPQU010000168.1 GCA_903867305.1 uncultured beta proteobacterium
CCGTTGGACCCCCCCCTGCAGAATTGGGTATTCTGATTGCGCATGCTTTAGTAGGAACTTTCTTAGGAATTTTATTAGCTTATGGAATGGTTGGACCTCTATCAACATTGTTAGAAAACAAAACTGAGGAAGAAGCCAAAGTGTATCAATGTATTAAAGTAACTTTGCTAGCAAGTCTAAATGGTTACCCGCCAAGTATCGCCGTCGAATTCGGTCGTAAAGTACTCTACTCTACCGATCGCCCAACATTCACAGACTTAGAGGCAGAAATTAAGGCTTCAAAAAGTAAAGTAGTTGCGAGTTAACGATGAGCGCTGACGAATTATCGCGTCCAATTATCGTCAAGCGTATCAAAAAGGGTGGCGGCGGACACCACGGCGGCGCTTGGAAAATTGCCTACGCCGACTTCGTCACGGCCATGATGGCTTTCTTTTTATTAATGTGGTTATTGGGAAGTGTAGATGGCGGTACCTTACAGGGTATTTCAGAGTACTTTAAAACCCCAGTAAAAGTAGCTCTCCAAGGTGGTTCCAAAAGTGGTGACTCTAAAGTGGTTATATCTGGTGGTGGTTTAGACGTGACATCTACCATTGGTCAAACTGCTCGTTCGGATTCAACTCCTGGTGAGAATGAAAAACAGATTGAAGAAAAAAAATTCGAATCTCTCACAGAATCACAAAAACAGCTGCTATTAAATTAGGACAGGCTGAAGAAAATGCCAAAATGAAAGCCATGCGGGAAAAACTGCTCAATCAAATTGATAACAGTCCAAGACTTAAAAAATATCAAGCGCAATTAAAGATTGATGTCACTGATGAGGGTTTACGAGTTCTCATTACGGATGAGGCTAATCGACCAATGTTCGCTAATGCAAGTGCTGAAATGCAACCTTATGCCCAAGAAATTATTAAAGCAATGGCGCTAACATTCAATGATATGCCCAATACGATCAGTGTCTCTGGACATACAGATGGTATGCCCTACGCGAATAATAATGGAACGTACACAAACTGGGAGCTCTCAGCAGATCGAGCCAATGCCGCTAGAAGAGTTCTACTGGCGGGTGGTTTAAAACAAGATCACTTACTTCGCGTTACAGGTTTGGCGGATGCGGTATTACTTGATCCAAAAGATCCCGTGAATCCGATCAATCGAAGAATTAGTATCATTTTGTTAAATAAAGCAGCTGAAGCAGCTGTGCGAAACGAGGGCAAACTCAAAACCACCACGATTGATACCTATCTTGACAATGGAGATCCTCGTAAAATTACTCCAACTCCCCCAGCGATTGCTATTATCCCCTCCGTAAAACCTACCTTACCGGCTCCTACGATTACTCCTGAAACACCGAAAGCTGTCGAAAAAATAGAGCCGCCGCCAATAGCACCAACACCCCCTAAATCGAAAGTTGAACCATCAATTCCTCCATCGCCTCCGCCGAGGGTCGAAAACACCCCTAAGTCACAAGCTTTCCAAGCAATTCAAAAGCCTCAAATTATTCAGCTCGACAAACCAGTACCTAGTAAAAATTAGCATTCCATGAATCACCTGGCTCATCTGTTAGTACTTACACCAATAGGTAAAACCATCAAATCTGATTAGTATTGCTTTAGAAAAAAATCATTAAAAGACTGAATCAAATGGAGAAAATGAATGTTAAAGCCTTTTTGCTCATGTGGTGTTTCGCGTAGAAATTTTTTAGGTGGTCTAGCTGGACTAGGTGCAAGTGCAGTATTGCCATCTCAGGCCGCCGAACCAGCTGTGGTGGGTAAAAAAGATCGAATCGATACGCACCATCATTTTTTCTCCCCAGGTATCAAAGCAGCAATGTCGAGTAAAAACTTGATCCAAGGGCCGGCTATTAGTTGGACTTTGCAAAAAACATTAGATGATATGGAAGCTGCTGGCACCGCTACGGCGATTCTATCGGCAACGACCCCCCAAGTCAGCTTTTTAAGTCCGAATGACGCAAATACTATTGCGCGTGAAAATAATGAATATGCGGCTAAATTACGCGGTGATCACAAAGGACGTTTTGGATCATTTGCGATGTTACCAATGCATGATATGGATGCGGCTCTAAAAGAATTAACCTATGCGCTTGATGTTTTAAAAGCGGATGGTATTGGTCTACTAACAAGCTATGGTGATAAATGGTTAGGGCACCCCAAATTTGCACCCGTGATGGATGAAATTAATCGTCGTGGTGCGATTTTGTATACCCACCCAACCTCTGCAGATTGTTGTAATAATTTAATTCCCAATACACCTCCAACAGTTGTTGAATATGGAACGGATACGACACGTACGATCGTTGATGTGGTGTTTTCGGGAACTGCCGCAAGGTGTCCTAATATTAAATTTATATTTTCTCATGCAGGAGGGTCACTACCTTTCCTGACAGAGCGACTGCAAAAAATGCCGGTGATTGATAAATCACTTCAGGAAAAAGTACCGAATGGTGTCATGCACGAATTACAACGCTTTTATTACGATACTGCTTGGGCAGCAAATCCTTATACCCTCTCATCCTTATTGCAGCTCGTGAGCAAGGATCAAGTTCTGTATGGTTCTGACTATCCCTACCGTACGAGTGAAGATAACGTCAAAGGTCTTTTGAAATATGGCTTTAATGAGAAAGATATGGCACAAATCACTCGGGGTAATGCGGTCAAACTGATACCAAGATTAGCTTAAAGCTATTCTTGGTATGATTAGATTTGCATGTTCATGATGGTTTGATACGCTGCAGCAAGCTTATTTCTGACTTGAACGGTGGACTGCAAAGCAATATTCGCTTTTTGGCTAGAAACCATGACGTCCGATAAATTGACATCAGTGTCACCCAGTGAATATCTCTTGCCCAAATCATTGGCTGTCTTTTCTATATTAGAAACTTCACTTAAATGATTTTTCATCGCTTGTGCAAAATCCGTTTTAGGCACAGAGCTGCTAGATAAAGGATTTTTAGCTCCTGGTACCACTCCAACAGAATTCTTCGTCTGATCTACTGCTGAGCGCATCTGTGCCAACATTTCTTGAATCGCTGCACTGCCTATCGCTGTAACCATTCGTGATTCCTTTAAAAAAGAGTCATTCTTTAAGTAATGTTGACATCATATCGAGGCTAGATACTTTTAAGGCGTTGATTAAAGGGCTTTTCTGCCCATTATTCTTCTCAACAAGTTCCAACTTATTAGGCAAAATAGGGTCTGAAAAATGAATCTTTATATTTTCTTGAATGAATTGACTTTGTCGAACCGAATTAAAACTAGCCCTTAATCTATAAAAATATGGCAACCAATCCTCCATCACCCAATAACTTTATGGGTTTCTTTCAAACGGCACTGGGCAGAAATTTGGCTCTAGGTGCTGGTCTTGCCTTTGTTTTAGCAATGATGGCAGGTGTTTTTCTATGGGGACAAAAACCAAATTACGGTATCTTGCTGACCAATTTCTCCGATAAAGATGGTGGTGCCATTATCGCCTCTTTACAAACGATGAATGTTCCCTATCAGTTCTCTGAGGGTGGGAATGCGATCTTAGTCCCAGCAG
>CAIPQU010000169.1 GCA_903867305.1 uncultured beta proteobacterium
GAACCAACGGTGGCATTTGCATTTGTTAACCCGCCACTTAAGATCGGCAGAGTGATACCAGTAGTAGTACCGTTCCCTGTGACATTAAACGCAACGGGTTTACCAACGGCAACACGACCATATCCGAATGAATCTAAGTAATACTGTGAGACTGAATCGCAAGATGCCATTACCGTTCTCCTTAGCTATTGAATGTGCCAGATACAGCCTGACCACCATTGACAGTAGCCAATGTGATTGTGGTGTTGGTTGTAGCATTTGCAGTCACATTCAAGCCATCAGAAATAATCACACCGCCTGTGTTAGCAGCCAACAAGATACTGTAGGTTGCCACATTGGTTGAGGAGTTATAAGCTGAAACGGCATTGATTGTGCAGTTAGCGTTCGGGAATACAAGGTATGTACCAGCTGGAATCACATTACCCGTTGTAGTAGCGGTTAATGTAGAAAGCTGCCAATACGCGCCAGGAGTATTCGATGCAGTACCTGAGATCAGGATTTTATTTAAACCGAGTGACATGACTGTAGCTCCTTATAGTGAAATAGAGTTATAGCCCTGAACACGGGTCATTGATTTAGGCTTGGTGCTCACTAATTCAGCGATCATCAAGACTGCGCCAACATAACCGATCTGCCAGTTAGGGAGTGTAGATTCAAAACCAGTAAATACGAATGAACCCTGATCGTGGATATACAGGCTCATGTAGTTAGAGTTAATGAAATAAACAGTACCTTCTGGGCAATATGGGTCTGGATAGATTGGAACACCAGCAACCATCAAAGCGCGGAAAGCAGCTTGTGGGCCATTGGAATCACTATCAAAACCGTGTCCTGGGGTAATTACATACTGCTCTTGACCAACATAGTCTTGTGCCAAGAGTGTCCATGTGCCAAATCCGCAAACGCCAAAAGTCGGAACTTCTGCGCCATTTTTCACAGTACCAGAAATGTACTGGAGAATGTTTTGACGAGTTGGGTTAACTGAACCAGCGTTGTAAACCTTAGACTTCCACCATGTGTAGGTAGAACGGTTGATGTTACCGTAAGTAGTCATGTTTGTACCATCATCAATAGCACCAGGCAAGCCGATGAACTGTTGAGTGTTGGTGTAGTTGGTGTACAAGGCAGTTGCCATCGCATCCATCATCACATTGGTTGCGTCATTCATACGCGCTTCAATCAATGGAATGATTGCGTAATCTTGTTGAACTGCACCTTCCATACCGAGAAACGGTACAGGAGAGATCATCAACTTGAGGTTAAATTCAGCATTAAACGCGCCCTGTTGAACTGCTGGCTGGTTAAATGAACCAGAGTAGTCCGACCATTGTGCATTAACAAACTGTGCGCCTTGTACTGGCACGGTTACTTGGGACACACCACCTGATGCTTGTTGACTGTTAGCAATCAACGCAGCCATCAAAGGTGTACTGTTGTACAGCTGTACGACCAGCTTGGGGATAAACGCACGGCGAGTTACATAGGTAAGCTCGTTATACTGACTCGATCCTGTTGCTGGAACTATTCCGCCGCCTATTGGCATAATAATTCTCCATTAAAAGTAAATATCCCCATTTACTGCTTTTATTAAATACCTATCGGTCTTGAGTTTTTTCTCAATTCCGTTAGAGCTTTTGCTGCCTCGTCCCGTGCGCCCATTTGTGGGTTTTTCCAATACTTAGAAAGGTCAAACTTGGAAAGTGCGCTTGGGTTGTAACCCATAGCAGAATTAGGGGTTGGAGTAGCGGCTTGCTTCATCCATTCAAAATACTGAGCTGCTGTTTCGTGATTCGTCATACCTTGCTCCAGCATCAATTTTTCAATTTGCTCAATATCCTCATCGGATTGGGCTAACCCTTTTTCTTTAAGACTAGTTCTGCGTTTGTTGAGTTCTTCTCTTGCTTCTTTTTCACGAATTTGCGACTCTAATTTCATAATTCTTTGTTCGGATGCAGAAATCGCGCTATCAGTACGATCTTCAATATCCAACTCTGGAATGGTTAAATTAGGACGCACTTTTCGTGTAAGTCTTAATGCTTCTTTGCGAGTTTCTGGGTTATCGGACAACTCTTTCATCAAGAGAGCCAATTCGTCCCGTTGCTCTAAACTGAGATCTTCTAAAGATGCCATGATCTATCCCCTTTATCTTTAGATGACTTTTTTGGTGTCGCCAGGATGGGACAAATTCATCATGTTCTTGTATCCACCTTTAGCAGCTGAACTTAAGCCACCAAATTGTGAAAAACGAGGAGTATTGATTACTTGGCCATTCTTTTGGTTGTTATCGGTTGGTCTGCGTGGGCTAGCCGAACCGCGTGGTTTAAAGAGTTCCATAATGATTCCTTACATTTGTGGAGTTAAAGAAGGTGCGCCAGCACCAGGCATACCGCCAGCGGGTGCTGGTGGAGGAACTGGAGCGGACATACCTGGGATTGTTGGTGCTTGAGCCATTGCTTTGCCTTCCGCCGTAGCACCGCCAGCTTGAGGTAATGTTTGAAGCATTTGCATAATTTCGTTTGGTTGCAACTCATTGACCTTGGATTTTTTAGCTCCAATCACGCCTGTCATGGTGCGAATTGCATTTAATACTTTTTGACCTTCCTCAGATTCACTACCCAAGGCTGGCAAAGTTTGTTCTAGCAAGTCCATCGCCATAGAAATGTTAATCATCGCGGCTTCGCGATTTCCCATTTTTGGTTCTGGTGTGGACATTGGCGCTCCCATAGGGGGAGCAGAAGTATCTGACATTCCCATTGCTGGAATATCAGGTGTAGGTGCTGCGCCAGCGGGTGTTGCACCATCCCGTTGGGATTTAATCATTTGCATCAACTGGTCAGAAGGTACGCCCATAATCTTTCCTATTCAATTACTTGTATCGTAATCTTAATACAACACTTGTCAAGTGGGGAGGTTTATTTAGTTTCCTCCTCCCCGTAGGACTTGTTTGGTCACCCAAAGCAATCCTTACGGATTACTTACGAGATTTACGACCTTTGCGTTTCATGCGTGCCATGAGATTTCTCCTGTTAGCAGCGGCCACTTAGTTCAAGGGCAAGCAGCCACACCCTTTTTCTCCCGTGAAGGAAACCGATTAGCGGCGTGACTTGCGTGATTTTTTATGAGCTTTTCTCATTATCATCTCCAAAGTTAAGCTATCCCCTAACTGTGCGACCATAATTCCTTTGCTTTGGACTTCTATCAAAGCTTTTAATTCCTTGAACACGATACTGCAAATTTGGACTTCCCTCACTACGCTTGAGAGATTCGGTAGTTACTCTTGGCTGATCTGCCTTGGGTTGTACATTACCAGTTGCCATTAAGTTATTCTTCCTCTTTTCTTACCTTCACCACGATATTTTCGAGGACCAGTATATTTTTGAGGTTTTTTTTCTTCTTTTTTTTCTTTGTTTGCCATTATTCGCCTTTCGGTTCTTTTTTCGGTTTAGCCTCAGGCGCAGCTTGCGGTTGCGATGCCTGTTCCTTTTCCCGTTTCTTTAATTTATCTTTAATTAACTGTTTCATTGGTGGTTCTACCAAATCTATCAGCGTTTCTTTATCAATAGCTTGCGCTTTAAATAAATTAAATGCAAGTTGTTTTAAATCTTCTGTAAAGATTGGGCTATTACTGTGCGCATCAACTTTAACTACATAATCCTTGCTAAATTGTTCGGCAATAAACGGTACATCATCTGTATCACGGAAATGTGTGTCGTCATAGGATTGCATTAACTTCAAATATAAAGTTGCAACCTTTTCTAGACTATCTTCCACAATCAAAGCGCGTTTTTTTGCGCGTGAGCTACCCAGACGGGCTAATTGGCTGGCATGGCCCGTAGATCGAACACCCGCCTCGCCTTTTCCGCTCAATACATTGGAAATGCCCGACACTTCGGAGAACATTGCATCAATTTCGTGAATCACCTCAAATAAATCGGGCGGCATTTCTGGTGCTAGGCGATCGACTTTTGCTCCTGGCATATCGGTGGCAATCATTGAGCCAGCGCGCTGCATAGCAAAATATTTTTCGTCTGTAATGCCTGAGAAGCCACTAAACGCCGTTGGTGGTGACACTTGTTTGGACAAAAGGTCTAGAACTTCAGTCATGCGAGTGTTGCGCAGCTGCTGGAGCAATATGAGTTGTTGGCACTCAGATGCACCCCAGTAGTAATCGTATAAAGGGTTTGGACAAATCTGAATAAACGGACATTCGCCCTTAAGGAACACGGATGCTCCAGGTCTGTCATAAATAATGACATCGGGCGCGGCCATGGTGACCACTTGATAATCTTCGGTGTCATCGTTCCACACCCATAGCTCAGTCATTTCAACCGTATCTTCGGCAACTTTAGACTTGTAGCGATTCATGCCGTACAAGTCCATGTTTACATTACCGTAGATGGTAGGGTTAGTCTGGCTCATCACAATGCGATTTACGGCATCAGGAATGTCCGATTCAGACACTTTTGTGCCTGTAGTAACTCGAGACACAATGGAATCACGCTTTGGATGGGAATACAGACGGGCATATAGCTCAGATTTCGTAATGTAGTAAGTTTGAACGATAGCTTCTTGCCTGTCTGTATAAGGGGTATCTTCGCGCAACACACCAATAGCGGAAGGTTCAATCATGTACGGGTGAATACCGTTCTTGTAAACCAGTTTGATAAAGGTAGTGTTGTAAACCAACGACCAGGTTAACGCGGTTGAAAAGACTTGATCCGCATTAGAGTTTAGCCATTCATCATTTAACGCTTGGGTTAACGCTGGAGACTTGCGTTGCTCTGCGGAATTAACAGATGCGCCTAGCGCAATAGAAAATCTGGTGGTTTCAGCTGAATATAAGAAACTGGTCAGCTGATCTAAGTGAGGGTGAATTTTATTGAAATACGCTGGCGGAGACTCGGGATCATTACCAAACAGATAAAAAGAACGCAGAGTAGTGTAGTCTCCGCGTCTTTCTTCCCGTGACACCATACACTTTTGAATGATGTCTAAATAGAAATCCTCTCTGTCTTCGCCTGTAGGTATTCTCATTTTTTAATCTGTAGGTTGTCGGGATCTCTCATTGTACTCATAGGATCGGTTACAGGTCCTGTTTTAATCCCAGCTTGGCTTGGTGTCAAGCCCACTTGTTCATCTCGTACTGGTTTAGCAAAACGACCCGCTAGAACAGATTGCAGATTCATACCTTGGAATCCACCGCCCCAGATCGCGGAGTCACCAGCGCGGCTTTCTTTTGGCGTTTCGACAGGGGGAACTTGTTTAATTTTGTCTTTGTTGCCACGCTTGCGGGTGGCGTACTTTTCGGCGTCTTTGTATTCTTTTTCGGTGAACTTGTTTTTGCGGGTGAGGTAGCCGCTTTGGTTTTCACCTTCTCTGGTAGTTTTGATGTCGGACATAGCAAATTCGATTGCGAGTTGCTTGGTTGACTTGTCGGTAAATGTGGTTTTCGCACTAATGAGATTAGGTGCTTGCAAAAATACGACCATAACTTCTTCATGGCAATCCTTCATTGGACATTGCGGTTTACGAGCTTCAAAGTATCCGTGTTTTGGACACTTGTAATCATTTATTACTGCCATTTCTATCCCCTTTTCAGCTGTTCGTCAAGTGTTAAAACAGAGTAGTCATACTTGGGCTTGACTCCCACGCTGACCTTGAACTGCCCATTAACCAGTTCCAACCCCGTACTGCGCTGCATTACAGGCTTGGCTTCCTTGCGATATTGCACAAATTTGCTGGTATCGCGGTTTTGCATAATGGCAACTTCGCCTTTAACCCATGCCTTATACGCTTTATCCACTCTGCGCTGGACAGTTTCGCTAAGTGGCTCTGTTTCATATAGAAATATGTCGCGCAAATACAAGTGGGAAACGCCAGAAAGCTCGGCAAACAAAGCAATAGAGATACCGCGATTCTTGTCTTGGAAGAACCGTTTAATAATCCGTTTTAATTCGGACTTAGGGTAAACCCTTTTATTTTCCATACACTCCTATCCTTTTGAGATAGTCAGATACATTGCGGCCTACTGTCAACTGTTCTGGAGTAAAGTCGTCTTGCGATTTAGAAATTGTGCGGGTAATCTTTTGCGCAATTAAACGCGGTTGGACTTGTTCAGCAAAAGCAGCACAGGCTAGAGCGCAAGCAATAACGCGATCATCTTTGTTGCGACCAGATGCTTCAATCGAGCCGCCATCGCGAATGGTGGTCTTCATTTCTTCAATGGTGTCCATGTCCCAAATGTCCATCATGCCGCGCTCAAAATAATCTTTCATGTAAGTGAGCATTCGCTCTTTGGTAGCAGCCGTTGTCATCCAGCCAATCGAATTGGACACGCCACCCAAAGTGTCGTTTCTGCGCCAAATATAGTTTTGCATATTGCCGTACACATCCAAGAGGTCTTTTCCTAAAGCCGTACCCATAGAGGCTGCTTGACGCTTGAGGTTACGCAACTCGTTGATGACTGCTTGTCCTGGACCATTGATTTCTAAATTAAGGGTAGAGTTCTTGTACGCGCCCGCTAGGTGGGCAATGATCCAAGCAAACTGGTAGGTGTTTAATTCGCTTGTTGCAAATGAAGCCACTTGCTCAAGTCCGTCTGCGTAGCAACGAAACACTTGGATACAGAATCGGTCTGCCCAATCAGAAGATCCATAAGCGGGATCAGCACCAATAACATAATAAGCAGTATCCACAGGCTCTTCCCAAACCTTGAGCGTGGCCAACCTTTCTGTGGACTTAAGAACCTCAGTATCTTGGAAATTAGCCCCAAAGCTATAGCGATAAGAATCAAATGAGCGCTTTTTAAGTCTTTTAACGGCATCTGTACACCTTGAATTAGAGAAGAACGATGTTCCCGTCATTACAAAAGCGTAGTCCTCGGTAGGCGGAAACTCCTGATACATCAGGCTATCATCTTTCATGCCCTCGGTCATCTTCCAACGCCACCACGCAATTTGACGCGAATTGATTTCAAATTGGTACAGTTTCTTGATGTCTCTGACCCATTCCTTTTCTTCGCTAGTTAATTTGCCATCCCAGTAGGTTTTGTACACGCTGCTCTCAGGGTCAGCCATGTAAAGCTCATTACGCCACCAGCCACAAAAGATTGCCTTCTGAGTTCTAGAGCGTTTGGCGGTGGCATACATGTCATGAAACATATTGAAGCCGCGGGCAGTTGATTCAAAGATGTATAAGCGGTCTGGGTTGGTTTCTGCTAGGGAAGCCAAGAGAGAAGCAAGTCCTTCTTCATCACCCCACGATGATGTTTCAGTTCCGTGGAGGAAGGTAATACCCTTACCGCGACCCAAACTTCCTTTCGCTCTAAGCCCAGCGACTTGATAAAAGAGACGACTGCGGTTTTTGAGGGCAAGAGCATTTCGGTTGTGAGTAAGGATCGGGACTTTATACTTTTTGGGGAGACCGTCCATATACATGCCAATGGTGGATCGGAACATATCTCGGTTCTCTTCCGTATCTGTTGTAAGCGTTCCTTGAAGCCCTGGGTTGAGGAAGTGCCAGTAGAGGTCAAGTGCGAGGGAGATTGTGGTGATTCCAAGTTGTCGTCCTTTTAAAACTACAAAAAAGTGGATGCCTTCTTCAAGACCTTTGGCAATTTCGTCCATAACATAGGTCTGTGTACCCAGCAGCTGATCCATGCGAACCAAACCCTTTTCCTTGGTTTCAATTTGAAGGGTCTTGCAAAATTCATAAAAGTGGGCAAGGTTAAATTTACTCATGCTTAATCCAAGGCAGCTTTCCGTTAAAGCGGCGCAACATCTCTAGGTTACCCATGTCAAAGTATTCCCGTTTCACGCCACAAGTGCCGCCAAGGCGAAAATTAAAGGTGTGCTGACCCGTAGCCTCAAATTTTGGAAAAACCTCTCTAGCGGCGTTATAGAAGTGCCTATCAGCCTGTGGGTCTGGTCGGTTCAAAATAATGGCAATTTGTTTGAGCAGATCGGTTTTCATACCCCACATACACCAATCTACAAAATGATGACCTGGCATATTCCAGATTTGGGCTGCTTCACCCAAAGCCTCGCAGTTGTCTAGGCACATAAAATTGCCTTCCTCATCATTGATTCTGCGAAAAGAGTGCGCCCAATCGTTACCGTCTTCAATCTTTGCCATGATTGACTCTACATGGTTTGGTTCATACCAATCATCGTCATTACAAAAGAAAGTGACATCCTCAGTCACCAGTTGGGGCGCGGCGGCAAGCCAGCGTTGTCCAGCATAGCCACGGCCACCAATTCTTCCATCCCAAAAAGAAATCTTTACTTCTGGATTTAAACGCTTGAGTTCAACAAAGGCTTTAAAGTCATCGTCACACAAAATGTAATGTGTGCAAGGATATGTCTGCGCTTTAATGGAAGCAACGCAGTTAGAGAGCTCCCAAGGACGCTTGCCATTGGTCACAGTCACTACGGCTGCGGTTTTCATTGATGTTTTCCCATTCGTTTGAGTTCAAAATCAGCTAAATCCCAATACGCAACCTTAAGCCGCGCTTGATGGTTCTTTGCTAGGGCGATCAGTTGGTCATAAGTCATCGGACTATAGTTCTCGCGCCATTCGGCCGCCAAGGCAATTTTTTGCCTTTTAGTGCGGCAAACGATCGCCTTTAGCATCTCCGACTTGTACAAGTATCTCTCTTGCGAGAGCTTCTCAATGTCTGATGTCTCCGTCATCTGGGTCTAGTAACTTGTTTAACCGTTCTATTTCCGCTTGGGCTTGCATGATCAGTTTTGCGCTCTCGCCTTGTACGCGCATGACTTCATGGAATAACTGATCCTTGGTCATCGCCCAAATACGGGTCATGTAGGCTTTCTTGGCATCATCGCCAGCCTTCTCAATTAAATCTAATACGCTAATTGCGTGTTCCATCAAAGGTCTCCAGGGGCGGTCATGTACGCCAATATTTGTTTAGCAGCTGCGTTGGCTTGTTCGTCTTGTTCTGATTCAACCGTCAACGCAATAATGTCTTTCATACGCCAGATTACATATTGATCCATTACATCAAGAAACAAGTGCTCTTCATGGAATTTAATTATTCCGTCCTCCATATCCGCACCCCGTTACCTTCCCGTCTTGCGACAAATTTGCGTTCATGGTTTTTACCCGCGCGATAGTTGTTGTTACACATGGTGCGAATGTCCGTATCTTCCACAAAGAAACTGTCACCCACATCCATGGTCTTGTAGGGATAGCTATTGCGTTTTTTTGCTTGCGGTGTCGGCACATTTTTTTCTATTGCTATACTCATATCGTCACTCCTTTGTTTAACCTAATAATACAACACTATGATACACACATACAACGAATATCATCTAGGCGATCAACTGATTCATCTTCACTATTTAAGAAAGGTTTGCAAGGAGAACCCTCACTTAGATTTCACGCACCATTGCCAAGAGCAATACCACGCGCAGCTGCTCCCGCTTACAGAAGACGCGCCCATCTTATTGCGCGATCTGCACATCCCGCCAGAGGCTTACAACGCGTGGATCGGTTACAAAAACTTTTTTTACAACCACAGGGCCAGGCGCGATTGGGTGGTGTTTCATCAAAGCTGGTTTGATTACTTGTCTGATCGGCTAGAAGTCGCTAACCCCATAGCTTGCAAGGAAGATTTTTTATTCGACTATCCCGCATTAGGCGCGCCCACCCAATACGAGTTTGATTACCTTCTCATCAATTCCCCGCCCGCTTCTGGGCAACTCCCAGACTTTGACTCCCAATTCTTTGTAAAACGGGCGCGAGATTTAGCAAATGAGGGGATAAAAGTGATTACAACCTATCCTACAGGGGTCGTTCCTA
>CAIPQU010000170.1 GCA_903867305.1 uncultured beta proteobacterium
CGACGTTTTTGACTTGTTCGGCAAAATGCGCAAAGGTTGCATCAGGATAGATCATCGGTGGAATCATGCGCTCAGCTGATGGTGTCGATTTATAGTGACCAGCAGTAATATGGATGGCATCAATTCCGGAGCTCGCGAGAATTTTTGCCATTTCCAAGCCCTCTTCAAACTGAAGACCCTGCAAAAAATAATCGTCAACATTGAGGCGATAAATCAAGGGAAAATTAGGTAAAGCTGCTCGAATACCCTGAATAATCTCTAAAGATATACGAAGTCGGTTTTCAATCGAACCACCATATTCGTCATGACGAATGTTTTCAGCAGGGCATAAAAATTGTGACAACAAATACCCATGCGCTCCATGGATTTCAACACAGTCAAATCCCGCTTGTTCTGCACGTTTGGCAGCTTGCACAAAGGATTGCACCGTCTGCTTAATTCTTTGAACAGAAATTTCTTCCGGCAGAATCGTTTGCATCGTTACTTCATAGACATCATGAGGCAATGCCGATGGCGCCAAGGGAGTAAGGCCAGAGATATCTTTTCGGGTATGACCACCGGCATGCCCCAGTTGTATCGATGCTTTGGCACCACAGGCATGAATACTTTGCACTAAACGAGTCAAACCTGGCACGTAATGATCATGATAAATGCCAAGTTCATGTGCACGATGACGCCCCTCTAACTCTGGCGATGCCATTTCTACGGTGATTAAGCCAACGCCACCTGAAGCCCTTGCACAAAAATAGGCAATCGAAGCATCCGTCACAAACCCATCAACAGTTGATAGTCTTGTCGTCATTGGCGCCATAATGACGCGATTTTTAATGACTAATGAACCAATATTTCCAGTCGAGAATAGTCTCATCAGCAAACAAATCTATTATTGTGTTGAACAGGCTCTGATCAAAGAATCGATTATCTTCCGCGACCAGCAGCTTTTTTCATAACTTTACCAGCACCAACAGGTGGTGGGGTTCTTTTAGAGGACTTCGAATCACCCTTAGCATCCTTAGAATCTGGATGTATTGCCGCATGTTTTTTGGCTAAGGCTTCTTTAATGCTAGATGAAAAAGATTTTTTTTCTTCGCTCATATTGACTCTTTCAATGATGGTCAGTGTCATGATTCAATAGAATACTACCCAAGTTGATTATAGATCGAATTTTGGGTCATCACCCTTGTTGAGGTTAAATCATTGCAATCAACAAAAAGTCCTGATTTTTGGTTCAAAATCAGGACTTGAATGATTTCCAATTCGATCCAAATCAAATTGGATACAACATTACAAATTCACTTATTTGGCAGGAGCAGCAGTGACTTGTATAGCAATATTTTGGGTAATTACTGCCTCGATCTGATTACCAACCTTAATACCTTTAATGATTTCAGGACCAACCGCAACTTGAACAGTCTTTGTAGGCCCTTTGAGGGTAACAATATTCGTCTTAGCTTCAATCGCAACGACATCAGCAACGATCCGTACTTGATGTTCAATAATTCCAGCAGGCTTTTCACCAGCTTGAGCTCTTGAGAAAGTTTGCTTCTCTTCACGCTCCTTAATGCCATTACTCACAACTTTGACATCAGAGACAATGACTTTAGTAATCGACAAGGTCACAATATCACCAACTTTAATTTGATTAAAGTTTTTTATGTTATCGCCAAGGATTGCTTCAAATTCACGTCCCTCAGGTCCAACCACAACAACTTTGCGAGTTTTAGCATCTACGGATTTAAATTTACCCTGAAACTGAACTCCTTCAAGAGCCTTTAACATACCTGGGCCTGCATCGACGGCAACAATACCTTGTGGCATATTTTGTGCCATAACAGCAGATAGACTTGTGAGTAATGAAACAGCTGTAACTAATATGATTTTTTTCATCTTTTTTCCCTTGTTTTAGTAAAGTTATTATATTTGAATAATATATTTTAGTTATTACATCTAGATATGGAATCTATAAGCAATGATGAGTGATTTAATTTTTGTTTATGGGACTTTAATGTTAGAAGCCACAAATTCATTTGCCCGTCAATTTCATGCGCAATCCACATTCTTAGGAAAAGCAACTTGGATGGGAAAACTCTACCAAGTGATTCACTATCCCGGCGCAGTCAAATCATCGAATCCTGATGAACTCATTCACGGCGAAATATGGCAGATGAAGTCTCCTGTAGTTACCTTAAAAATGCTCGATGAGTATGAAGAATGCTCACCTACCCATCCCCTGCCCCACGAATATCTTCGTAGCTTAGAAAACATCAAACTGAATCATAATGATGTTTGCGCATGGGTCTATATCTACCAAAGAG
>CAIPQU010000171.1 GCA_903867305.1 uncultured beta proteobacterium
AGCCTTACGAAACATTAGTCAAAAATGGAATATGCCGATCAGGGACTGGAAAGGAGCACTAAATCAGTTTAGTATTAAGTTTGAGGAAAGAATGCCTCAGCAGTAAACGAACCCCGTTTACACAAAATATCTGACATCCTCTAGTTAACGGCTAATTAATTGATAACTTTAGGGGAAATTTAAATTATTTTAAAAATAATCCCTTGTTCCTGGACAGAATTTATTAAAAACCTGATTCCAGGCAGACTTCGTACGTTCTATGTCTCTTGGTTTATTGGATTCAAGCATGGTAACTCCATTGGCCATCACTTGTAAAAAGTAATTATTAGGCCCCCACCAAGTACCTGCATTTTGTACATAGCCTACTTTTACTGTACTTGGAACCCAAGTATTGAGCTTCAGCTCTCTTACGTTCGGGTTAAGAAAAAACTGCGACGTGGGTCCCGATGAACTGGTAATTTCTTCAATATCATCAAGCTTCGGATTTTCAACTACGCTACTTGGTTGAACCTCAATAATAGATGCCTTTTTATAAATACACTCTTTGGAATTGTATGCATACCAAAATGTATTACCTGCAATACCTTCGTCTAAGCCCTCTGTGTAGTTAAGAATTTTAGCGACTATATCAATTTGAAGACTATTGCGAAATTGATCAACCTCAGACAATTCGTCAGCTGCATAACACAAAGGAGAAAGGGCAATGCAAAATAAGATAAAAGAGAATTTTTGAGGTCTTGGAAATACTTTCATTTATCTATTATAAAAAAGATAAAAAAATTTGAAAGTAAAAACAAATACAAAAAAAGCTTCTTATTCAGTGCTTTATAGAGTTAGGCTGTTGTATTAATGATAGTACCAACCTTACCCGTTGGTTTAACTTGGTTCATTGGGGGAGCCACAGATACTGGAGGTGGAGAATCTGCAACACCATCGCCATTTTTCGGCAATGAAGAACTTGAGTTCGGGATTGAACTAACAGGATGCGGTCTGCTCGCAGTATAAGCGCTAGTTTTGCTTAATATCATCGAATCATCCTTTTCAGTGAACTATGACTATATTAATCATAAATATACTAAAAGAAAAGAGACTATTGCGTTTTTTCTGGATCTAAAAGGCTGCTTAAATTTAACCAATCCTCTTCAAATTGTTCTAATTGATGTTGAAACGCTTCTAATTTGGAGCCAGATTCAGTAATAAAAGTCATATCAGAAGAACTTGCTAATTGAGCTTCAAGCACTGAAATATCGGATTGAACTTTGCTAATTTGCTGCTCAAGTTTTTCGAGATTTTTCTTATGTTTCTTTTGCTCAGGACTTAAAAATGGCTTTTTGGTACTTACCATAGGAGGAGCAACTGGTTTGGAGGAAAGACTGGATATTTTTTTAGCTTCTTCTCTCTGTCGCTTGGCCTCATCGAGTAAAAATTGTTGGTAATCATCTAAATCACCTTCAAAAGGATAAACACTGCCACGAGAAACCATCCAAAACTCATCACAAACTGCACGAAGAAGTGCACGATCATGACTCACTAGCATGACAGTTCCCTCATACTCATTTAAAGCCATCGACAAGGCTTCGCGAGTTGCAAGGTCAAGATGGTTGGTTGGTTCATCAAGGAGTAACAGATTAGGCTTTTGCCACACAATCATACAAAGAACTAATCTAGCTTTTTCACCACCACTCATACTGCCTACTTTTTGGAAGATCATATCTCCACTAAAGTTAAACATCCCTAGAAAGCCTCTCAAATCTTGTTCTCTAACACCTTGACCAGAAAGGGTTTTTTCTAAAGTGGCTTTTTTAACTAAGCTAATCATATGCTCTAGAGGATTATCATCCTCTCGAAGAATATCTAATTCTTGTTGGGCAAAATAACCGATTTGTAAGCCCTTACCCACGGTGACGTCGCCGGACAATACCTTAATCGTACCAGCGATGGTTTTGACTAAAGTGGATTTACCTTGACCATTTGCCCCTAAAATACCAATTCGTTGACCTGCCAAAACTGATTTGTTGACATCACGAACAATCGTTACTGGTTGGTTAGTAGCGTCCGTAGACGGGTAACCCAGACAAACGTCATGGAGGACGAGCATTGGGTTGGGTAAATTCGTGGGTTCTTTAAACTCAAAGGTAAAGTCAGCCTCAGAAAGAAGGGGGGCAATTTTCTCCATTCGATCTAGAGCCTTAACCCGACTTTGAGCTTGCTTGGCCTTACTCGCCTTTGCTTTAAAACGAGCAATAAACTTTTGTAAATGAGCAATTTTTTCTTGTTGTTTGGAAAAAGCACTTTGTTGAAGCGCCAATTGTTCTGAGCGCTGATCTTCAAAAGAACTGTAGTTACCGCCATAACGGTTCAAAACACAGTTCTCAATATGGACGGTAACTTGTGTGATGCTATCCAAGAATTCGCGATCATGACTAATCACAATCATGGTGCCACTATATTTTTTTAACCAAGCCTCAAGCCAAACCAAGGCGTCTAAGTCTAAGTGATTCGTCGGCTCATCTAATAATAGAAGTTCTGAGGGACACATGAGAGCGCGGGCTAACTGAAGGCGCATCCGCCAACCTCCAGAAAAGCTATTGACAGGGTTTTGTAATTCACTGAGCTTAAAGCCAAGGCCTAAAATCAAAGATTGGGCTCTTGACTGAGCATCATTTGCACCACTATCGAATAAATGCATATAGGCATGAGCGATCGCATCTCCATCGCCAGAAATTTCAGCATTTTCAACAGCTTGCTTTGCCTCCATTAAGACGAGATCACCATCCATCACAAAATCAGTGGCATTTTGATCAGTCTCTGGCATATTTTGGGCAACTTGAGACATCCGCCACTGCTTTGGAATAGAAAATTCGCCCTGATCTTCATGGATTGACCCATTTAATAGCGCAAATAATGATGATTTACCGGCGCCATTCCGACCAACTAAACCAACTCTTTCACCAGGATTGATCGTTACGGAGGCTTTATCTAAGACAGCCTTTACGCCACGCCGTAAAACAATATTTTTGAGTTGAATCATGAAAACAGTCTGGAAAAGTAATAAATTCCCACATGAGAAAGTAGATGGGGAAATGCATCATAACGTAAATTTGTTTTAAAACCCATATGTCTATTAATAGAAATGTGATCCAGCGTATTGAAGTTGACGAAAAATTGATAAATATATGTTAAAAAAACCGTTCTTCATCAAACAGAAATACTGAGCATTTTTGAGTAATAATTATGTAAAAATATTAATTATCAATAGGTTAAAAAAATTGACGAACAGAAATTTGATCCATCATACGAACAAGTAGCATGAAAAGCATCATCAATTTTGAGGTAAGTTATTGGTACGTAGACTGATCTGACCTAATTTTTAGTACCACTCCCAAAGAGAGGAATTTTTGATAATCTATCTCTAAAAGGAGTAAAAAATGCCGAAAGGTCAACGTATTAAACCGGAACAAATTGTGATGTTATTGCGTCAAGTCGAAGTTTTGACTGCCAATGGAAAAACACTAGCCCAAGCTTGTAAAGAGGTTGGCGTAGGTGAACAAAACTACTATCGCTGGCGCAAAATGTATGGTGGTATGGAAATCGATCAAGCCAAGAAATACAAAGAGCTTGAACAGGAAAATGCCCGTTTAAAGAAACTGGTAGCTGACCTATCCTTGCGTGAGGTGATGCTCAAGGAAGTCATCAAGGGAAACTAT
>CAIPQU010000172.1 GCA_903867305.1 uncultured beta proteobacterium
ACTTACATCAAATTGCTTATCCCCATCAAACATTACTGTGGCTGCGGCTCCAGCAAGTGCTGTTTTAATCGTGTCGTTCACAGCGACTGTATTAATACCATAACGTGCCATAAGATCTTTATTTAAGACAATATCAATTTCGGATTGACCACCGACTTTAACCGCGGAGACATCAGCTGAGCCACGAATTTTTTTAATAATACTGGTGACTTGTTCCGCTTTGTCTTCAAGCACATTAAGATCAGGCCCAAAAATCTTGATCGCGATTTCACCTTTCACACCACTAATTGATTCCTCTACATTGTCTTCAATCACTTGAGAAAAGTTTGTTTGAATACCGGGAATGGTTTTGATTTTAGTAGTCATGTCTGAAATGAGTGCCTCCTTGTCATGAAAACGCCAAGTGTCATGAGAGGTAAGGTCCGCTAAAATTTCCATATGATTTGGACCTTTGGGGTCAGTTCCATCATCCGGTCTTCCGACATGCGTAATTACATTTCCTACTTCAGGGTAGCTTTTTAAAATGGAACGTACATCGCGTTCAATTTCTTTTGATTTATAAAGGTTGGTTGCCACTGGCAAATCAATCGTGAGCCAGATGTTGCCTTCGTCGAGTTTGGGTAAGAATTCACTACCCAATCTTGAACCTAATAAAACAGATGAGACTAGAAGACCCAAAGAGATCAGAAGAATAAAAATGGCACGAGGAAAGTTAATTGTTAAAAATTGCTGATATTTATTTTGAAGTTTTTCCATCCAGCCGCTATGTTTTTCAGCTAAGTCATATTTTTGTATCGCAAAAGATAAAAGGGTGGGCATTAATGTAAATGTTAAAAGGACCGCACCCAAAATCGCGAAGCTTAAGGTGTAAGTCATCGGTGTAAAAATTTTTCCCTCGACACGTTGGAATGAGAAGATCGGAAGAAAGGCTAAAATAATAATCGCCTTTGAGAAAAGAATTGGATGACCCATTTCTTCTGCCGTGTTCTGTAAGGTTTGCATGCGCCAACTTGGGGTGGAATGGAATGTATTGCCGTCTAACTTACCTAATGCAATTCTCACCATAAGCGCTTCAACCAGCACCACAGCACCGTCCACAATAATACCGAAGTCAATCGCACCTAAAGAGATAAGGTTGGCTGAAATACCACGTAAGTGAATAAAAAGAAAAGCAAACAAAAGGGACAAGGGAATGACGGAGGCCACAATGATCGCAGCGACGGTGGATTGTAAAAAGATCATGAGAATCGCGATCACTAAAATCGCACCCATGATCATATTTTCTTGTACGGTTTTAACTGTGTGGTCGACTAAATTCGTTCGATCGTAAATAGGTTTGATGTGAACCCCAGGCGGTAATTTTTGTTGGAGCGCTGCGATCGCTTTTTTGACATCACTAATGACTTTGGTTGGATTCTGTCCTTTAGTCATGAGAAAAATACCTTCAATCACATCATCATCCTTATTAAAGCCCACAATCCCTGAACGAGGAGATTTCTGACCAATCGCGACCTCACCAATATCTTTGATAAGTATCGCCTTACCGTTTTGAGATTTCACCGCAATGTTAGCGATGTCATCTGTATTCTGAAATAAACCAATACTTCGCAGCACAAGGCCTTCATCACCGCGCCTTAATGAGCCTGCTCCTGCATTTTCATTTGCATTGCCTAAAGCTAATGAAATTTGATCGAGCGTGACATTAAACTTTCTGAGAAGCCCTGGATCGACTCTCACTTGATATTCTTTAATAGCCCCCCCCCAACTTGTAATATCCGCAATGCCTGGCACACGTCTTAAGGTGGGGCGAACGACCCAGTCTTGAAGCTCACGGACTTCTTCAATCGTCATCCCGGGGGCGGGCTCGATGACGTAGCGATAAATTTCACCCACCGCAGTGCTTAAGGGGGCTAATACGGGTTGTGCATAAGGCGGTAAATTAACATTTTGAAGTTTTTCTAATACTTGTTGTCTTGCAAAAAAATCATCGGTGTTGTCTTGGAATGTTAAAGTTACGACCGATAAACCAGATATAGAGACGGAGCGGAGTTGGCTCATACGGAGTACACCATTCATTTCGCGCTCGATCGGAAGACTGATTTTACGTTCCACTTCTTCAGGGGCTAAGCCAACTGCTTGTGTCACGATTTGAACTTGCACGTCTTGCACATCAGGGAAGGCTTCTATAGGAAGATTGGTGATGGCATACCACCCGCCTACAATCAATGCCAGCACCGCCGCGATAATAAAAGCACGTTGGTTAATTGCAAAGGTAATTAAACGTCCTAGCATTTAGTTTTCAGTAAATTCTGAATTAAGAAGCAGTGTGCCCGTAATCACCACTTGCTCAGCTTCATGAAGACCTTCTGAAATATAAGTATCTTTATGTCCTTGGAAAGCCACTTTCACTAAACGTTTTTCAATCTCGCCAGGAGACTTTTCTATAAAGACAAAATTTTTCACGCCTTCTGTAATAACCGCGTCATTGGGTACGTGCGCTAATATCGCTTCATCATCGAGTGGTGTTGCATAGACATACATTTCAGGTTTGAGTTTTTCATCTGGATTGTCAAGGCTGCATCGGATGATGACGCGACGCGTATCCGGATTTAAAACTTTAGAAATCATGATGACGGTCGCTTGGAATATTTCAGTAGGATAGGCGCTGGCCTCAATTTTTAAATGCTGCTTCACATGTACTTTGTCCAAATCCTTTTCTGGAATTTCTACATTGACCCATAATTTTTTAGGATCACTCACCACAAAGAGTGGATTCATATTATTGGGGCTCACTTCACTTCCTGGATTCACTTGTCGCTCTGTTACGATGCCGGCTACCTTAGTCGATAACATAAAGTTATTATTTTTTGATACGCCATAATTTTTTAATCGATTTAGAGCGCGCTCATGTTCAGCACGCGCCTGTTTTAAATCGGCCTCAGCATTTTCAAATTCTTTTTTAGCAATCACTTCACCCTCGTATAAAGTTTTAGCGCGTTCGAAGGCTTGATTTTTTAATGTGAGATCGGACTCAGATTTCATAAGATCGGCATTAGCTTGACCAAAATCAGGTGAGTCAATCATAACAAGGGGCTGTCCTAATTTGACCTTGTCCCCAATCTGCGCAAAAATTTTAGTCACACGCCCTGCAATAGGGGTGGTAATTTTTGAGGTGAGATCATCGTTATACACGATGGCACCTTGAAGCGCTTCCGTTGTTGGGACTTGCCCTACCTCAACAGCTGCTGTTTTTAGGTAAGCAAGCTGCGGTGCATTTTTTTCATAATGAAAGACATTGGCCTCTTTAGGCGCTGTCTTTTTTGGTGGAGGCGTGTCTTCTTTATTTAGTTCGTGTGAAATTTTAAAAACCGCAAAAGAGGTCACAAATACTAGAGTAATAAAGAGCGCTATTTTTTTAACGTTCACGGACGATCACTTTCATTTGATAAAAATTGCCAAGCGGCTAATGCAGATGCATAGTCAGCACGGGCAGACGCTGCTTCTATTTGAGTAGCTTTATAAGTGCGTCTTGCATCAAGTAAATCCATGACAGACTGCGCGCCTTGTTTATAAGCAAACTCAGCAGATTGTAGCACTTTGTCAGCCTCCTTTAAGAGGTTGTCATCGTAATGCGTGACACGCGCTTCAGCTGTTTTAAGGTCGCCCCGCGCTTTATTGATTTCTGAAATGGCATAAGCGTGTGCATGATTAAGCTCAAGGAGTGCTGCTTGATATTCAGACTCTGCTCTTGCAACTTCTCCTTCATACGCATAACCCGTCATGAGGGGAATGCTAACCCCAATGCCGACCGTATTCGATTCAAGATCTAAACTATTGTGTTCAATCTGTGCGCCGATAGTGACATCGCGTTTCTTGAGGGCCATGGCCAATTCACGATTCGTTTCAGCGGCACTCAAACGTAATTTGGCGGCTTTAATATCAGCACGATTTTCAATATTCATAGGATTTTGATAAAGGTTGGGCGTGATATTAGGCCAAGTATCAGAGGCCTTTAATAGAGGTGCGTTTAATTCTTCACCAATATAAATACCTAAATCAATTTGCGCTTGTTTGAGATTATTGCGCGCTTGAAACACATCGTTATCGAGGCGGAGCTTATCAAGATCAATACGAGAAAGTTCGGCCGCAGAGATGTCGCCTGCTTTAAATCGTAATTGTGCAACTTCAATTGTTTTCACATAAAGCTCCGCACTTTCTTCCGTGATACGAAGTTTTTCTTGAGCTAATAAAAGTTGGTAATAGAGTTGATATAAAAGTGTTCGACTTTGTCTTGTGATGCTATTCAAATCTTCTTGCGATGCATTTAATCGGTAATCTGCACTTTTCATCCTCAGATCTCTTTTGTCCCCTCGTTCAAAAGTTTGATCAAGACGAACGACATGATCAGAACCATTCAAATAGCGATGATCACGACCTGTACCGACATTATTCAAGTTGTAAGAAAGTTGAGGATTAGGTCTTTGGGAAGCTGTCAAGGTATCAGCTTTCGCCATATCAAGTTGATTCTTTGCGGTTTGTAAGTCACGGTTCTTTTCTAACCATAAAGCTTCAGCACTTTTTAAGGTAAGACTGTCTAACGCATTTTGGGCGTGACCAAGTTCGTTTCCATAGACACTAAAGTGTATGAAAAGAAAAATAAAAAAAATGTGTCGGAAGCTTTGTTTAATGGTGATCAAGACTTAAAGAAAACTAAAAATGCCATGCCAAATCTTATCATATAAGAGGCAATAAAAATGCCCTATTTTTTATTGGATTGGAGTCTTTTTAAAATAGGGCAAGCTTATTTTGAAGCTTTAAATGAAGTGCCTTTTAATTAGGTATCAGAACGGTGCGGTAACAGTTACATCTGGCATCTAAAATGCTTTCGTAATGGTAGCCATAGGTTACGGATTGGCCCATATAAATGGGTGATTCGCGATAGACAACAACAGGCTCTCTTCGATAAGACCTTTCGTGGTGAAGCTCATAACCAATGATGCCACCGATGACGGCTGGCCCTACAAATCGACCCCAGTGTTCATGGTAACCCCCACGATAACCACCTCGGTAACCATAACCCTCGCCACCATGGGCAAAAGCTGTGGATGCAGTTAAAGCGAGCAAGAGTGATACAAGAATTTTTTTCATGTTAACGATCCTTTCTTTAAAGATCAAACGACATTATGCTGTCGTGTATCAAAGACAAGCTGATTTTAGAAAAGTTCAGGAAACCGATTAGGTTTTGATAGGCTCAAAATAGACATAAAAACGCGTGCCTGGTTTGTCGTTGCGACTATCAATTTCAATGGTGGCATCATGCATATTGGCAATCTCTTTCACAATGGCAAGTCCAATGCCGGCACCTGCATCATCTCCTGATTGGCTCACATTATCCCCGCGGTAAAAACGTTTGAATATATTAGGTTGGTCATCCTTAGGAATGCCTTTGCCTGTGTCTTCTACTGTTAAGCAGATCTTGTCGTCTTTATTTTCAAGAAACACATTGACCTTGCCAGAGCTCGGTGTGTATTTAATCGCATTTTCGATGAGGTTATGAATGAGATCGTAGAGTTTATGTTCGTCACCCATAACGAAGGCTGCATCATTTGAACCTTCATAGCCTAAGTCAATTTTTTTTAAGTCAGCCAGTGGAAATAAATCCTCCATCGTTTTTTTGGTAAGGCTCATCAAGTCGATTTTTTGAAAGTCAGTCGCGTGTTTAGCTTCAGGTTGTGTTTTAGATAGTGACAGAAGCTGATTAATAATATGAATAAGCCTCTTTGAGCTTTGACTAATTTGTTCCAATCGGGTTTTAATTTCCTCACTATTTTTAGATTCTTGCGCTAACTGAATTTGTGCCAGGATGCCGGCTAACGGCGTTCTTAATTGATGCGCCGCATCATTCACAAAACGATTTTCCGATTTAATGGCGTTGTCGAGTTCGCTCATAAGGTTATTAAGAGAGCCCACTAAACGATCCACTTCTAAAGGTACGTTTTGAACATCAATGGGTTTTAAATCTTTATACGAGCGCGCAATAATTTTTTCATTTAAATAAAGAATGGGACTTAAGCCCTTATTGACCGCAAAACGAACCAAGATGAGTGCTGAAATAAGTAAAATAAATTGAGGAATTAAAATCCAAAAAATAATTTGTTTTTGTATCTCTGTTCGCTGATTTCTTGTTTCCGCGACCTGGATAAAGAACTGTTTTTTAATATTTCCAATCGAATGCTCGATAGGGATGGAAACTACTCTGACACTTTCATTTTTAATGCTACTGAAATACACATTGAAGTCATCAGGATCAGATGGATCTATATCCTCAGCTTTTTGATAAGCCACATCAGGATTGCCAAAAAGAAAACGACCTTGATCGTCTCTGATCGAATAAAACATCTTGTCATGAGGCTCTGTGAGCAGAAGTGAGATGGAGTTTTCATCAATATCCTGTAGCTTTTTAACGCTCGATTTTTTAAAAATAAGACCTACACTTTTTGCGGTTTCCGCTAAGTCACGGTCGAATGTTTCTTTTCTTAGTGTGTCGCCTTGATAGAATAGAAAAGATGAGTCCAGGATGATGATGATGATCATCGGGATGAGAATCCATTGGATGATGAGCTTTTGGGTAGAAAGATTTTTTTTCAAGACTTTTTAGACCAAGCTTAAGCTATAACCTAAACCACGACGATTCACGATTTCAATGCCATAGGGATTCAATTTTTTTCTGACGCGATGGATATAGACTTCAATAGCGTTCTCTGAGATCTCGTCATCCCAACCATAAAGCTTCTCAAGGAGTGCTTCTTTAGTAATTGAGCGATTATTTTTCAAAATAAATACTTCGAGCAAATTAAGTTCTCGTTTAGATAAATTAAGTTCTTTACCTTTAATGAGAAACACTCTTTGTTTGATATCAAAACTTAAAGGACCAAATTCAATCATATTGTCAGAGGATTGATTATTGCGTCTGATGACCACACGAAGTCTTGCATGCAACTCTTCAAGATTAAAAGGTTTGGCTAAGTAATCATCCGCACCTAAATCAAGCCCTAAAATTTTGTTATCAAAATTTTCATTGGCAGAAATAATAAGTACTGGAAATTGAATTTTTTTAGAACGTAAATTTTTTAAAATATCGAGCCCGCCTTTTTTAGGAAGACCTAAGTCAAGGATGACAGCTTCAAAATGTTGATCGGTTAAAGCAATTTCACCTTCCAGGCCATTACGAGCCCATTCGACGACATAGTCTGCTTTTTCAAGTGATGACTTGACGGCGTCGCCAATCACCTCATCATCTTCAATCAGTAAAATCTTCATTTAATGCTTTCATGCATGTGTTTATATGAAATTGTAAGCCAATTGAAAGGCTTGTAGATTTAATATTTTTAGTCATTTTTGTCAGTTTATTGTAAGTCTCAAACGATAAGATGGTGGCATCATTTTAGAAAGAAAAAACTATGCTTTTTGTAGTCGATTTTGACGGTACCATTTCGAAGCGCGATACGATTGATCAGTTGCTCGAGAAATTTGCCGACCCTAGCTGGGAAGAATTAGAGAAAGACTGGCTCGACGGCAAAATGACGGGGCTTGAATGCATGTCAAAGCAAATCGACATGGTCGATTCAGACCTTTTAAGCCTAGAAAATTTTTTCCGCAGCATTCAGTTGGATGAGACGTTCTTACCTTTTTATGAGTACGTTAAAAAATTCGCTAAATTAGTCATCGCAAGTGACGGTTTAGATCATTCGATTAAGGTGGCGACAAGACAAGCAGGATGGCCTGACATTCAAACGTTCTCTAATCGACTCAATTACAAAGAGCGCGGCATTGAAATTACATTCCCATTAAGAGACCCGGATTGCAAAGGTGGAAACGGGATGTGTAAGTGTGCGGTTGCGGATTATTTAGGTAAGAAAGTTGGAGGTCCGGTGGTATTGATTGGTGATGGAAAATCAGATGCGTGTTTGTCACTTCATGCGGACATTGTGTTTGCAAAGTCGTCACTCATTAAGCACTGTGAAAAAAATAATGTGAAGCATCACACGTTTAATACGTTTGATGATGTATTAAAGATTGTAAAAACCTGGGAACCTGAAAAACAGAACATCCCTGGATACGTATTTAATTAATTTTTTAAAGGTGAGGGTTATACGATGGATCAGAAAATCATTGAAATCTTAGATAAGAACGAAAAATACTGTTCACATGGAGACACCGTTAATTATGCGGACCCTCCAAAAGTTTTTGAAAATTGTGATGGTAGTTTTTTATTTGATGAAAAAGGTACCCCTTATCTAGATTGGCAGATGTGGTATTCCGCAGTGAATTTCGGATACAAAAATAAACGTATCGCGGACACTTTAAAAAAACAAATCGATACACTTCCTCAGTTAGCGAGCCAGTACTTACATAAAGAAAAAGTTGATCTTGCTGAAATCATTTGTAAATACATGGAAGAGAAATACGGTGTTAAAGGTCGTGTGCACTTTAACGTCGGTGGTGCACAGGCGATTGAAGATTCTTTAAAAGTGGTGCGTAACCACACAGGTAAAACACATCAGTTCGCTTTCATGGGCGGATACCATGGAAGAACCTTAGGCGCTTCCGCGATCACTTCAAGTTATCGTTATCGTCGTCGCTTTGGTAACTTTGCAGATCGTGCACAATTTATTCCTTATCCATATTGTTTCCGTTGCCCATACAGCATGAAAGTGGAAACGTGTGATACGTATTGTCATAAAGAATTTGAAAAATTATTTGATACCGAATATCAATCCGTGTGGGATGAAAAATCAGGTCAATGTGAATTCGGTGCATTCTATATTGAGCCGATGCAAGGTACGGGTGGTTACATCGTGCCACCTAAAGGCTACATGAAAAAATTAGCAGAATCCTTAAAGAAACGTAATGTACTTTTAGTGGCTGACGAAATTCAAATGGGCGTTTACCGCACAGGTAAATTATGGTCATGGGAAAACTTTGACATCATTCCTGATATTTTCGTATTCGGTAAAGCGATTACCAATGGTTTAAATCCATTGTCAGGTATCTGGGCAAAAGAAGAACTCATTAACCCAGAAAAATTCCCTCCAGGTTCGACACACTCGACATTTGCGTCTAACCCTTTAGGCACATCAGTCGCACTTGAAGTACTTAAAATGACTGAAGAAGGCGATTTTGAAAAGAAAGTCAATGATCGTGGTGCTTACTTCTTAAAACGTATTCAAGAATTGAAGTCACGTTGGAAAGTTGTAGGAGACGTGAGTGGTTTAGGTTTAGCACTTCGTATTGAGCTTTGTGAAAAAGATGGATTTACGGCAAGCCGTAAGTTAGCGGATCGCATGTTCAATGAAGGCTTAAAAGGCGATATTAAAATTGGGGATAAGACTTATGGTTTAGTCCTTGATATTGGTGGTTACGAAAAGAACGTGATTACCTTAGCACCTTCACTTCTTATTTCTGAGGAAGAAATTGATTTAGGTATTCAACTCTTTGAAGCCTTATTAAAACGTTGTGGCGCTGAATAATTTTTTAGCGACTCATGGACGCTAAATCTTTGATGC
Organism: uncultured beta proteobacterium; assembly: GCA_903867305.1. Taxonomy (GTDB): domain Bacteria; phylum Pseudomonadota; class Gammaproteobacteria; order Burkholderiales; family Burkholderiaceae; genus Polynucleobacter. The sequence goes on from CAIPQU010000172.1 coordinate 9,567, forward strand.
TGTTTGTGTCTGCCATCACTTTAGAAGTGATGGCGACTGTCCTATTTAAAAAAGGCACGAGCCGACTTGCTAATTCATTACGTAAAGGCTGGTTGTCGCATCTTGATAACATCATGAATGCATTAAGAACCAAAGAAATTGCTTTAGGGATTTTTCTTTACGCGATTGAGTATGTGTTATGGATTGCATTTTTAGCGGCTATTGATATCAGTAAGGCATTTCCATTATCCAGCGTTCAAATTGTTTTAATACTTTTAGCATCCCGTATTATTTTGAAAGAACACATCAATCAATATCGTTGGTTAGGTGCCACTTTAATTATTGCGGGTATTTATTTTGTAGGGGGCAACATTTAAATTGGCTGCGGTTGATTCACTTTTAGGCCCTAACGGATTTATTGAGCGTAAAAATCCAACCACTGTGGTTTTGCTTATTCACGGTTTGACGGGCACACCTTCTGAAATGAAACATTTAGGTCGCGTGATATCGCGTAAGGGTATTTCAGTGGCATGTCCTGAATTAGCGGGCCACTGTAAATCAATTCAAGATTTAAAAAAAACCAAATGGCAGGATTGGTACGCATCCGTTGAAAAAGTATTTGATGCGTTAAAAGAAGAATTTGAACATGTATTTATTACAGGACTTTCGATGGGCGCTCTCATGGCGATGATGATTGCAGCGAAACGGCCTAATCAAGTAGCAGGCGTGATTCCTTTATCCTCCACATTCTTTTATGACGGTTGGAACATTTCTAAATTCCAACAAAAAGTACTTTTACCGATTGTGCTTTATTCACCGTTGAAATATTTCTTAGAGTGGGAAGAAAAATCGCCTTACGGTATTAAGTGCGAGAGAACGCGTGCGCTTGTGCATTCCATTTTAGAAAATAAAGATGCGAGAACGGCAGATAAAATTGGTTACTTCAAAACCCCCGCGACTGTCATTTTAGAAAGCTTTCATTTAATTAAAGCCACTGAAAACATTATGAAGGATGTGACGTGCCCACTTCTCATCGTTCATTCAACGGAAGATGAAATGGCGAGCATTAAAAATGCCTATTACGTGGAACAACATGTGTCATCTAAACATGTTGAGACGATGTATATCGATGACACTTATCATGTGGTGACCTTAGATAAAAGAAAAGATGATATTGGTAAGCGCATGGCTGAGTTTTGTTATGCGATTCAAGGTTTATAATAAGTACTGCTGAACGACTTTAAGGATAAAAAAATGAATTCATTTGAAATGGTGTCAAACGCAATTGCAAAAAAATTAGAAATTGATGTGGCGACCATTAAACCTGAAAGCACCTTAGAAGAATTGGGTCTCGATTCGCTCGACACGTTCGATATTATTTTTGAAGCAGAAGATAAGTTAGGGATCAAAGTGCCTAACGATCAGGTCGATGTAAAAACCATTCAAGATATGACGAATCTTCTTGATCAATTGCTCGCTAAAAAAGTATAAAAATAAATGAGCGCTACTTCATTAAGAAGAGTGGTGGTGACAGGCTTAGGCGTGGTATCTCCTCTCGGCAATACACCGGAGTCTTTTTTTAATGCATTACTCAATGGCCAATCAGGCATTAAACGTTTAGATGCTGATTTCACTGATCAGTTAGATGCAAAACTAGCAGCACAAGCCACATTCGATGGCACCGAACATTTCACAAAACAAGAATTAGCATTACTCGATCGTGTGAGCCAATTCGCCTTATATTCAGCACGTGAAGCTTTAAAAGATGCGAACCTTGATTTAAGCAAAATGAATTTAGATCGTGTTGGTTCTTTTATTGGTACCGGTATGGGTGGGGCAAGTTCTACTGAAGAAGGTTATGACCGATTATTTAATCAAAAAGCGAGACGCTTAAAACCTTTTACAGTGTTGATGGCGATGAATGGTGCCGCAGCATCACAAATTGCGATGCACTTTAAATTAAAAGGCCCCAACATTACTTATACGACAGCATGTTCATCTTCCGCGGTTGCTATAGGGGAAGCCTACCGACAAATTAAGCACGGATATACCGATGCTGCTTTTGCAGGTGGTACCGAAGCGCTTTTAACTTTCGGTACGATTAAAGCGTGGGAAGCCTTACGCACACTTGCTGAAGAAGATCCAAATGATCCTACGACTTCATGTAAACCTTTTTCACTGAATCGCACAGGTTTAGTTTTAGGTGAAGGTGCTGCAGTACTCATTTTAGAAGAAATGGAAATGGCTAAAGCGAGAGGTGCCAAAATCTATGGCGAAATTACAGGTTATGGTTTAACGAACGATGGCGATCACATCACACAACCATCTATCGAAGGTCAATCACGTGCGATGAAAGCTGCATTAGCCGATGCCAAATTAAATCCAAATGATATTGGTTATATCAATGCGCATGGCACTGGCACTTTACTTAATGACGCGACAGAAACGGCTGCAATTAAAAATGTATTTGGAAATTTTGCGCCTCAAATTCCTGTGAGTTCAACGAAATCCATGCATGGTCACTTAATGGGTGCGGCAGGTGCGGTTGAGATTACAGCAACACTCATGGCATTGGTTAAAAAAGAATTGCCACCCACCATTAATTTAAAAGAACCTGATCCCGCATGTGATTTAGATTATGTACCGAATCAAAAGCGTGTACTCAAAGAATTGAATCATGTGATGTCGAACTCGTTTGCGTTTGGTGGTACGAGTGGCGTCATTATTATGAGTAAAGTGTAAACACGTGTTCCAAAAATTAAAAATTAAAGAGAATCTTGAAATCTTCTTTTTATTTCTTTTCTTTATTTTATGTGACACTGCCACACAAATTTTCTTAAAAAAAGGGGCGACCAACTTAGGTGAAATTCCTTTAGATGAGGTCAGCCACATTTTTCTTTACGTGTTGAATATTCTCACCAACGTCAACATCATGACGGGTATTGCATTTGTGCTTATTGCGTTTTTCTCATGGCTTGCCATTTTATCTAAAGTCGATTTATCTAAAGCCCAGCTCATGAATTCGCTGGTCTACGTCACAGTCCCTCTTGCGTCGATTTTTTTTCTAGGTGAAACTATACATATGACACAAATGTTCGGTATTTTACTTATTAGCCTAGGCGCATTAATCGCCTCTGCATAAAACCCATATGAAGAAATATGTATTTCTAATCTTAATGTTTATTTCATCGAGCCTTTTGGCGGGTGATCAATGGCCTATGGGCAAATGGAACATGTTGGATGATTTTACTGAGCTCCCTGAAGCAATGATTCAAATCAGTGCTTTAAAAACGGGTGGGTTTGAAGGCAAAATTATTGAAGTTTTTC
>CAIPQU010000173.1 GCA_903867305.1 uncultured beta proteobacterium
AATAAAATATGGTATTTCTTCATTTTGAACTCATCTTAAACTCATCTTAAACTTAGCTTCTTTTTAACTTTAACCACACAAGACTTTCCACTGCAACAATTTTCTAGTAAAAAGTCACTCAATGTATTGACAAAACCAGCATTAGGTCGATAGATCAAATGACGACTCTGCCGTTCTACCAAGATCAAGTTTGATCGTAATAATTCCTTTAGATGAAAACTTAAGGTAGCATTCGGAATACCTAAGCTCTCCACCATTTGAGACGGTGTTAAACCCACATCTCCTTTTTGGACGATCAAACGAAATATATTAAGACGACTTTCTTGCCCTAAGGCAAGGAAAGCGGCAATAGCATCTATATTTTTCATATTTCCAAGTATATCGAAATATTATGACAACATTGTCATAATTGATTATTTCAAAAAATAAGATATTTACATGAATGGGTGAGTTCCAAATACCCAGAACTTTCTATTGACTGAAAGCAAACCTTTTTTCTTCGAAGATTTTTAGGCAGGCATCCGCCACTTCTGCGTCATAGAAAGTGCCACGATGTTGCCTAATCTCATTAAGCGCACCATCAATGCCAATCACAAAACGATACGGGCGATGCATCGACATGGCTTCAACCACATCTGCTACCGCAATAATCCGCGCCCCCATCAAAATCTCTTCACCTTTTAATCCTTGGGGATAACCACTGCCATCCATCCGCTCATGATGTTGATAAATCATTTGCGCAATAGGCCATGGAAATTGAATATTCTTCACAATATGGTACCCAGCCTCTGCGTGGGTTTGAACTAACATATATTCCACCTTGCTGAGGTGCCCAGGCTTGGTCAAAATCTCCACCGGAATCGAAATTTTACCGACATCATGGATCGTTGCGGCAAGTTCAATCCCATGAATGGTGTCCTCTGATAAACCTAAATCTTTAGCGATTAAGGTGGCTAATTGCCCAACGCGTCGCATATGTCCCGCAGTATATTCATCGCGAGCTTCAACAGTATTGGCAATGGCTTTAATTGATTCCTCTAAACTACGCTCTAATTCACAAGAGGCTTTTAAAGCCGCTAACGCCATCTTTTTAGCTGTGAGGACTTCTTCCATCTTTTTTTCTTCAGTCAGATCAGTGGCAACCAAGCAGTAAATATTTGCTTCCCCACCCACCAGTAATTTACTCACTGATAAATAGATAGGTACTAGCGTGCCATCGCTGACGATTAAAGAAAGCTCGATACGACGCTTATTCGAAGTCTCCATCTTTAAAAAATCGGTCAGCACGTGTTGCTGCTGTGAACTAATCCAGTTCAATAAATCACTACCAACAACTTTGTTGAGTGGAGATTGAACCATTTCGGCAAATCGTTGATTACAAAATAAAATGACGCCATCGAGTGAGATCGTTAGAGCACCTTCGCTCATACCTTCGAGTAGCAAACGATACGGTTGATCAGCATTGACAAGGGTATAGATTTTTTCGCCCGACTTTCCTGACACAACGAGAGCATCGATCTCCCCCTCTCGAATCGCTTCTAAGGTCTCATGCGCATCGAGCAACTGCCGACGTAAATCTTCTAACTCAGAAGAGCTTTTTTGTTGAGTTTTAGGGTCTAATTTCATGATTTAAAGTATTTTCAAATCAAGGCCAACCAGAACTTTCTCGGTGTCGGATAAATCACCAATAATGCGTCGTATAGGAGGAGGTAAATCTTTGATCAGTGTAGGAATAGCAATAATCTGATGACCCGCTGCCAACAGCGGTTGTTGATATAAATCAATCACTTCTAAGGTATAGCGTCCTGAGAGTTTTTCTTCACATATTTTCTTGATATTGGAAATTGCCAACATGGATCGTGCCGTTGATCCGGCAACATACATTCGCAAAACATATTTCTTCTTTTGAGAACTCGATATTTTTTTTGAGGGATGAACTCTTAAATCAATCGCCTTGTCGGTCATTTTTGACTTTCTCGTGTAATGCCCATTTGTGCCAAAACATATTGAAAATCGGACAGGTCGCCGACCACCTTTTTCATCGGTTGCGGATGTTTACGAACTAAAGTGGGTATCGCTAAGATATGATCTTCTTCGGACAATTGAGGATTTTCTAATAAATCAACGATCTCAAGCTCATAACTCGTCACGCCAGATTCTCCAAAAATCTTTTTCAGATTATTCAAGGCTAAAATCGACTTGGGTGTTTGACCCGCAACATAGAGACGCAACTTTAAAACAGAAGAGTTAGGAATAGTTTGGTTCATTTTGATTCCTTTTGACTTTTGTCGGTGTACTCTTTAGGTCTGACTGTCGCAACAACTTCATCTCTGATTGATCTTCTTTCAATTGCGTCTTACGAAGTTTTTCTTGTGACATTAATTTAATGTTGGTCGACTCTTGAGCAGCAAATTCTGCCCGCATTTCAGCAATTTTGGCATCTAACATGTTGCGTTTATTTTCTAATTCAAAATGACGCAATTCCGCTTCCTGATCGGTCTTCATGACCAAGGCTTTTTCTTGCGCTAACATACTCATCCGCGCTCCACCCGTTAATACTCCACCTGGGCCAGAGAAGATATCGATAAGTTCTACTCCCTTATTCGTAATTAAGAACTCTCGAACTTGATTGGAGTGAGCCATCCCTCGACTTTTGAGAATATATAAACCCCGATTACGCTCGCCATTCGTTTCTAAATCTCTTAACAAAATCCACGAATCTACTAAAGATGAAATAGCTATGTGAGATGTCTCAGCAGAATACCCGCTTGGGGTTAGACTTGAGAACATGGCAGTAATTCCTTTAGATTTTAAAAAATCTACTAATTTCATCAGAATTCTTTTCACCTGAGAAGTATTGTTGTCATCTGAAAAACTAGTCAGTGGATCCAAAATGACAATTTGCGGATTATAGGTATTTACCATTTTTTGAATCATGATTAAGTGCATGTCTAGACCATATTGCGATGGCCTCACAGATTCAATTTTTAAAAGATCTTTTTTAACCCATTGATCTAAATCAACGCCAATGGATTTCATATTACGAGCAATTTGACTTGGTGATTCTTCAAAAGACCAAAAAAGAACCCGCTCTCCTCGGCGACAACTAGAATCAGCAAAATGCGCTAAAAAGCTACTTTTTCCAGTTCCTGCAGTACCTGAATACATAATAGAACTACCACGATAAAAACCTTTAAAACCCAACATCGCATCTAGCCGATCAATTCCAGTCGACACTCGTCCGGATGGTGCATGGTAATTTAACTTCGAAGAGGTAATTGGGATTAAAGAAATACCGTCTTCATCAATCAAGAAAGGATATTCATTCGTGCCGTGTAAACTCCCGCGATACTTGACGATACGAAGGCGTCTGGAAGAAATCTGCTCTACGATCCGACTGTCTAATAAGATCACACAATCGGATACGTATTCCTCTAATCCTTGACGAGAGATGGTATCAATGCCACTTTCTCCTGTAATTACGGCAGTAACACCCTTATCTTTTAGCCAACGAAAAAGACGGCGCAGCTCTGCTCTTAAAATGGTGGGGTTTGGTAGACTCGAAAATAATGACTCAATCGTATCAAGCACAACTCGTTTTGCGCCTACAGCATCAATCGCGGCGCCAAGTCGAATAAAAAGAGCATCTAGATTGTAATTTCCTGCTTCGGCAATTTCGTCACTGTCAATATATACAAAATCGACAGTGATTTTTTTACTTGCAATTAAGCTCTTTAGATCAAATCCAAGAGATGCGACATTATTAATTAAGTCTTGGGTCGATTCTTCAAATGCCATAAAGACACCAGGCTCATTGAATTGAGTAGCCCCCTTGACTAAAAACTCCATCGCTAAAAGTGTTTTTCCACAGCCAGCATTCCCGCAGACTAAGGTAGGCCTTCCTTTTGGCAGACCACCATTGGTAATTGCATCTAAGCCATCAATCCCCGTTAAGACCTTCGGCAGTTGAGGTCTCTTCTTTGGAATAAATTTTGAGCTTGATTTTGACTTAGGCTTCAACTTCAACTTTGTTTTTGATGTTTTTGCTTTAATCATGTTTATTTCCGCCTTGATGAATTCCATCGATGAAGGGTCGATTACTTCAATCAGAATGCTGTCAAAAATTAGCATTTCTATCACAATAGTTCTGAATTAACTGTATTCCCTTTATTAGATCGGTATTTGATTTAAATCAATGAAGATCAACTTTAATGAACTGATAATGGTTTCAGATCAAAGATTATTAGATATAGCAACGAACAAAAGCGATTAAAAAAACTACTCCATGCTCTATATAACCATCTTGTTATATTTACTCTCTCTCTTCGGACTGATAGGGTCGATGTTATTGAGCTTTCACTTAATGAAATTTTCTCCTCTTGCTTACCGCTGGGGATGGTTGTCTTTAGGACTAGGGTTCGCTCTCTTACTCAGTATCAGAATAAGATTTTTATTTGAAATGGCTACTTTAGGTAAATACCGTTTTAATGATGCCTTCTTATCACTGATGATTTCTTTACTCTTGTTGATTGGAATGATCGGTACACGCAAAATCATCTTACACATGATTAGTAATAATCATCGTCTTCAGACACTCTCACAAATTGACTCATTAACACAGTGCTTAAGTCGAACCGAAATTTTTCACCTCATTCATGACGAAATTGAACGTTCACGCAGAAATCAACGTTCATTCGCATTACTTGAAATCGATATTGATAACTTTAAAATGGTGAACGACCACTTTGGTCATCTTGTCGGTGATGAAATATTAATCAGCCTCGTCAAACACACCAAGGAGACTCTGCGTTCAATGGATTCGATTGGTCGTATTGGTGGCGAAGAATTTATCATTTTGCTGCCTGAAACGAACCTTGATCAGGCGACTGAAACCGCCGAGCGATTAAGGCTCTATATTGCCAACTCCTCACATCAGACGAGCGCATCGTATGAGGTAAAAATACAAATTAGTGTTGGCGTCGCTGTTTTATATCCAAAAAACTATTATCGGATGAAAACCAGTCTGATTTTGACTGAGCTAGTTCGAAAAGTAGATGCAGCTATGTACGATGCTAAAAATTTAGGGCGAAATAGAATTGCCATATGGGGTCCATCAACCCCCAACCTACAAAACCACTAATACCTATTTGCATTCGGCGTAGGCGCTAGGTTTGAATCATCAGATGATGAAAGAAGAAGCAAAGACTCTAGATTTATACGAAGAAAGATCTAGAATGACTGTGATCTCATAGTTACTGAAGTTAATGTATCAGAGCACTTATAGCACGTCGCCACTTTCATTCAAAATTCTTACAAGGCTAAAACTACTAAATCGCCTCGCTCAATTTTTTCCTCTATCTTATTCGATGGAACATAAGCGAGATGACCATTCCCAATATTAATCTCCAAATCTCCAGAGTCACACAAGGATCCCGTATATTCCCCAGCAAAAAGCATAGTCAGTCCAATATCTTGACCATCCCGACCATGTTGGCTAGATAAGGTCCCTTGTGTGATCCGAAGTTTCACCCTGACCTACTTTCTTAAGAAACGTGGATACGTTTTGATGTATCACCTACTTTCTTCGGTAGATGAAGATGTAAAACGCCATTTTCATAATTGGCTTTAGTCCCCGTAGAATCAACATCTTCAGGTAACTGAAAACTACGCGAAACCGTTCCGTAATAAAACTCACTTTGGACAATTTTCTCATCCTCAGATTTTTGATCATGTTGCTTGATCTGCGCTTGAATCGTGACCATCCCACCATCCACGGAGATATGAATATCTTCCTTTTGCACCCCAGGTATCTGAGCTTTGATGTTGTAGGCCACCGGAGTTTCTTTGATATCGACCTTAAATGAACTTTGCAAAGGTTTACCATGAAGGGGTCTGACAATGTAACTAGACGTATCTAAATCATCAAAAATACTCGTAAAGAGGTTGGGTACATAGTGTGTAAGATTTGTCATGATTTTTCCTTTTATCCAGTTAAACAACTAATACTGGTAACTTTGTCCCCACAATGACCCAATGGGTGTCGCTACCAAAAAACATCCCAGCCAATCCCTTCCTTTTTCGGGATGCCATAGCAATCAAATCAGCCTTTGTCTTTTTGGCTGCCTCAAGAATTCCATTTGCGACATTCATATTGAATACATGGCAGGTTTCATAAGCTTTACCTTCAAACTTAGAACCTACTTTGGTAAATAGTTGATGAGCAAATAATTGACAGGCTTTTTGATGTTTTGCTTCAGATATCAGAATATCGTCACGATATTTTGAATAAATATTCGGCGGAAAAGGATCAGATACAAATAACAAGGTCACTTTCTTGACATCTGGACCAATAATCCTCAGTAATTGATGAACCTCCGACTTCGCAAGACCGTCACTGGAAATCGGAATTAATATTTTTTTAAACATATGTAGCTCCCCCAAAAGAAAACTGATCTAAAAATGATCGACGATGAGTTTTTTTTATGTTACCTACCCTATCCGTTTTGTATTTGACTTAAATCAAAATAGGAGGATATTTATTGATAGAGTAATCAGTATTTACGAGCTCTAGAGGGAACCTGGTTTACTGATTCTAGGGATGAATGATCGAAAGATTCTCAGATTATTCTTTGGAAATTTTTCTGCAACCATCAATAGATCTGCCAAATGAAGCAAATATATGCTTATGGTTGGCTCATCTTTTGGTAGACGATTTTTCCACCGACGACGGTCATGATCGGTCGCAAAAACCGAATTTCATCTTCAGGAATAGTAAGGTAATCTTTTTCTAAGATGACAAAATCTGCCAACATGTTTTGAGCAATACTTCCTTTTTTATCTTCTTCCCAAGTAAACCAGGCACCACCTTGTGTATAAATTTTCAGAGCTTGTTCCCTTGATAATTTTTCAGTAGGTCTGACGATATCTCCCCGCCAATTCTTTCCAGAAATTAGCCAATGTAAAGATATAAATGGTCGATAGGAGGAAGAAGTCGTTCCGTCAGTACCCCCCGCCATCGGTATACCGCTCATAAAAACTGTCTTCACTGGAGGAATATCTATCGCCCGATGACCCCAATTGGCTTGCATCTGATCACTACCCAATGACTGACGATTTTGCATTTGTATACCCATCCCCAGTTTTTTCATCCGGTCGATAATCGAAGGTGTAATTTGCTCTGCATGTAAAAATGTGACTCTGAGATGATTAACGGGAGTTGAACGATTGACTTCCTCTAATGCATCCAACATCGCATTCATGGTGGTTTCTAGGGTTGCATGCAGTTGAAAGTTCATTTTATTTACTGCCCCTAAGGCAATAATTTGTTGCAACTCTTCTTTGGCTTCTTTGCTAATCGGGAATTGCTTGGGGAAGTAACCGTCTCCGACCGAATTTAAAACTCCTTCACCAAGTCCATTCAAGAGCAACATCTCATCACCTATGCCAGCAGCAGGACGTTCAATCCATTTCTTTGCGTCTGGATAATTGATAGTCGGAAAATGCAATCCAACTCGCACACTCATTTGTTGTCGGCGCCAAGTTTCAAACAAGACCTCATAATCTGCTTCATCGACACCAATCCCAAAAGTCTCACCAACACTCGTGATCCCAGCTTGATTAAAGTCACGCATGACTAATTTCAAACCCTCTATTTTTTCGTCCAGACTTAATGAAGGAAATGCTTTAAGGGCTAAAACCTGGCCATTAAATCCTTGAATCAAACCATTAAAATTACCAGAAGTGTCTTTACCGATTCGCACACCCGCAGGTAATGAGGTCGTTGCTTGAATCGCACTTTTCTCAATAGCTCTTGAATTCATCTGCCCCATATCTCTGAGCGCTTGAATATAAACCGGATGATGAGGGGCAACCAAGTCCAATTCAGCTAACGTGGGCATTCGACGCTCTTTGATTTGACTGGGATGCCATCCACCTAATGTCAAAATCCAGGTCCCCCGAGGAGTGTTATTTGCGCGCTCACGTATCAAGTCTAAAATTCCTTGAATGGAAGTCGCTTCATCTAAACGAACTTCGTACTTCCAATACATCCCTGCTCGTACCATATGAATATGAGCATCATTTAAACCAGGAATAATGCTTTTACCCTGTGCATCAATCACTTGGGTATTTGGCTTTATAAGCGATTGAATCTCGCGATTGGTACCGACCCGTATAAACTTTCCAGATTGAACAGCAAAGGCTTCAGCGTTTTGATTGTTCGGGTCTAAAGTAATCAGTTTGGCATTGATCACTACTATTTCAGGGCTGGTATGCATTTGGCTTATAGGAAAACTGGAGCAGGACGCCAGAAATATGCAAAGCATTGAAAGATAGGCCTTAATCATGGACTCCCCCGATTTAATAATAATTAATTTGACATCCTCCCCGTCCTAAAGGACGGGGATTCCTACCGCTAGACGTTCCTGTCCGAACGCAAGAATATTGAGAGCTCCATTGATGTCCCTGTCGTGAACAGATCCACAATGACACTTCCAACTTCTCT
>CAIPQU010000174.1 GCA_903867305.1 uncultured beta proteobacterium
AGAAAAATAAGCTAAAAGCGCAGCCATATAGCCAGATCCTGTACCAATCTCTAGAACCTCTTCTTTACCGGTTGGGGCAAGAGCTTGTAAGATACGTACTTCTACTTTAGGTTCCATCATCACTTCTGGTGATTGAGCAATTGGAAGTTTAATATCAGAGAAGGCTAAAGGTATTTGGGACTCTTCGACGAAAAATTCTCGTTTAACGATATCTAATAATTCTAGATATTGGGTATCTAAGATACCCCATGGCCGAATTTGTTGCTCAATCATCTTATGACGAGCACTAGAGATTGTCCATGTGCTATCGGGAAATTCAACTGTATTTAAAGAGCTTGCCATTTACTTTTCCTATCTGAATCACTTAAAGCTAAATTTTCTATTTCATAGTCTCTATTTTAAAAGAATTTCCTTAGCAAAATGGGAGAATATTTATAACTGATTCAGAGAATTAAGGAAATTTGTAGGCCAGAGTAAAAAAACCAATGATCAAAAAGTGCCATTTTCATTGAGATTTAAAATTAATCCTTTGCTTAAGCATGTTATTGCCATGTATTGAATGATGTGTGATGCTATGTTTTGTATAAATTAATTGGGGGTATGAAATTCTGACAAGTTTGAGAAAAGTTGATAGCTCTGTGATAATAGTTATCTCACCAATATTTCTCAAGGGGCTTAAGATCAGCTCAGAATCAATATTCGATGTTTCAATACAAGAAGGACCACTCTTTTTTAATTTTATCTTAAAGCCTAAACATAAATTAGCAGATGTATTGTCAAAGTGTGATCCAAAAGTCGGAATGTCTAAAGAGGAAAAGTCTTGTATTGAACTCGCCCCATTTGGTAATGAGATTTTGTAATGAATCGAGTGGAAACTTATTTAGTTGCACTAGATCCGATTTCTCAAGATGAAAGAATTATTTATTCTAGTCAAAAGATTCGGATACATTTTTCTTACATAGCCATCATGTACGCGATGACTTGATGGATGATAGATAGCGTTATACCTGCTATGGTGATGTCCCCCATAAACCGAATACAAATGTTTGCAAATTGAGAATTAATCGCAACGATTAAAAGGTAATTACTTTGAAGGTTGGATGGGAAAAATGATGAAAGAATTAAAATCAATACATAACGAAACAGAGTATGAGTTGGCTCTTGCAGAGGCGTCTATCTATTTTGATAAAGAGCCGACATTGGGTACTAAAAAAGCTGATTGTTTTGAGATGCTCATACTGTTGATTGAGTCGTATGAGGCAAAGCATTGTGTGGTATCGTCCCCTGACCCAATTGAGGCAATTAAGTTTTCGGATGGAGCGCGCTAATCTGAAGCCTAGAGATTTAAAGCTGATGGTTGGCGAACTTAATCGGGTTTATGAGGCACTCTCCAGAAAAAGAAATTTGACGTTGCCATTGAACCGCCAAGAATTCTTAATAGCATAGATAATTATCGGATAAATTTCAAGCTAGGTAGCTTTTGCTCCCACCTTGGCAAGTATGGGAATTGTTACTGAGATTGAAAAAGGTGAGAGTTTTCCTCCATAAAGTCTTACTAGATATTTGAAGGAGCATAAAATAACAGTAATACTTTTAGCATTGGAATAGAAATGGATATTGTTTTATTAGTAAAAGCTCTGATCATGGGCATCGTAGAGGGTTTGACCGAGTTTTTACCGATTTCTAGTACGGGTCATTTAATCTTAGCTGGTCATCTTCTGCAATTTAATGACGAGAGAAGTAAAGCCTTTGAGGTCATTATTCAGTTAGGAGCTATTTTGGCGGTATGTTGGGAGTTCCGTCAAAAAATAGTTGATGTCATTTCGGGACTTGGAAGAAGGAGGCTATCTAATCGTTTCGCGATCAATATCATTGTTGCTTCAATACCAGCTATTACTCTAGCACTCATCTTTGGTAAATTGATTAAGGCCCATTTATTTGCTCCTATCCCAGTTGCTACTGCCTTTATTGTGGGGGGATTCATTATTCTTTGGGCAGAGCATTTAGAGAAAGCGAAGCAAAGTAGTCGTAAAGTCGTTTTGCGCAGTATTGAACATGTTGAAGATTTAAGTATGAAAGACGCTATTAAAGTTGGCTTGGCGCAATGTGCTGCTTTAATTCCAGGGACATCGAGGTCGGGTGCGACGATTATTGGCGGCATGCTCTTTGGATTACCACGACAGGTTGCAACAGAGTTCTCGTTCTTTTTAGCGATCCCTGTGATTGCTGGAGCTACTGTCTATGAGTTGTATAAATTACGTCATGACGCTAGCTTTTTAGATATCACTGGATTTGGACCAGTTCTATTGGTCGGCTTTGTAGCCGCTTTTATTTCAGCTTTCTTTTGTGTGAAATGGTTGATTCGGTATGTGAGTCAAAATAACTTTAAGCCATTCGCCTGGTATCGGATTGCGTTTGGCCTCGTCATTATTTTGACTTCGACCTTTGGTTGGATGAATTGGACTGCTTAGGCTAATCATTGATGACACAAGAACACTCTGAAACTGTAGAAGAAAAAAACATAGTCCCGCGACGCATCAAATCTTTTGTGATGCGTGCGGGAAGAACAACGCTTGGTCAACAACGTGCGATTGATGAATTGGGGCCGCAGTATTTAATCCCATTCAAATCAGAGCTCATCGATGGGCTCCAAGTTTTTGGCCATAATGATCCATTAAGACCGAAAATTTTAGAAATCGGCTTTGGCATGGGTGAGACAACAGCAAACATTGCAAAGATTCGTCCTAATGATGATTTTTTGGGTATTGAGGTTCATGAACCAGGGGTGGGAGCATTACTCAAAAAAATTGGTGAAGAACAGATTTCCAATATAAGGATTATTCGGCATGACGCCGTTGAGGTTTTAGAACAGATGATTCCAGATAGCCTACTTGATGGAATCCACATTTTTTTCCCAGACCCATGGCACAAGAAAAAACACAATAAAAGAAGACTGGTACAAGGGGCGTTTATTCACAAGATTTGCCAAAAATTGAAGCCGGGTGGATATATTCATTTGGCAACTGATTGGCAAGAGTATGCACTTCAAATGCTCAAAGTTCTCAGTGCAGAACCTCAGTTAACCAATACATCATCTTCAATAGAGATTTTAGAAGATGGTAGTGAGATTCTTGGATATGCTCAGCGACCAAGTTATCGGCCTATTACGAAGTTTGAAAATAGGGGATTAAAGCTCGGTCATGGGGTTTGGGATTTAGTGTTTTTGAAAGTTTAGTGTCAAAAATTCTTTGAAGTTCTGCCATTTTCAGAATTGTCGTAAATCAGCTATGATTTTGTCGTTTAATAGCTATTATTTAGGTTGCTAAGTGCCGAAAGACAACTAAATAACTCTCCAAGCTTTCTTGATTGTTTGAATTAAATCGGAGTTCATCCGACTTGAGTGAAGACTTAAAACAGTCCTCTTTGCATCTTCAATTTTTTCTAAAATTTGTTGAGCATTTTGAACCAGACATACCTGCTGTCCAAATTGGATTAAATCTTTTTCTGGGGGATAGCTTTTACTCTTTTTGAAATTCAGGGCTAGCGTATTTTCTACTTTGGCATGTCCCGTTTTGGAGTTAGTAATTAAATAGATCGATGTTCTGACTACATCATAGAGTGGCGAAAGTTGAATATCGCCATCAGGCACATCGTAAATTAATGAAAAATTTTTTAAATGAGCATCACCATTTTGCAGTAAAACTGATCGTGCAAAATAGTTAAAAAATCACCTCTTACTGTCAGTGGCGTTTTTGCCACAAAATAAATCAATGATTTGCGCAATACCTTCATAGCTGCCATGGTATTTTTCATTAGGGCCTTTGCCCATCAAAACCATCACATCCTCTAGACCTAATTTTTTACCATTATCTGTGCGATCAAAACGGCTC